>JAIETE010000158.1 GCA_019745505.1 Candidatus Obscuribacterales bacterium | reverse complement strand
AGCGCATCGTGCCGAAGGGCGCCTCGAACGGATTTTTGAAGTTCCGTTTGGATGGACGCAGCGGCGAGCTCTCGTTCCTGCAGTGGCTGCAGGACACCTGGTTCCACATCACCTGGCGTGGCAAGCCCCACACCGGCAGCCACTTTGTTCCGATCTGGTCCTCTTCGGCTGCGCCGCGGCTCGCATTCTGACCGCGGGGGCATAGGGGGCAAACTGTTGTACGCCTACTGGAAAACTGGAAAACTGCAGGTCCCAGTCCTGCAAGAAAGAGGGGAAATGCAACAACTCAATGACAACGACGACGCTGCCATGCGCATCTGGTGGTGGCTTCGCTCCAACATCAAGGACGGTCTGCTTCTGAGCATCTGCCAGGCGGTCCTGGAAGAAGACATGGAATCGCTGGAGGCAATCTCCAGACTGCATTACACCCGGCGATACGGCGTAGCCGAGGTTTCGACTATCGCCTGCAACAAGGCTCTTGTAGCGCTCGGAATTACCGATGCTCTGAGAATCGCTTTTCTCAGCCTTTCCATCGGCGACGACGAGCGCTCGTGCATGGGCTTGCTGTGCGAAGCGCAAAATAGCCGCTTGCATCTGAAAGGCAAGGGCGAAGGATACGACCTGACCTACGCCTTCCAGGGCCGAAGTCAGGCGCGCCCCGATCTCGTGCTTGCCACTTTGCGGCAGGCGCTGGTCGACGCGGTCGACGCCAAGCTCAGCCGCTGCTGATCACGCGCGGCTCGAGCTGTTCACCATTCACCGACCGGTTAAAACCGGTCACAATCCCACAAGGAGAACGTCATGAAAACGACACACGCAAACCGCATCCTCTCGGGCGTCCGCCCGACCGGCAACGTTCACCTCGGGAACTATCTTTGGCGCCGTTAAGGGCGCCATAGAACTGCAAGACGCGCATGAGGTCTTTCTCTTCATTGCCGACTTGCATGCAGTTACCGAGGACTACGACCCCAAGACCTTAGGGCAGCACGTGCTGTCCACCGCCGCCCTGTATCTCGCCTGCGGACTGGACCCTCAAAAGTCCACTCTGTTCGTGCAGTCGCATGTGGCGGCACACTCGCAATTGGCTCGGCTGCTGGGCTCCATCACTTCGGTGGGTCAGCTCAAACGCATGATTCAGTTTCGCGAGAAGGCGAAAGAAGGTGAAGACGCCAGTCTGACCCTGCTCGATTACCCAGTCCTCATGGCTGCGGACATTCTCTTGTACGACGCCGACCTCGTTCCTGTCGGGCTCGACCAGAAACAGCACCTGGAGCTGACGCGCGATATCGCCTCGCGATTCAACCGTCTTTTCGGGAAAGGCAAAGACGTCCTCGTCCTGCCCGCACCGTATCTGGTGACAGAGACCGCCAAGGTGATGAGTTTGACGGACGGCACCAAGAAGATGTCCAAGTCAGACACCAATGACGCCAGTCGCATCAATCTGATGGACCCGCCGGAGGTGATTCGCAAGAAGATCAAGAGCGCCAAGACCGACAGCATCCGCGGTCTTGAATTCGACAACCCGGCACGCCCGGAGGTGCACAACCTGCTCACCATTTACGCAGTCCTCTCAGGAAAGACGCGGCAAGAAGTGATTGGGGAATGCGCCGACATGGGCTACGGAGCGTTCAAGCCTCTGCTTGCAGAGACTATCGTCAATTACCTGTCACCGATTCAGGCACGCTACAAGGAGCTCATGTCAGAGCCCGAGCGCTTGCTTCAGGTGATAAGGGATGGACGTGACCGCGCCCGAGTCGTGGCTGACAGAACACTTTCCAGAGCCTCACAGGCAATGGGATTTGTTGCGTAGCATGAAAACGGCGGCGGGATGTTCGGACTCTTAAACGAGGCCGACTCCCGTCGTCTTTTTTTCTTATCAGGCGTACTATTACTCCATATCGTATATACAGAGAAAATTTTGCACTTACTGGCACAAAAACCCGGGAACTAATCGCGGGACGTCTAGTCACCCACCTGAGTTACCACAGAGGTTTTTGTTTTTATGAATAGAAAAGATTTGAGTTTTGCGCTAATTGCCCTTCTCACAGTGGGTGTGATGACCGGCTGCAGCAGTGAAGCGGACAAGCAAATTTCCGAAGAGCAAAAGCAAATCGAAAAGACTGCCGACGCTCAAAAGGAAAGCGTCGATAAGGCTGCCGACCGAACAAAAGATCAAGTCGAAGAAAATGCCGACCGCACAAAAGAACTGGTTGAAGAGAGAGCTGACTTGACCAAAAAACAAGTAGAGACCTCGGCCGAAGCAACCAAGCAAGCGATTGAAGACAAGGCAGACGCCAAGAAAGATGCGTTGGAAGAGGTGAAGAAGACGAACTAGGACAAAATCAACCGGTTTCGCCAAGGACAACCTATCCACCAATAGACACGCCAACGGACTTTGGAGATCAAAGTCACTGAGCGTGTCTATTGCAGCACATATAAGACCAAAAGAACTTTTTGCCAATGGCTCGGAATCTTAAACTGAGGGCATATTACTTTGCGCCTCAATGCGGGATAAAGGCTTTAGAGACAATCTTGCGAACCCAAACTGACACTCAAAAAAACAACTAACGTTGTTCGATTTTGTCGCGTGCCGGCATGAAATTGAGTGGCAAGTAATAAATCCAAACGACGAGGAATTTCATGTCTCTCAACTCTTCGCTGTTCGAGCTGTTGTTGACGATTGCGGCATACGGGCCGCTTGCGTATTTCTATTTGGCAATGGCATTCGAGTGCTGGAAGGAAGGACTTTCCGAGCCTCCTTCAAAATACATGCACCCAGTTGGCGCGGCGATGGGGCAAACCTTCTGCGCTCTGTGGATTCTTATAGCCCCATTCTTTCTCGCTTTGTTGGCCATCCTCTTCGGCAAAGCGGGCATGAGTTTGTTCAATATCGCTTGCGGTTGTCTCTACTGGGGACTGACGCTGTGGGATGAGAAAAGAAAACTGTTTTTGGCACTTTCTCTTTTCATCGCCGGTGGACTGGCACTGCCCGCGGCCCTGTTTTTTGCGATGCCAAAATAGACTTTGCTCGAGTTCACGCTAACTTCATGAGTGAAGCGCTAAGTTGCTGCTGCGTTCTTTTCTTCTCCACCTCCAACAACTTTACAGCTCGATACATTCGTATCGGGCATTTGCGCTTTGATACCACAGATGGTGGCGCAAGCCGCGCCAAGACAGATCGCGAGTTTTTATCTTCTTGAGCCAAAATTCCTGGATTTCGCGGCGGGAAGTCGATAACGTTTGGTATCAACCGTTCTCCATGTAGTTTCCCCAGAAACAAACCTCGTCTTCCAATCCGACTCTCTCTCTCGAAGCATTCTCTATCGCCGCTAGCGGTGGAGGACTTCGACGGCCGGTATGGAAGCAGGCGCGAAGAACGCTTGATTGAGCCAGGGCAGCACGACCGAGCTTAGCACTCGCTCGATGACGGATACCTGGCGCAAATAGCACAACGGCACAGGAAGTTCCTGCCGCCAAAAAAAAGGCTATTTGCAATGAAAGCTCTGGAAAACAACATCCGTCAGTACGGATGTTTCGACAGATGCTTCGGCATGTCAGGTCTTGATTGGCCAACTTGGAACTCCTGCGCAATCCGCAAAAGGTGTTCCAATGACCAAGCGCAACAACACGACTCAGACCTCGAACAACGCCGCCCACAAGAACAGCACGCGTGGTAAGCGTCCCTATACGATTTATCTCGCGGGCGACCTCTGGACGCATAAAGACCTGATCGGTAATGCCCTTCTGGCCAAATACATCAAGTCGGTTTCCCGCGGGCGCTATCAATGCGTCCTCCCGCAGGACCTCGAAGAGCCGGTGCATCGCACGGTCGACATTCGCAACGTTGACCTCAAGCACGTGATGACGTGCGACATGGCCATCTTCAACTTCGATGGATCGAATCTCGACGCCGGCACGGTGGTCGAGTTCATCTACGCGAAGATGATCGATATTCCCAGCGTCATTCTTCGCACCGACTTCCGCGCTGCGGGCGAAGGCAATCAGGAACAGGATCCCTGGAACCTGATGGCGACGAGCTGGCCGCGTTCGAAGGTGGTGAAACTCCATGGTATGGCTGAATATCAGGGGGCGAAAACTCCAGGAGAAATCGGCAAGACCATTGAGAAGTTGTACAAGAAGATGGCCGCGGTGATTGTCGAAGCTCTCGACGCCGTGCGCCAGGAAAAGCCGCTTGTCAGCGATCCGGCTCGCATGGCGGCAATGTACCAGTGGGCTCTCGAATGCCCCGGTTCGGGTTACGAGAACCTCTTCGGTGATAAGGAAGTCGAGACTCTCCTTTGCGAAAAGAAAGCAAAAGGACTGCTCGCGAAATAACTAAACGGCAATGACGTGTGGGCGAGTGCCGCGCTTCGGTTCGGCGCTCGCCTCTAGTTCTCTCTCTAGTAGCAAATCACAGGAGATCGCCATGCCTGCAATCGACGATGAAGTCGCGTCTAGCGAGCGACGAAAGTGGCTGCGCAACATAAATCGCTTTGAACACACCATTGATCTTCGTCAATATACGATAGACGGCAACACGCTTTCCTGGGGATACTATCTCGACCGAAGCTTCAAAACTCAAGAGGGTGAATTCATCGGCGACAAGCCCGAAGTACAGGCGATCGCCGCAGTCTGGTATGGCACAAACGCCTTCTTTGCCATACTCGAGGACGTCTCAAGGCAAGCGGAAGTGGCTTGCAACGTCATCGCCGCTCTCAACAGGGTCCAGAGGCACGACATTGTTCTGGACGACGAAATGTGGTCGATCATCAACAACATGCATCACGGCAATCGCCAGAGGTCGGCCATCAGTTTCGCCCTCAGTGAAATGAATGCAGTCAAGCAGCGGCTCGAGTACAACGCAGGGAGGCTAAGAGGCGTTTTTCGCGGTGAGCACAAAGTAAAAGTCGAAGGAAAGCTAGATCGCTTAATCAAAGAACAAGAAGCGATGATGAGGTCGTTCGAGCAGGTATTGGCAGAACTCAGCATGCCGCAAACGCCGTACCAGGTTCGGCAATATGTTCTAAGCGAACTCATCGACCAGGTCGGCATCGCTGTGGAGCACATTGCACCGATGCGTCGCGCAGTGAAGGACTCGCCCTTGCCTCCGGAAATCCTCAAAAGCATAGTCGACAACGAAGCGGCACTCTACCGAGCACGCTCGCAACTGCGCAAGTGGCGGGATAATCCCAGCCAGAAGTTCGGGGCGAAGATGAAGGAGATGGCCATACATCTGAACGCAACCTGCAATGAAATGTGCAAGCTTAAAGACCAATCCTATATCGCGGCGTCCAAGCTCGGCATACGCTTCCTCGATCGCTGTGGAACGGTGAAAAATCCTCACGCCTGAACTGAAGCTCTCGCACAGGCGTTCAAAATCGCGGGGAGCCACTGGGCTCCCCAGGCGCAGTTAGGCAAGACAACCTTAAATCTAGACTGGCTACTTTGAATTTTTGCGCCTATACACTATCACGTACAGTATAAATGCGCCCAAGAATAATAGTGAGACTGTGAAAAGATGAAACCCAGGAACCCAAAAGAGAAGGCGAGTGGTAGCCACCCCACTCGCCTTCCCTCCGGTCCTAAGCAGTTACGCAGCGGTCGGCGGCGCAATAGCAGCGCTGCTTGACGGCTCTTTCGCCTTATCGAGCGCAGCCCGTCCAGCGGACAAGACTGCATCATAATCAAGGCTGTTGCGACCGCGATCCAGCTCACAGCGCCGCGCAGGCTTTCCGCCCGGCTGATACTGAGAGCGAATCACGAATACGTATCCGCCCTGATTGCTTTCAATCCAGAGTTGCAGCTGATGGTCTTTGCCACCATCAGCAGTGTCAATCAGACCGACGACAGGTTGCGAACTTTTCAACATAAACAACTTTCTAGTGCTTCGGCGCATTCCGCCAGGGAAAGAAATGGTAGAACAGTCACACACTCTCATGCAGCGCATACGAGATCACTTGCGAAGCATGTTTTGAATGTCCTGCAATTCGCGCTCGAGCTCGTTCTGCCCGCGTTGCAGCACCTGCTGTCCACGCTCCAGCTGTTGCTGGTTGCGTTCGAGCTGTTGCTGCTCAGCATTGCTGCGCCGCTGCTGGTCGCTCAGTTGCCGCAACTGATCTCGGGTTTCTTGTTGAAAGCGGAGAAACTCGTTGCGGTCGACACCAGTGCCGTAAGGCGTGGTAGTCGGGTAAGAGTAAGGCGCAGTGTTGCGCTGGTAATTGCTCGGGTCGATGTAGAACTGCCGGTACTGACCATAGTTGTATCGGGGCACGACAACGGGAGGAGCATATCGGTAGTACTGACCGTAGTTCGGCCGGTAATTCGGCCCGTACACATTCGGCTGGTAGTAGAACCGCGACGGAGCGTAGCCGCTGCCGATGCTCAGTCCGACGCCACCGCGACCAAAGGTCAATCCGACTCCCCCGCCGAAATTGACGCCGCCACCACGGTAAACCGGAGAGTAGTGGACGTGGCTGCCGTGATGAACGTGTCCACCGTGGACGTTTCCGCGGTAGGGATAGTCGGCGTAGGCCGAGCCGGTGCTGACGAGGAACAAGGTCGCAACCGCAACGAGTGCCAGAGCGATGCTGAACAGTTTCGATTTCATGTTTTTCTTCTTGTTGTTTGGGTCGTGAAACTGAAAAGACCGCGGAATCTGCAGATGCTGTTGCAAGTGCATAACGCGGTCACAAAACGATTTGGGCGGCTACAAAAACGCTGTAGCGCCTGAAACTTTCTTGTTGAACTGCTGGAGGTCTTGACGGACTTAGCTTTTAGCTGTTTCCTTTCGCGCTAGAGAAGTAGAGATGATATCTATGGCTAACTCAAAAATGCCCACGCATGCAATGGAACATAAGAAGCAATCTCTGATAGTTTCAGTTAAACCGAAGTCTTGTGCTTATCGAAGCCCAGCGACTTGCGCGAACGTCGCGAACCAGCCGGCAGTCGTTTTAAGAATGCGCCATATATTCGCGAACATGTGCGCTTCCAGATTCGTACGAGTTCACAAGTGAAGTGTCGACGCCATGCGTCGACCGTCTTTCGTAGCTGGCGCATTGCATGCGCCCTATACAATCGAGACAAAGCAAAAACGTTTAGGCATGTGGCATCAATGCGGCCTCAAGCCGGCTGGAAGCCGGCGGTCCCAGTGCATCCGCCTATGGTCAGGGCACTGTTCATTGAAGTCATACCCAAATTCGCCGCCCTACTACAATCCATAGTTATACAACATAAAAAAAGCGATGAGGAAAGAAGCGCAAAGTATGCGCCTCCTTCCTCACCAGAGGTCGACGCTACATCGCAGACTTGAGTGCGGCTCTTGTTGACATTTGCACAGATCTTGGTGAATTTGTGACAGCGCTTCGATTCCAAGAATTACAAATCGCCCTTCGCTTAGGCAGCAATATCTGAGCTAATCTTGCTGCGCAGTGCTACGAGTTTTTCTCGAAACTCAATCACCTGCGGCGAAAGAAACTCAGCCGAAGTGAATGCAGGATCTCTGTTGCCCTCCTCAAGCATCTTGACAGTTGCGTCCCGGACTTCCCTCGCTTCTTTCCCCAGCCTACCGATGTGAGATGATGCCATTTGGTGAATGTAGGGAGCCTTCCTCTGAACCCATTCACCAAGCTGCTTGGCATGACTAAGCAGGTCATTGCTGTACAGGCGAGCCTCTTCAATATGAACATGCAAAGACTGCCTACTTCTGATGTAAGATTCCTCGTAACTTTCCAAAGCTAGGCTCAAGACCGCAGCATCGTCACTCAAAGAGATTGAGGTGGCTACACCGCAAAAGTTGTCCGCGAGCGCTCTCTCGATACAGTGAATAGTAAACTCAGCAAATCCGCGCCAAATTTTCACCTCCTGCAGATTCGCAGAAGCAGCACTCAGCGAGAGAGCACGACTCTTACGGAGGTCCTCTGCAACAGCCAAAGCATTTCGATAGTATCGGAGATCGTCCACTTCTTCCACTGGCGCATGGTCGAATTCAAGCTGGTTATCGCTTCCCAGTTCGCCCTCCGCAAGCAAGCGACGCGAACCGAAGTAGGCAGCAAAGAAAAGCAGGGTGATCAGAATATATTCAATACACATTTCCGTCTCCTTTAATTTGACGAAAATGCCGATAGATCCGGTAGTCTAGCAAGCGGGTCCCTTTGCGTTTCTCTGAGAGAAACAGATCCGCTAACAAGGCTGCCATCAAGCCATCGGCATTTCGTTAGTTTCAGCTGAACTATTGAAGACTAGCGCCGGTAAAACTTCACCAGCAATCCATCAGTCATCCTTCCGCCGCGCGTCAATTTGACGCTCACGCCGCCGGACATCTTGCCTCCACGCTTCAACGTCACGCTCACGCCGCCGGACATCTTGCCTCCACGCTTCAACGTCACGCTCACTGCATCAAGCATCTTCCCGTACTCCGACCGAATCGGGGTCTCATCGTTGTTCGATTCACATTTACTCGACTTGCTCATAAACGTTCTCCATTGTTCTGAAATCAAAAATTCAGGCAGCACTCCGGCAAGCGGATTCAGAAGTCCACAAGGGCAAACGCATATCGAAAAGCCACTGCCGGAGCGGTTTAAGTCAAAGCTTCAATTCGACGACTTTACATAAGGACTACGCACCCGCAGCACGACCGTGCTGTGTTTCTATGCCTCTTTTAGACTGAGAGAGAGCTTTTTGAGGAGAGGTCGCGCAGATACAACGAGGAAGAAGAAAGATATTTAGACATTGCCATTTGAGGCTGTTCTTAGTCAAGACACATATTTTTTACAGTTCATCAAATAGTGAATAGTCGCTTAGTGAGCTTAGCGAGCTTAGCGACGTTTCTAATCACAGATACCGGATTCATAGGGCTCCCGAAGCCACGCAAGCTCTGCGAGCCACGCTAGCAATGCCACCGTATACGACACCACAAGAGCCGACCTACTCGAGCTGCAGCTCAAGGAGATCGGCTTGATGCGTCGATTGTCCCGACAATCGATTGGCAGTTATTTTGGGAGAGGTCGAGAAGACTCCAAGTGACTCATCACTAAGAGATAGCAGCAAGATAGCTCATCAAGTGTGAATCGACCGTGAAGAAGCAAGCCCCCTTGCATTCACGCTTCTTCACGAAGGATCCATCGGCAGAACCACTGTGAATATCGCTCCTGACTGCTCTATGGGATTTTCATCGAAACGCTCACTCTGACGATTTTTAGCAGTGATACTACCGCCGTGCGCCTCCACCACAAGTTTGCAAATTGCCAAACCAAGTCCGGTTCCTTCTTTCTTCTTCTCGGAAGGCGCTTGCTCGAAGGGCTCAAAAATGCGCTCTAGAAATTCCGGCTGAATTCCAGGACCCATATCGCTTACGTAGAGTGAGACAGTGTCAGGACCTCTCTCAATTGCAACCACCACTTTCCCACCAGCCGGACTAAATTTGATGGCGTTCGATATCAAGTTAACTGCAGTCTGCATAAGCTTATTGCGGTCGCAGTGGATAACGGTTTTGCCCTCAGGCAAATCCAGCACAACATTCTTATCGCGCGCCGACTCCTCAACCAGATCCACAGCGTCGAGAACAATGGATTCAAGCGTCTCAGGCTGCAATTCAAGCTCCATCTTGCCGGCTTTGAGTTTTTGAAAATCCAACAAATCGTTGACCAGAACAATCAATCTCTCCACGTTTCTCGCGGAAGCCTCTATGCGTGGTTTTGCTGCACCAGGAACCTGACCTTTGACACCGCCATTGATCAGTGTCAAAGCGTTGCCCATCGCCATAAGAGGACTGCGCAGGTCGTGACTGATCATATCGGTAAAGTCCTGCTTCAGGCGCTCTACGCGCTTTTCTTCGGTGACATCCCGTACAACACAAAAGAGCTTTTCTTCCGCTTCGGACCACAAACAAGACCAACGTGTGTCAACTATTGCACCGTCGACATGAATCAGTTGCAGCTCAAATCCATGAATATTCGTCGACGCTGCGGCTGAACGAATGTGGTCTTCAGCAATAGCCCTCTGCTCCTCGCTTGCAAAGCGACCTAGACTTGTAGAAATGACAAACTCGGGCTCATATCCAAGCATGCGCCTCACGAAAGGATTTACTGCCAGAAAAACTCCATTTTTATCGAAGGTGCAAATCAAATCTTGCGCATTCTCGATTACTTCCTTCTCTTTCAGGCGCAAATTCTCGATCTCCCGAGCCGCAGTGTGAAGCAATTCATCGATTCTCGAAAATTGATCGGCATCGTGCAACTCCGGCAAAAGCGCTGCCTGCTCAGCCAAAAGCCGTCCGTTCTCGCTCACATGCCTCAGTGGACGGCGAATAGACACGGCAAAAACGTATCCTGCAAATACGGCCAGCGCAATACTGATCGCCGACAGAATCATCAAACTTCCTTTGAACTTGTCGTAGGAGCTAACGTAGAGATTTGTCGCTAATTCTTTTTTCTTCTCGATATTTACTATCGCTTCAATGGCATCGTAGAAGACCTTGCCATAGCTGCGCATCCCTGGTCCAATCTCCCGCGCAGAGGCGAAGCCCCAAGGACTCATAGGCATAGATTGATTGGAATCAACCCTTTTCTCGAGCACATCGAGCATGTAAGAAGATGATTCGACCACGCGATTGACATAGTCGCGCTTTTCGGGATCGTCAAAAGCAAGCGCCCTGAGCTTCTCACTCTCTTTCCTGGCCAAAGTGAAGCCAGACGAGCTGACATCCACACCAATTCTGTTGCGAAAGTATGGAGGCAGCTGCACATAGAGAAAGATGTTCGTAAACTCGCGGCATACCGAAAAAGCCGAGCGCAACAGATTTTCTTCTTTCCACTGTTTCTCCAAAGATGACTGTGCTTGCTGCATCATCGAGGAAATGACGACAATGAAAATAAGCTGACCGAAAATGGGCAGCGACACGAGGATCAATCCACGAGAAAATACATTCACACGCAGACGCATCAAGCTCTCTCCTCCTCACGACCGGAAGAAGCAGCCAGTGGTATGAAGAGAGAGAAAGTACTGCCTTTGCCGACGGCACTTACCACTTCCACGCGCCCACCATGAGCTTCGGCGAGCGCTTTCACAACAGCAAGCCCGAGTCCGGTACCTTTTGCAGATGTGGTTTTTGCCGAGCGAGCCTGACTGAACTTCTCGAAGACAGTCGCGCATTCTTTCGCGGTCATCCCACAACCTTCGTCCTTGATGCTGATTACCGCGAACTGACCTTCTTCTCGAACGTCGATTTCTATGTTGCCACCGCGGGGCGAGAATTTGATCGCATTCGACAGCAAATTGGAAATCATTTGCACAAGCCGCTTATCTTCAGCCATGACAAATGCATCGCCCTCTGTCACTGTGACAGTAAGTTCCGATTGCCGCGCCAATCCAAAGAGCAAATCCCGAGCGGCTTCGCAAGCATCGGACGCCAACACCTTTTTCAGTTCGACAGACAATCTTCCGGCTTCAAGCTTATCCAGCTCCAAAAGCTCATTGACAAGATCCGTAAGTCTTTGAGCACTGTGCTGAACACGTTCCAGCTCGGTGATAATGCCGGGCGAGAGCTCATTCTTCATCGATTCCGTAAGAATCGAGACATTCAGCGTTACCGATGTAAGCGGCGCTCGCAAATCATGACTGGCTACCGAGATGAAGTGCTGCTTGAGCTTTTCGACATTTCTCAATTCAGTTACATCATGCACTACGCAAAAGAATGTTCGTTTTTCCGGAGACCAGAGAACAATCCACACCGCATTCTTCAAACTGCCGTCGCCGCATTTGATGACATTTTCCACCCGTCCATCACCATTGCCGGCGGCAATTCGCTCGAGAGCAATGCTGGTGCTTTCTACCGTATCGGCACTGAGCATCGCAAGAACCGACTTACCCAAGAGCTGATCGGGAGTATGTCCCCAGATTTTGCTTGCCGCCTCTCCTACTGCAGCAAATTTGAGCTTCGCATCCAGCGAACAAATTACATCAGCGGAATTATCCAGGATAACTGCCTGGCGATTGCGAATTTCGGCGACCTTCAAAGACGTTGCCGCGATAGTATTCTCTAATTGCCCGATTTCGTCGGCTTCGATATTCTCAACTTGTACGGTCTTTCCGAAGCTGAGCAACTGCGCTTTCTCAGCAATGCCGTTCAACCGATTGACAATGTCGCGCGAGAAATACATCATGAGCGCGAGCGAAATCAGACAGCTGATGCCGAAACCAATCCATAAGAAGAGCACGAGAGTATTACGCAGGGCGGCGATTTCTTCCGGTTGCTGGGCGACTTTCCGGCGCTCGACAGCAAGAACCTTATTCATCAAAAGCCGCTGCTCTCTGAAGAGTTTAAAACCTTTCTGACTCGACTGCATGCCTATCCAACCCATGCCGCCGCCTTGCCCGCCTGCTGTGGGATCGGACATCCACATTTCTTCGGACATATTCCAAATTTTTCGCCCCTCCTTTGCCAACTGGAGCAATTCCGGATCGGAGGTTTGATTTTGCATGGACCATTTATGCTGCCGAACGACCTTCTCGTGATAGTTGGCGATATAGCCAATGCTCTCCTGAGGGCCGCCTACCATCAAAGCCCAAATCATTTTCGACAAATCAATCTCGTTCTCTTGTATCGCAAAGAGGATCTTCTTGCCGATTCTCATGGACTCCAGCTCGTGCGCAAAACGATGCAGGGGAATATTGAGAGCGGCAATAAACAACAACTGGAAAACAACGGGGATGAGCACCATCAAGAGTCCCTTATGAGTGATGTTCAGCCCAGTTATACGCATCAAGCCGTCCCTTCCTCGAAGAGCTTTTGAGAAGCAGTTGAAGCCTCGTCATCCGAGCCTGCTTGCGGGCCGTTTCTCGGCAATTCCACAGTAAAAATGCTGCCCGCACCCGCCGTCGAGCCGGCGACTGAAGGCGTCACGGCTGACAGGTTTTCCGCCCGCACGGTGCCTCCATGCGCTTCCACAACCAGTTTGCAAATTGCCAGCCCCAGCCCGGTCCCTTCGCTCTTCTTGCCGGAAGGAGCTTGCTCGAAAGGCTCAAAAATTCTCCTTTGAAAGTCTTCGGGCACGCCCGGACCTGTGTCGCTGACCGAGAATACTATGCTGCCGTCTCTAGATTGAACGGATATCGAAACTCGGCCATTCTCACCGCTGAATTTAATGGCGTTGGAAATCAGGTTCGCTGCAGCTTGCAAAAGCTTATTGCGATCGCACAATAACTGATCGTCTCCCTCTGCAAGCTCGATTCGAACATTCTTCTCTCTGGCGGTTTCTTCAAGGAGCTCGGCTGCATCTCTAATTATCGATTGCATGGACTCGGTTTGCAAAATCAACTCCATTTTTCCTGCTTTCAACTTTTGAAAATCGAGCAGATCGTTGACCAGAACAATCAATTTATCGACATTGCGAGCAGACAAGTCGATTCTTTTCAGAGCATCCGCAGATAGTTGGCCCTTCACGCCCGCCTTCAATAATGTGAAAGAGTTTCCCATTGCCATAAGCGGGCTGCGCAGATCATGGCTGATCATGTTGGCGAAATCCTGCTTCAACTGCTCAATTTTCTTCTCTTCGGTAACATCGCGCACCACGCAGAAGATCTTGCGCTCAGCCTGAGACCAGAGGCAAGACCATCTGGTGTCGGCGACATTGCCATCAGCGCACCTCAGGCGCAATTCAAACTGGCGCACTTGCGAAGACCGGACGGCGGTTCTCACCTGCTCGTCGGCCAGAAGACTCTCTTCGACCACAGTCAAGTCATGCAAATTTACTCCGGCAAAGTCTTCAGGAGCAATTCCCAGCATTTTGCGGGCAAAGGGATTCACGGTCAGGAAATTACCGTCTTCGTCTAGTGCACAGATCAAATCGGCGGCATTCTCGATTGTCTCTCGCTCCTGAGCAAGGGTTCTTTCTATCTCTCTGGAGGTGGCATGCAAAATGTCATCCAACCTGCCGAATTCGTCATTCTGCGACAGCTGCGCTTGTAGTTGCTTCTGCGCGGAAAGAAGCCTGGCATTGGCGCTCAAATGCTTGAGAGGGCGGCTGATTGAGATCGCATATGCGAAGCCTAAGACAACAGCCATTGCGATACTGACCAGAACAGCCCCCACCAGTGTGGCCGTCAGGGTGGAGAATGCCTGAGCACTGGAATGCTCGCGCGCATGATGTTGTTTTTCAATGTCGACAATTTCCTCCACAGCCTGCACAAAAGCATTGCCGTTTTGACTGAGGTTTCTCCTGTAGCTTCGAGGAACGCTAAACGAAAGAGCAGTGTCCACCTTCTCAGCTTGCTCGATTACGGTCTCGATTGGATGCATCAAGTTGTTGTTCGCTGCCAGCAAACGATTTACCGCATCACGCTTGAGAGGATCTTCGGCAGCCAGAGTGCGCAATGATTCCGTATCTCGTTTGGCTCGCGCCAGAGAACCAGGTCCGTCGACGCCTGTCAATTCACGCAAATTGGACGGCATGTGAGCAAAAACAAGAAGTTCGGAAAAAGCACGACAAGTGGAAAACGTCAGGCGGATAAGGTTTTCCGAGCGCCACTGCTTTTCAATTTTTTCTTGTGAATCGCGCAATACTTCGGACAGAACCAGAATAAATGCCAGCTGACCGAAAATGAGAAATGCGGTCAAGATAATGCTGCGCGAAACGAGATTGAGAGAAAGACGCATCAGGACGGACCCTCCGCCACAGGAAGCCGGACCCAAAAACTGCTGCCTTTGCCGAGCACGCTCTCGACACCGACAGTGCCTCCATGTGAGTCGACAAGCGCCTTAACGACAGCCAGACCCAATC
>JAIETE010000178.1 GCA_019745505.1 Candidatus Obscuribacterales bacterium | reverse complement strand
TCGATGACGGCAGAGCCGCCGGCATCGACATATTTGAAATCTCCATTCTTGTCCAGATTGGCAGTAGAAACACCTTTCAATTCACGCTTCACAGCGCCACTCTTGTCATGGTCACTGAAGCCTACGGCTCTGCCGTCTTCGCGATGAATAACGCGGAATTCACCGTTGCGCTGTGTGATTTTTTCCAACTCGCCTCTGGAATTGTGCTCGAGCGTAGCACCATCTCTGGTGACAACCTGCTCTTTGCCGTTTGTGGCGAGCGTGTGCATCGAGCCGTCGACGGTTTTGAATTTCAAATTTCCAGCAGCATCTATCGGTTGATTCTTCGAGGATGGAATGGACGCGTTGTCGCAAGACCAGGTCTTCGTGCCGGCATCGTAGGCGAAATTGACTTTGCTTCCATCCGCTCCGGTGTGGCTGACTCCTGTTATCTGGCTTCCTTCTCTCTGCACTTCGACTTTCGAATTATCCGGGCGCAAAACAGCCTGCAGTTCTCTGTCTTTATTGCATATCAGAGACGATCCGTCGGCGTTCTTCTTCTCTAAATAAGTCTTTCCATCAGTAGGAGTCTTAGTGACGAACCCATCGACTTTTCTCCCATTCCCCTCACCATCTCTTATCGTGAAGGTGCCGTCCGGAGCGTAATCTATCCCTCCGTTCCACTTACCGGCCTTAATCACGGATTTGGCATCAGTGATTTTGTAGTCGAATCTCTCTTCAGAGCCTATGCGGGTATATTCGCTGGTTTGTCCCGTCGCCTTGGTGATATAGGTCATGGACTTGATTCTGTCGCGTCCCTCTTCAAAAACCACATTGCGAATATCGCCATTGGGGTAGGTGATAGCTTTTAACCGCCCGCCGTCATCGAACTTGAAATTTTCTCGATCAGTCCTTTCTTTCAGCTCGTTTCCGTTGCCCTGAACATGAGTCCTTGTTTCGCCCGCTTCGAAAGACAACAGTCCGTTGTCGTACAGCTTGATGTTTTTTCTGACCTCGCCAGGTTTCTGCGCGCTCGTCCAAGACCCGTCGCTGAAATTCCAATCGACTCTATTTCCACTCGCATCAGTTTCGCTCAACCTGACGGGCTGCCCGGCGATCTTTTGCACTTCGGCCCTGGAGCCGTCAGGACGGCTCACCTGGCAAACCGAGCCATCACCACCCAGGGCTACACGCGCACCTCCGGACAACTGTTTTTCCGCGGCCACGGTTCCGTCAATGCGTTCCGTATGCCAGTATCCATCGCCGGTATCATGCGAAATCGTACCGTCTTGAGCCAGTTTGACTTCGCCAGGCAATTGAGTTAGGCGAAGGTCGTTGACGTAGAGGCCCCATTTACCGTTCTCTTCCTGTCTATAACTGGTACGACTCAACATACCGTCCGCGGTCTTTTGGGTAATGTCGATTCGATTGGGTGTGACCGCGCTGTCACTGGCGTAGCCGACGAGAGCCGATTTCATATTGCCGGCATAATTGATCTCGGTGATTCTGTCCGCATGCGCCTTGTCTCGCCCGAGGTATTCTCCACGCCTATCAGGCACCCTCGACCCGCCGAAGTCGATAAATTGAGCACTCTCCTCTGCCTTCAACTGGGCTCTGTCATGAGAATTGACAGGTCCGGCAGGACGAAAGGTGTCGAAGCGTACAGGGTCCAAACCGCCGGAATTGCTGTACCCATTCCCTTCGAAGCGCCTGGCTTGATTCTCCTCTGCCGTGGGCTTACCGGTGAAGACCTCTATAGAAGGCAGCTGATACGGTACTGCCGGTAATGCAGACACTTCCGAAGCGTAAGGTTTGGGGGTGAATTCGGAATTTGGAGGTGCCATAAACTAACCTTCCTTGGTGGGCGGGGTGAACGAAGGTTACCGACGGCGAAGGCATGCCATCACCGGCAGTATCAGTAATTTGTGCAGTCGCTGTGCGACGGCTTGACTTCGTCCTAGAAGCAGAGCGAAAAAGACTACCGGCTGGAAGTCCGGAACATCTATCCTCAACAGTTAGGACAAACAGCAATGAAAAAGCAAAGCTGCCAGCTTGCGCCGAAATGCCTTGCCGTGTTTTTAGAATGGCGCGATTTCTCGAAACACTCGGACCTCGTCCAGCACGCGAGGCAAAGAGCGCCGGCGAAGTCTTACCCTCGCCGCTTCGGGTGGTTTATCGGTGGCAGTTATCTACTACTTCGCGCTGTGTGCTACTTGCAAGTGTGTGAAGCCGCGCAAGGCTAAAGGGGAAATTTCCAGATCTTGCAAGGTCGGGCGGCAGAAGCAACAAGTTCGGTGGTCGAAAGTTGGAAGTTGACGAAATACTTTTGAGCTATTTCGGTCTTCCGTCTTGCAGCTTCTTCGATAGTAAGAAAAAACGATGCTGGCGCAACTTTTGAAGAGGGGCGGGCGATATTTCTACCGCCCAGACTCTTCCCGATCCCACGGTTTCTCACGACCGATGAAACCAGGTTAAGGAATGTTTGTGACCTTTTGGTATCTCGTTTGTGACCTTTTAGTGACCCGGTGAAAAATCCCACTGAGATGCACCCTTATCTATATCAACACGGTGCGGAAGGCACACGAAACCAGAAGGCACTTCCCCCACCTGGGTTTTCACGCATGCCGATAGTCCCTCCATGCAGCTCTATTATGGACTTGCAAATTGCCAATCCCAATCCTGAGCCACCACTTTCGATGGCATCGCTTTTTTGCACTTGCTCGAACCTTTCAAAGATTTTCGAGCGCAGTTCTTCCGGCACTCCTCTGCCTCGATCGGACACGACTATTTCAATGGTCCCGTTCTCCTGGGCTTCAGCGTCCACCTCTATCTCGCCGCCGTCAGGCGAAAACTTGATTGCGTTTGAAAGCAAATTGACAATTACCTGCACCAACCTGTCCTCATCGGCAAGAACCTGAACAGGATCGATGGTGCGACTGATGTTGATTCTCTTCTCCTCTGCCAATGCAACGATTGAATTGACAGCCCGCTCGACCAGTCGCTTAACCGGCACGGCAGATAGGTCCAGCGCACTTTTTCCTTCCGCGATCTTTTCCAGATCGAGCAGGTCGGTGATCAACTTGATCAAACGCTCGATATCGGACTCGGCAATCTTTACTTTATCCAGCGCCTTATCAGGCAATGGTCCCATGGCGCCGGACGACAGCAGCGTCAGAATACCTCGCACTGAGCTGAGAGGAGAGCGCAAATCGTGCGACACGGTTTGCAGAAGTTGTTGCTTGTGCAGCTCAGCCTGCTTGAGATCAGCCACCATTCGGTGGAATGTTTTATCGAGCTGAGCGATTTCATCCACTCCGTCGACAGGGGCATTGAGGGGCTCGCCCTTCGCCACTCTCAAACTGTTTTGAGTCATGATTTCCAGTCGTTTTGTAATTCCTTTGCTGAAAAACATCGCCAGCATGACGGCCATTACGACGTTCAGTCCAACGCCTAGAATGAGAGCCTTCTGCACCATTTCTCGATGCTGGGACTGCATTACGGGACTCTGCGCAAGAATTCTTTCCTCTTCCTCGATGATATCGCGGGTGGCACCACCCAATTGACCGACGAGACTGCGCACCCTTCCGTAGGTGGCACCTGTTCCTATCAACGAATCCAAGGTGGCCGATTGCGGCTTCCTGTTTTTCAAGTCATCGAAAAGTTTCAGACCGCGCTCGGCAACAGTGTGCGTATATTTCAACTTGCGTGCCTGCTCGAAATTATCGCCTATCAATCTGTCCAGTTGCTCCAGATCTTGTTTGATCCATCTTTGAGCGAGGGGAAATCTTTCATCGGAATAGACATCATTAGTAAGGCTGAAAGACGCAGCGGCAGTAGCACAATCGAGCATGTCACGCTGCAATTTGAAGACTGTTGTGACCACATCTTTGGCATGTGCCTCTCTGCGCATCTCAGCTTCCAACTGATAATTCAGCGAAGTCAAAACGCTTACGAAAATAATTTCGAAGACCAGTGGTATCGACACGAGCAGAAATCCCCGCTGGGAGATTTTCAAATTGAGTTGCGCCATGCACAAAGTCCCAAGGTGTCGTCTCAATTATAATTGCAACGATGGCCAAGATATTGATAGTCGAAGATGATCCCTCCCTTGTCACAACAGTCAGGGATTGGCTCTCTTTCGAACACCATATAGTCGAAGTAGCAGAAACGGGCGAAGACGCGCTCAGTTTGCTGAAATCGAGCAGCTATGACTTGATCATTCTCGACATTTCTCTGCCCGGAATCAGCGGAGTAGAGGTGCTGGTGCAATTCCGCGCCATGGGCGGGCCGACTCCTGTGCTCATTCTCACGGGAAGAAATGCACTGAAGGACAAGGAAGATGGCTTGGACAGCGGTGCCGACGACTACCTGACCAAGCCTTTTCATTTAAGAGAACTATCTGCGCGCATGCGCGCCATGCTGCGACGCCCGCGCACGACACTCGACAACACTCTCAAATTTCGCGATCTGCAAATGGACCCCGGCTCCTTCCGCGTGTACAAAGGAGAGGAAGAATTGCACCTGGCGCGCATGGAATTCGCGCTTCTCGAGTTTCTGATCCGCCACAAAGGTCAGGTGTTCTCCCCCGAAGCCTTGCTGGACCGAGTTTGGCAGTCTGACTCAGAGCGCTCACCGGAGAGCCTGCGCACTCTGATAAAGAAATTGCGCCGCAAAATCGACGACCCCGGAGCCGATTCGATGATTGAAAACGTGCATGGTGTCGGTTATCGCATGAGTGACGATTAGCAGGATGCAAAAAAGAGCAAGAAAAAAGCGGGCTGTTGTGAGCACTCCCGCTTTGATTCTTTAAATTGTCCGCAGGATCGGTGCTGCCCCGATAGGCTCTATCCCTAGTGCCCCACTAACTGGTGAATCTGCGATGTCGTTGATACAGTTGTACCCGAGAATCCCGAAAACATTGCCTACCTTTACTTTTCGTTCAAGATTGACGTAACGAAATATTCAAGGTTCCCTGTTAACGCCAGTCTTACATAAGCACAAATTATCAGGCATCCGGAAAGTGCCGATAACAAGCCAGAAGACGCCAAGAATCTCCCAATGTTCCCGAGACAAAGGGTTGAAAGTCCCGCCCGGTCAACGCTTAGCCCGATTCGCCCTGTCGGCAGGCCTTTCCCATTCCTCCTGTTGACATCCACCCCGTCACCCCTATTGCCAAGCGATACAAGGGGGCGCCCACCGCAATTCGAGCTCATGACTACCAAGAAAATTCCGGAAAATTCTTTTGCAAATTTCGCAAGAAAATTCTCGAGGAGCCAGAGCTGTCCGATAAAGTCAAGGGCAGCAAGAGAAGCGTAGCGGTGAATTGACGACCACCGTATCCGATAATCGACCGTCTACCGCTCTGCGCTCCAAAAGATGAAGGGCAGAGGTTTAGGGTATTATCTCTTTAGAATTAACACCCGTTAAGCTTTCAGCCTTAATATGCATTTGAGATCTGCCTTCTTTCTTCTACCGGCAATCATTGCCGCATTACTTGTAGCGACCTGGATTCCCCAGGCATCTCAGGCACAATTTCGCAACAGCTATGGCGGCAGACAACTGCCGCCCGCCCGACCCGGAGGAGGCGGCGCCCGGCAGGCAGCGGCAGGTCAGGCTGGTGTCTACCCACAGGCTCTGTTCAACGGCAAAGTGGTTCGCTGGGTGGCTGACCAGATGCCTCTGAAAGTCTTTGTTTCACGCGGCTCCAGTATTGACGGTTTCATGGATGAAGAATTGGGTGTTCCCCGCACGAATGTGGACGGCAAACAGCGCTGGCCGCACCTGGTTGCCGAGATTATCGAGAACGGACAG
This sequence comes from Candidatus Obscuribacterales bacterium, assembly GCA_019745505.1. Lineage (GTDB taxonomy): Bacteria > Cyanobacteriota > Vampirovibrionia > Obscuribacterales > Obscuribacteraceae > QKMZ01. Next base: position 8,995 of record JAIETE010000178.1, on the reverse strand, counting down.
ATAAACAACCTGCCTGTATCAGAAGGCTTCGTAGAGCCCCATTACGAGGCTGCACTACAGGGCATCAATTACTGGAAAGCATTTGAGCGCGAAGGGCTCTTTCAGTTCGTTCTAACCAACGATCCTTCGGAAGCCGACATCTATGTGTTCTGGACGCACCACTTCGTCAACAAACTGGGTCTGGGGCTTTTTGCCAATGATATTCGCGGATACACATCCAAAGAAATCTTCGATTACAGGCTCGTTATGCAGGGCAAACAACCGCTTTTTCAGCCGGTCGTCATTCTTCTGCGCACTACGAATCAGCAAGGCAATCCGATGAGCAACGAAAAGATGCGTGCATCGGCCGGGCATGAATTCGGTCACGCGCTGGGAATTGACCAACACTCTACCAATCCATACGATTTGATGAGCGTATATTATGGTCGGGGTGTGATTTCGAATAACGACGCTGCCACAATTCGGTACATATACAAGCATCAGCCCGACTACATTCCATGAGTTGAAGACGGATGAATCGCCCCCCTCGACGACGACCGACTGATGACCTTCCGGGCAATCCGGGCGGTGGTGGACGTCGAGCAGGAAGTGGAAAACCTGACCAAGATCCTCTCGACGACGGCATTCTGGGATTAAAAGGCTTCACCGGACGCCGTCAACAAAAGCAAGAGCGTCCGGGCAAATTCGCTCATTTGATAAGGCCGTCGAGACGTTTGAATTTGATAATTCTCTGCTTGCTGGTTGCTTTCACCATCATCTGGACTCTCTGGACAATCTCTGATGTAACGGGAGAATATGCAACAAGCGGGCGCGATCGAGAAATCGTCAGGCTATCGCTCTATCGTCTGGCCACCAACGTGAAGTGCAGATTGAACTGGGGAACCGGTGCCACCATGGAAGCCACCGTCAATAAAGTGGACACCAACCTGCCTTTGCACATTGTTTTTCAAACACCTGAAAAATGGGTGAATAAGGGGCGCCCGATGCGCACGGTAATTTTTGACGGAAAATTTTCCAACAGCGGCATGAACCCTTTGGGCGGTTCTTTTCAGGAAAACGAAATCACAGCAAGGCTTGTCGAAAACAATGAATATGTTGATGTCAGGCTGATGCGAAACAGTGTCACTTCACTGTGGCGGCAAGTGCAAGCGCACTGGCCCTGGGCTGAGATCTAGGCTTTATAACGAATCTCGTCATCGATAGCGGCTTTCAGATTTCGATATTGGTTGGAACTTTTTCCGCAAACAAGGTCATAGGCTTCGCGCATTTGCCTGGCACAACGATCGAAAGGCATTTTGCCGACACCTGTACACAAACCCGGCACAGCAACAGACTTGATGGCGACGCCCTTGAGATTGAATCTCTCGACGCTCAAAAGAATTGCCCTCATAGCCAGAAAGGCATTTACGGAATTTTCCACATTCTGCGGAATGCGCATTGTCGGTGCGCAGATTAGATAAGGAAATTTCTCATGATTAGTCGCCACGATTTCAGCCTGACCAACCAGAAGTTCGCCTGCGTGCTTGCTGCGAATGACGCTCTGCACTCGTTCTTGAATTTTCCATTCGAAAAGTTCGCTGATGCTCCAGTCAAATCCGCCGTCCATAAATCCAAAACTATTGGCAGGACTGACAAGCGCATCTGCGCTGGCCATGAGTATGTTTCCACCCCGAGTCCTGACGTCCGGTAATCCCTCAAAAGCTCGGTCCCATGCAGTAATGAGATCAGGATTCTTATCGCCAAGAATGATATGGAAATCCATAGCTATAGGCCTTACACGCCATGCGGCATCTGATGATGAACTTCGATAATGGTCGCCGCCGGCGGGCAGAAGAAGCGAATATTCGAACGCGGATCCGCACCCAGCCCACGCGAGATGTGAAAAGCAGTTTCACCCTTTCGGATAAGACCAGACGCCTCATGCCGCCCTAACTCGGAGTCCGTGATCAGAGGTCCGACACCGGGAATGCGCACTTGCCCGCCGTGAGTATGCCCACCTAGAGCCAGATGCATGCGAGCATTCGTGATGTAGTGGAGTCGCTTCGGCATATGGAAAAGACAAAGTTTGAGATGATACTCAGGCGCTTGAGCAGCCAATCTTTGCAGCTCATATTCGTCGATACCGGGATAATCGATGCCGACAATGTGCAAACCATGCTCTTTCAAACAGCGCGACTCGTTTCGCAAAACGTCAAATCCGCCATTCTGCAAAGCTTCTACAAAAGGCGTAACGTCGCGTTTTTCACGCGGATGACGAAACTTTCTGATTACTCTTCCTACGATTTTGTTGAACATCGTGTAGTCGTAATAATCATGATTGCCGAGCACAGCGTATGCGCCCAAGCGAGGACGGCGACTCAAGAGCCTTTCAGCATATTCGAGTCCGGAGTGATCCTCGAACACATCACCTGTCAATACAATCAAATCAAAATCCGCGTCCGTAATTTTGCGGATGAAATCAATTTTGTCGTCCTCCGGCTTGGCCAGGTGCAAATCCGACAAATGGAGAATGCGAAAGAGCTTCCTGTGTATACGCTCTTCAGCGTGTACGACTTTTCCATTTCCATTGCGACCACGCCAGGAATTGCCATCACCGGTGATGACGCGCACTGTTTCTAACTTGTATTTCTTCGGTTCGATCTTGCGGGCATAATAGTAGGCGGCAGCCCCTGCGGCACATAATGATGCGGCAGCGACCCAGGTCGATTTCGATTTGAGAACACGCGGCAGAATACCCGCACCTTCGCTCAAACGCGACGGCGGGGCAGGCATTGGCGCAAATTCGGAAGACACAGGACCTTTGAGAGCTAGTAATCCAGCATCTCTCTGTATTCTCTCTGCTTCATGGCGTCGTTTCTCGCTCCTATGTCTGGCGCGATCAATCGCCCAGAGAGCCACCTGAGCGGGAATCCCGCCCCCACGGCTAAGACCCCAAACAGCGCATCGTACGGCAACTGATACCAGCTTAGATTGCGAAATTCTTGAAACAGCCATTGCTGCCAACCCGGTTGTACACCCACACCTTCAATAACAGCCAATACTACACAAGTTCCAAGTAAATATGCCAGTCCCACGACATGAACGGCGGCAAGTCCCGCAGCTACCGCCAGCACCTGGTTTAGAGACGTGCGGGAGCTTCTGGTGATATAGCCGACAGCCCAAGTAGCGGCAAGCATGCCCAAAAGATAGCCGAATCCGGGCTCGAGATAATAATTCACACCGCCGCCGCTGGCAAAAGGGTGAAAATTGAAGAGTGGTCCGACCAGCCCCAGGATCAAGAATGTGGCGCAAGCAATTGTTGCTATCGGCCATCCCAGCGTATAGCCGACAAAAATCGCCACAGGCGTCTGGGGAGTGTAAATCGAATAGCGAATTTCAGAAGACGCTTGAACTTGCGGGATATTGTTGACCGCAGGAATGTATTTGGCGATTTTTTCCGTGACTTGCTGCGGGATGCTCGCTTGTATGACCGAGACTTCCTTCTCTATAGAAGCGCGCATGTTCTTGCCGGTCGGCACAGGCACTTCCAGGCAGGTAAAGGTGGCAGCAACGAGAAGCTCGATTCCCATCATTACCAGCACGACCTGACCGACGATCGACTTGCGAACAGAGCGCCGCGTCTGGATTCGTTCTTTTGGAGGTAATACTACGAGCTGCACGTGATTCGTTCTCAGTGTTTCCACGTCACGTCGTTTGATGACGATGACGAATGGCAAAAGTGCGGGATATCCCGCTGCATATACTTTGTGCTCTTGCACCACTCACGCATTGACGCCCTATTGTCTCTTTTAAGTAAGGCTATAGTCAAGCGTCAATTACACGTGTCTTTGCTCGGCTGCCGGAATCTCTTCCCCCCGGGCGTAAGGGCTTTCAAACTCTTCCGGGGCCATCCATTCCACCCTGACCAGGCGTTTGGCCGCATCTATGCGCTCATTCAAGAGATCCAGGTACTCCGGCCTTAGAATATTCTCGGTCCATAACATAAGTGCATCTTCGCTATTGTCCTGGTAGTAATGGCGGCGAATTCCGAGATTCTTGAAACCAAATTTAAAATAGAGACCCTGGGCCTTCTCGTTGGAGACCCGCACCTCCAGTGTCAGCCACTTTGCGCCTTTCTGCCTGGAGGTCAAAATATTGTTGATCAGCAATACTTCGCCAATTCTTTTCCTTCTGTAATCTTGGTGAACAGCCAGCGTCGTTATATGCGCTTCATCGCCGGCTATCAACCAGTATCCGGAATAACCGACCAATTGCTTAGTTTCAGCATCGATAGCGGCGTAATAGTATCCCAGTCGATTGGCTAATTCATTTTCAAACGATTGGCGTGACCAGTGATGATTGCCGAAAGCGACCGGCTCGATCTCCATCACTTCGTCTAAATCGCTCTTTTGGAGCAGCCTCAGCTCAATTTGTCGCTGTCGCTTTCCCATCGCTTCCCTTAAGCGTTACAGACGCACCCCTCAGGTAGAGCGGCTCTACGGTGCGATAGGGATAGTCGCTCAACAATGACTCCCTCGTATCGGCAGGCAGAGCGCCGCGCCCATTTTCCTCCGAAACGCCGGTTGAAGCAAGAGAAGCCGCATTCTTCAATTTACGCTGTGCAACTCTGCGACAGGCAAGCACGCCTTGAAACGCTGCAATGTTAGCCAAATTCGGCAGCTCTACAGCTCGCGCTCCGGACACGGAGGACAGCGATTCTATCGAAGAAGAGTCGACCGCCCAAGTATTACTGGAAGCCAGCGCAATCTTCAGGTCCGGCAGCGTTCCGTGCTGTGGAGCGACCACCTCCTCAAGAGCCACTGTTGAGCAGCTCGAATTTGCAGAAGAATCAACCTTCTTGTAGGAGGCAAAATAGAAGTGTCCTCGACCGCCGGAAAGAACGACGGAAAATTCCGGCAGATCGCCTTCAATTTCAGCCAATTTCGCTGCATAACAATCAAGCAGCGAAACACCTGTCAGCGGCAGGTTTAGAGCCTGAGCGAGCGTTCTTGCCGTGACGACGGCAATTCTAATTCCTGTAAAACTGCCCGGTCCGATACCCACCGCAATCAAATCGAGCGCGGATTTTTTCCAGGATGCCTCCTGAAGCATTTCGTCGATGGCAGGCAGCAACAAAGTTACCGATTCCTGTCTCTCTCCTCCCGAGGAGACAAAAAGCCTCTCGCTGACGACTGTTTCATCCTCGAGCAGAGCAATACTGACGCAATTGTTTGTTGTATCAAAGGAAAGAATACGCATTTTTCTACCGGCAGCCGAACTGTTCGAAAACTCCAAACGCAACTAACGAACTCTCAGAAAAAGAATCTCGAGTGATCTCCCGACAGCAGGCGCATGCTCAGCACATGCGCGAGCATCAGGACTTCTTGGATTTACGCGAACCAGACTCGGATTTTACTTCCGCCTTTTTGTCGCTGTCATCACCCTTGGTGCCATTCTGAGCATCGCTCGAAGGAGCGTCTTCGCCAAATTTGACTTCGCCGCTCAAGGAATCGACCTCCCCGAGATGCTCCATGACGCCTTTCAAATTGTCTTCCGCGTCCGAGTCGAGATCTTCTTCGTCGTCGGTCTTACCGATCAATCCCAATTCTTCAGGACTTTTGCCGGAAATAATGCCGCTGACAAGATCCGCAAATTGCTGCTGATCGAGATCGGGAAGCGCGTCGCCATCCTGACCTAAGCTCTTCAACTCATTGAGAATCAACCCTTCGAGATCATCCATATCCATGATCACGGGCTGCGCTCTGAAGATCAGCTGAATAGACTCTTCTTTGATGGACTTGAGCAGTCGATTGAACATGTCGAACGCTTCGCGCTTGTACTCTTGCAGAGGGTCGCGCTGACCGTAACCGCGCAAGTGGATGCCTTCGCGCAAGAGATCGATGTTGTGCAGGTAATCCACCCATTTGCCGTCAATGGTGTTGAGCAGAATCTGCCTTTCCATCTCACGCATGTGATCGGCGCCGATATGCTGTTCACGAACTTCGTAAGCCATCTTGATCTGCTTCCAGAGTTCCGCGCGCAGGTCGTCGTATGAAAGCCCATGCAACTCGGTGTCCTTCAACTCCTCGAGCAAGGGAATGTCATTCTTCAGAAGTGCAACAACCTCAGGAAGACCATCTTCTTCCCAAAATTCCGGCGGTGCATCGGAGTCTATATAGCTGCCCAAGAGCATGTCCAGATGCTCGTTGAGCATATCAATGACCTGTTGACGCAGATCCGCACGCTCGAGCAGGCGCCGTCTTTCACGGTAGATAACTTCCCGCTGAGTGTTGAGAACATCGTCGTATTGAAGAACATGCTTACGCATGTCGAAGTGGTGCGCTTCTACTTTCTTCTGCGCGTTCTCGATGGATTTGGATACCATGCCGGATTCAATCGGCATCTCTTCGTCGGCGCGAATCAATTCCATCAGGCGAGCAATCTTGTCTCCGCCGAAGATACGCATCAATTGATCTTCCAGGGAAAGGAAGAAGCGCGTCGAGCCAGGGTCGCCTTGACGGCCGGCACGACCTCTCAACTGGTTGTCGATACGGCGAGCTTCGTGACGCTCCGTGCCGATGATATGAAGCCCGCCCATCTTGACGACTTCATCGTGTTCTCTGTCTGTCTCGACTTTGAGTTTCTCTTTTAATTCTTTGACTCGCGCATCGAACTCTTCTTCGCTCAAATTCGGATTGTCTTTCAGAACTTTCTCTTTCGCCTGAAACTCCGGGTTGCCACCAAGCAGGATGTCTGTACCGCGACCAGCCATGTTGGTTGCGATCGTGACCGCGCCTTTGCGACCCGCCTGAGCAACGATCATCGCTTCTTTCTCGTGATGTTTAGCGTTGAGTACGTGGTGCGGGATGCCCTTTCTCACAGCCGATACGACGCGAGCAGTGCGCAATGCCGAATAAATGCGCTCCAGGAAATCTTCTTTTTTCGGAAATTCCTTTTCGAGTAGCTTGCAAGTCTCTTCCATCTTGGAAGTGTCAATCAAGGCCGGTCTCTCGAACAGCTTTTTCAAAGCGTCAATATTGTCGCCGGACAAATTGTTTTTCTTGATCGAGTCCATTACCTTCTGAATCTTCTTCAGCAGGACTTCACCCATCTGCTGCGGCTTGCTCAAGAGTTCCGCAACCAATTCGGACTTCTCGATACTGACGGTTCCAACCAGTACCGGACGGCCCTCTTCGTGACACTCGACAATTTCCTCGATAACGGAAATATACTTTTGCAGCTCCGTCTTATAGATGACGTCTGCCTGGTCGCCTCTGACCGCGGTCTTGTTTGTCGGAATGGCAACTACATCGAGATTGTAGATCTTGTTGAATTCAGCGGCTTCAGTCATCGCAGTACCGGTCATACCCGAGAGTTTCGGGTAAAGGCGGAAGAGATTCTGATACGTAATAGATGCGTAAGTGAGCGTTTCTTCCTGAATAGGAATACCTTCCTTCGCTTCGACAGCTTGGTGAAGACCGTCGCTCCAACGGCGTCCTTGCATCATACGTCCGGTGAATTCATCAACGATGACGGCTTCCATTTTGCCTTCTTCGTTCGGACGAATTACATAGTTGACGTCGAGCTTGTAGAGCTCTTTAGCTTTCAGCGCTTGCACTACGTGGTGATGATAGTTGAAGTGCATATCGAACAAGTCGGTGACGCCAAGGAATTGCTCGGCTCGATCCTGACCGCGTTCGGTCAGCAGAATACTGTGTCCCTTCTCGTCCACCCAGTAGTCGCAATCTTCATCCTCTTTGTCCTGCCCGCGCTCCAACATGGGAGCAACTTTGGCGCAGGAGAGATAGACTTCCTGGAAAGACTCGGTAGGGAAGCCGGAAATAATCAGCGGAGTACGCGCTTCGTCGATGAGGATGTTGTCGACTTCGTCTACGACGGCAAAGTAATAGGGGCGCTGCACGAGCTGATCGAGCGACTTGCGCATGTTGTCGCGCAGATAGTCGAATCCGAATTCATGGTTGGTGCCGTAGCTGATATCGCAGCGATAAGCGGCATACTTCTCATCGTCCGGCTGGTGCGAGTAAATCAAGCCGACCGTCAGACCGAGAAACTTATAAATCTGTCCCATCCACTCCGCGTCGCGGCGAGCCAGGTAATCATTGACGGTGACGACGTGAACGCCACGGCCGGTCAATGCATTGAGATACACAGGCAGTGTTGCGACAAGAGTCTTACCTTCACCGGTGCGCATTTCGGAAATCTTGTTGAAGTGCAGGGCAGCACCACCCATGAGCTGCACGTCGAAATGGCGCATATTGAGAACGCGCCGTCCGGCTTCTCGCACAACAGCGAAAGCCTCGGGCAGCATTTGCTCCAAAACTTCGTCGAGAACCTTGTCCTTCTGCGTGCGGAATTGACCCGGCATCTTCGGTGCATCGTCGGGAATGAGCTTGACGTCCGGGACATTCTTCAGCGCTTCATCGATGCGCCGGCGAAACTCGGCGGTCTTTCCTTGGAGCTCTTCGTCGCTAAGCTTCTGCATTGCCGGCTCAAAGCTGTTGGCCTTGTCCACGTACACTTGCAGCGCCTTGACGCGCTTCTCATTCGAGTCTCCAAAAAGTCCTTTCAGCCAGGTTCGCGTACGCTCTTCCCAGGATTCCGACATTCGATATTCACTCCCACGATTGCAAAAAACGATCTTACCTAAATGAACTGTCAGAGCCGGTTTCCAGCGATTATTTAAATCCCATCGCTCAGGCGGAAAATCCTCGCCAAGCCCGGCCCATGGGCTTCAGGCACAGATCTAATTAGTTTCTGATTGTATCATCGGCCCTTATGACATCCACAGGCTTGAACTTTCTCCTAAGCATTGGACACATTCCGTTTCCAAAAGCGTCGAAATCCTCACGGATGTCATGTGCACTGTTATTATGTTGACGTCGCCGCAGGTCGTAAGTTTCAGTGTGAAACGCAAATAACCGCGGGCGGCAAAGTCCCGGCGCGGGCATCAAAGTATGAGCCCGTCAGCCTCACAAGCATCGAGAGCAGTCGTGAG
>JAIETE010000340.1 GCA_019745505.1 Candidatus Obscuribacterales bacterium | reverse complement strand
TGGTGCCGCACGAGTTGTGCTACACAATCGAATCAGATCTGTCCTCTTCCCGTTTTTACAAAGCCAAGGTCACCACAGGAGATGCATCGGCGTTGATACTGCATGTAGTATCAGCACAACCAGGCTATGACCGATATTTTTATTACTCCATTCGAAGTGGAGAAATACTCGAATAGGTGATTGACACCTTTTTTGGACGGATGATATAGGTAGTTTCAGGGGAAGGTATTAAAATTACATTTCTAGCGGAGGTGAATCTGTGGGCATTCACTCGAACGGACTGCTAAAAAGGCTTCCATTGCTGGCCGCATTGTCATTGACGCCGATCGGGCTTATCTCCATAGCTCAGGCCATGAGCGGACAAGGAGGGCCAACAGCCACCCCCTTCATCGTAGCCGAGAGCCCTCAGACCAAGAATTTTAATGCGGTGAGCACGCACTACGGAAAGCGCAACCCATATTTATTGTCGACAAACACGTCCACAATTTCCAAAGACTCTCATTGTGGCGTCGTTATCAATTCCAACGGGCAGCCGGGACTGAAGGAGTTCGATCGCCTCAGCTTCTGGTATAAAGGTTCGCCAGATACTAGAGCATTCGTAACCTACAAACCACCGGTCGGTTCCTTCATCACAAGTTTTCTAACCGTCAAAGAAGGCGCACCCGGACAGCAGTCAAAAGACGGATTCAAGCAAGTAAGTTTCAATAAAGAATCCTGGGGAATTGAGAACGGAAGCTCAATCAAAGAGATAGCCATCGTCCCGCCCTCCAAGAAGGAAGCCGGCGCATTCAAAATAGACGGGATTAGCCTCGACGATAATCCTGTCAGAAAGATATTGTCCACCGTCTTTTACAGCACCAACACAGGCCCTGCCGGCGCTTCACCGCAAATCATCGTACCTCCTGAATATTACACCGGACAGACTGGCATCGTTTTGAGAAACTCGTCTGGACAGGACGTTTACGCTTGGGTGCAACTAGCCAATGGCAAGAAAGTAGACAGAATCTTTCCATTCTATGGTGCCAATGGGTCAAAGACAACTCCGGTAACCTGGTCGTATCCAGGATTTCTACCTAATGGAAAACCGGACAAAACCTTCGGATATGCTCTCATTCCGGCACAGAGCGGTTCAACCCCTTCAGCCATATACAGCATAAGAAGTCCCGGGAAGTGGAGCGGCAACGTCACATTTACCCCTGCAAGCAACGGCACAAGTGTAATTCCGACGCCGAATTGCCCAAGCGCCACCTACCCCTGCGGGCACAATCAAGCAGAGTGGTCGCTCAATAATGGAAGCAACGCCGGAGAGTCTGCCAACATGAGCTGCAATAACGGCGTCAATTCTCAAATGACGATGAATTATGTATTCAACGGCAGTACAATCGACCCGTCGAGCCCTGGCGCTTGCACGGGCGTCAGCCCCTCTCCCTGCTGGACGATAAGTGCCAATAGTGGTGCGCTATTTCCATCGGCTGTAACGAACAGCCTGACGCTGACTGCCAACAACAACATTCCTGGAGTGTATCCATTCAACTGCCCATGCTGCGGAGAGCCCACATGCCAGCAAGGTACGACCTGCAATTTCCTTTATCCTAACTACAATCCAAGCTCTTGCTCAGGCACACCAAACAACTCCTGCACATTTCCATTTACCGGGGCGCCTGTAAGCAACTGGGGTGGAAATACCAATCAATCATGCCAGGTAGGGCGGGCAAACGGTGTCAAAGGTGGAGCAATCCACATAATCGTGACCGGCTTCGGCGCAACCTGTCAGTAGAAGTAGAGCGATCGTTCGCCTGCTTCAGTTGCGGCACCAGGGGTGATGCAGTCAAACTCTTTGCGTGCTCGAGAAAATGCAACGCAAACACCACAATAAGCCAATCTCAGGCAAAGTTAGATTATTTTGCTTCTCATATAAGCATCTAGAATTTGTGTTACAAATGCAACGTTCTGGTGAGTGAAAATTAGCTGAATCGCACGGTTTTCCGGCAATCACGATCGATCAATATCCAGAAGACGGACTCCCGATACAAAAACAATATCGACCAGCCTTCACTGCGCAACCTGATAAATCAGGGCGCTTCGGCGGGTTGGATTGACGCATGAATTTCAATGGCTATTCACGTCTTCACCAGCGCTGCGGCCAATTACCTCCCCAAAGCCAGGGTGCTGGCAGATTCATTGCGAAAGCACGCACCCGAGGCACGTCTATCGCTCTTGCTTGCAGAGCCGGCTGATTCGCCATATCTGGCATCATTGCAAGAATTCGACGAAGTAGTATCGATCGAAAATCTGGGAATTCCCAATTTTAAATCCTGGCTCTTCCAGCATGACCTGGTAGAGACATGCACTGCAGTAAAAGCCTTCTATCTTTGCAAGCTTCTCGAAAGAGAAGATTGCGACGGTGTTCTGTATTTCGATCCGGATATAGCTGTTTTTTCCTCACTTTCCGCGCTCTTGGGTTCGCTTTCAAATTGTTCGGTACTGCTTACACCTCATCTCCTCAAACATGAGCTTAGAGAAGAAGCGGTTGTGGACAACGAATTGTGCACACTCAAGTTTGGTGCTTTCAATCTCGGATTTCTGGGAGTCAACAGCAACAGCGAAGGAAAACGATTCGCAAGATGGTGGCGAGACCGCCTTCACAAGTACTGTTTTAACGATACGGCCAACAATCTCTTCACCGATCAGCGCTGGGCCGACCTGGTGCCTGCGATGTTCGATGACGTGCACATTCTGAAAGACTTTGCATGCAACGTAGCCACGTGGAATCTCACCCATAGAAAAGTGGAAGGAGATCTTCAGCAAGGCTTTACGGTCAACGGCCGCCCGCTGATTTTCTATCACTATTCAGGAATAGATTCAGGCAATCAGTTGTTGATGCTGAATAGGTATGGAAAAGACATGCCCAGCCTTTCGATATTGAGAAATTGGTATCTCGAGCAGTGCCATATGAAGGTCGCTGCAACGCCGGTTGACACGATTTGGCACTATGGCAAATTCGATAATGGAATGCGCATCACTGCACAACACCGTCAAGCATACAAAAACAGCGTCGATATACAGGAAAAATTTCCAGACCCTTTCATTACCGAAGGGTCCAGCTTTCTCAACTACTTCGACGAAACATTTGACTGCTCGCCGCTGGCGACGCACAGTCAGACAGACTTCGAATACGAACCGCTAATCACAATCTTCGAGGATAGGGACAGCAAAAGTAGTCCGCCGGAAACCGAAGCACCGGTTGAGAAAAAAGAGCCAATCACAACTGCCGGGATTAGTAAGGTTGCAGCGCTTTTTCCAATTTTCGATCCCGAATACTATCGTGAGACCAACCCGGATGTATTAGACAGCGGCGTCGATCCCTACGTGCACTACGTCCTGCAAGGAGCGGCAGAGCTCAGGAATCCAGGGCCGCTATTCGATGCTTCGTTTTATATCAAGCAAACGAATAGCGATGAGGCTTTGGAGAATCCGCTCGTGCACTTTGTCTCCAAAGGCTGGAAAGACGATCTAAAACCCCACCCTCTCTTCGACACTGCTTTCTACAATGAGCAAAATCCGGATGTAGTGGAAAGCGGCATCAATCCGCTCGTCCATTTTATTACCTCCGGCTGGCGGCAACTGCGAGATCCGCATCCACTTTTCAATATTTCGTTCTACCTGGAGCAAAATCCTGATGCGGCCGAATCCTGCATCAATCCGCTCGCACATTTTCTTGGGCAGGGTGCGAAGGAAAAACGAAAACATCATCCTCTCTTTGAGCCTGATTATTATCTGAGCGAAAACAATCTCAAGACAGACAATCCTCTAGAACATTTCATTAGCGAGGGCGCAGCATCAAATTGCAGCCCCCACCCGCTTTTCGACAGCAAATATTATCTTCAGCAACTGCCTGAAAAGGAAAAACAATCAGCGACGAATAACCCTCTTTTGTATTTCTTGAAAGCCAAAAACAGCAATTTCAATCCCCATTCGAATTTCGACATGGCTTTCTATCGCGAGCAAAATCCCGATGTTGTGGCTAGAGGCATCAATCCCCTTCTTCACTACGTGACTTATGGCATATTTGAAGGTCGCCAGCCGGCGCGTACCCAAATGTATTTCCCTGTGCCGGAAATTGAGCCTCCTGCTCCTATTTCGCAAGTCAAATTGGACGACCTTAGAACGCCGGTGATGAACGGCAAGCCGAGCGTATTGTTCTTCGGTCAGGCCGATCCGGGTGGGACAGGAAAGCACATTGCTGATTTGTGCAGACTGTTGGAGGGAAAAGCAAATGTTTTGTTGCTCAGACCGTCCGCTTCAAATGGCTCTTCGAAAGTGCTGCTCTCTCACCTTTTTTGCCCAGACACACACGTTGAAAGCGCGCACAGCGTGGAATTCGATGCCTCCCAGCAATTTGGCGAATTGGCGAAATTTTTGCAATCGCTCGCAGTAAAACGCATTCATGTCCACAATGTCCAGGAAAACGAGCCTTATCTCAGACGTCTGATTGATGCTCTGGATGTACCTTTCGACTTCACTCTGCACGACTACTACTTACTTTCTCCGCTTTTGCATTTGACTGATGAAACGGGGAAATTTGCCGGAGAGCCGGATGAAGGCAACGCAACAATTCATCTGAAAGGCTCGGAATTGCAGGCAGACCATTTCAGAACGACGGCCGGCATGGCAGACTGGAGAGAAAAACATGCGTGGGTCGTCGACCGGGCTGACAGATTGATCGCACCTTCTCTCGACTGCAAGCAGCGATTTCGTCATTTTTACCCGCAGAAGAAAGTACTGGCGGCCTACCATCCCGGTGCCGGCGCCGTAAATGTTCCGGTTGTTGTGGAAAAACTAGCCCGAGAGCAGTTTTTGAAAGTGCTGATTGTGGGTTCGATAGGCAATCACAAAGGTGCTGCCGTGCTCGAGCAATGCGCCTTGCTCTCGAGACAGAAGCAATTGCCGATAGCATTCCATCTGGTCGGCTCCAGCGCATATCCTCTAACTACGGTTCCGATTACGGAATTGACAGTGCACGGGAAATACACAGATCAAGAATTGCCGGAGCGAGTTGCCGCAATTGCACCTCATCTGGTTTGGTTTCCCGGCCAATGCGCCGAGACCTTCTCATACACCTTTAGCGAAGTATGCAAGCTGGGTTTGCCAGTGCTGGTTCCGGCCGTAGGCGCACTGCCCGAAAGAAGCGCCGGCCGAGCCTGGTCTTTCGTCGCGCCGCTGAATACAAACTGCCAAGAGTGGCTCGATTTGCTTATCTCAATACGCAACAACCATTTCCTCACCGGATGCGCGCCCAAACCTTACATGACCGGCTGCTCTACAGCCGCTTTCGATTTTTATGACGCAGAGTATTTTTCAGCATTCGAATCCGTTGGCGGAGATTTACTTCATTCGCCAGCAGCCCGTGCCATGACCGCGCCAGGACAAACCAAATGACAGAAATTCCCAACGGACAAAATGCCGCAACCGAGATCAGTCTGTGCAAACGGAGTGCGCCTCTGATCATTGCTGGAATGCATCGCTCGGGCACATCGCTGACTGCAGGATTGCTCAATAAAGCAGGGTTGCATGTGGGTATAAGACTCAATCCCGGCGCCCCTGGCAATCCCCGGGGATATTTTGAAAACCTTGACTTTGTCAGGCTACACGAGCGCATTCTCAATAGTCTGGGATATGGCCGCGAAGGCTGGATTTTCGATTCGATAACCAAAGTGCCGGCGCACTTTTATGCCGATGCACAGGAGACAATAGCTTTGAATGCCTGCCTCGACATGTGGGGGTTTAAGGACCCGAGAGCGGCATTATTGCTCGACTTCTGGCACGAGATATCACCCCGGTCCAAATTTCTTTTCACAGTGCGCGCGCCGTGGCAAGTTGCCGATTCGCTCTTCCGGCGAGGCGACGAGTTTTTCAAATCCAATCCGCGCATTGCTATTGAAGTCTGGCATGCGTACAACGAAAATATCCTGCGCTTTTTGCGCAACAACAGATCGAGCTGCATTTTGCAGTGTCTGGACGGAATCATAGAAAATCCGGACAAGCTGATCGCCACAATCAATGAAAAATTCGGCATGCAGCTTAGTGCCGCCGACAAGGTTATGTTCGAGGAGGGACTACTGCAAAGACAAAGTGCAGGTGCCAGTCTCTTCGAAGAAATCGTCAGGGAGCACTATCCTGCAAGCTTAAGACTCTGGCATGAATTGCAGGATGAATCCCCGCACGATAAGGTGGCAATACAAAAGCAAAATTATAGTTCGTTATCCGACACGCAAGAGGAGCTCAGCGCCTTCGAGAGACTGCATAAACAAGCGGGTAAGGAGCGCGCGATTGAATTGCTCTCAGTCAAGCTCGAAGAACAATCACGAGAAAAACAAGCCATTCAATTTTCGCGAGACGTTCTTTTGAAAGAAAACGCGTGTTTAAAACGCGACCTCGCACAAACCCGGGCAGGACTCGAGAATCACCGCTTTGAGACGAACCGCTATGAAGCGAAATTGGAAAATTTGGACCTTACAATTCAATCCCTTCGTCAACAACTGGACGCGGCGAAATCAAAACTGCAAGATGAAAAATTGAAAACCCATTTGAGCCTCTGCCAGCTTGGGGACGCCAGACTGCAGCTCGTGCAGCGCCCGCTCACCACTGCCGGCCAGGACGCACAGGACAGGGAGAGCGAGCTCATTCAGTCCATGCAGTTGGAAATAGCGGAATTGAAAGCCAGAGAAGCAGCCATTCGCAGCAGCTGCTCCTGGAGAGTAACTGCTCCTCTGCGTCGAATCCGCCAGATGTCTAATCTCGGCGAAGCAAAACGAAAAATAGGAAACGCTCTTCGCAGTACGGACTCGACCGCGAATCCGGCTGCCATCGATGCAATCGTCGAAGAGCGGCATAAAGCGACGTGCGCGGGCATCGAAAGCGATCCCTTGCGACCAGGTGCCTCTGTCGAATTGCCGCCGCTCGACATACAGGCAGTTACCTACAATAGCGCCCAATGGCTTAAGCAATTCATCAAGAGTCTGACTGAAAGTGAATATCCGCCTGAACTTTTATCCATACACTTTGTAGACAACAATTCCAGCGATTCAACCAACGAAATACTCAGAAAAGAAATCTCCAGGCTGGAGAAATTGGGCTATCGGGTAAGCTTCGGCGAGAACCGCAAGAATCTTGGCTTTGGAGCCGCACACAACGCTCTGTTCAAACGCGGGACCGCTCCCTTCTGTTTGATCACTAATGTGGATCTCGTATTCGAACCAGACACATTGTCGCGCATTGCCACAATCGCTCAGTCAGATGATTCTCGTGTAGCAGCCTGGGAACTGCGCCAGAAGCCATACGAACATCCGAAATTCTATGACCCGGTGACGGGAGTCACCAACTGGAATTCTCATGCCTGCGTCCTTGTGCGACGCACCGCCTTCCAGGAAGTAAACGGCTATGACAAGCACCTTTTCCTTTACGGAGAAGATGTAGAGCTGTCCTATCGTCTCAGAAGAGCCGGGTATCTCTTGCGCTACTGTGCAGATGCCGTGGTCTGGCACTACAGCTACGAAGGCGCCAATCACGTCAAACCGCTGCAATACAAAGGCAGCACATTTGCAAATCTGTACCTGCGTCTGAAGTATGGAACGGCAAGAGACATGCTTGCTATTCCGAATATGTGCATAAACCTGCTCAAGGCACCAGCTGTTTTTCCAGGCTCGAGAAAGGCATTGCTGAAGAACATTCTCAAGCTCTCAAGCCTGGCGCCGTCAGCACTCATGCAACGTCGCAAAAGCAGAGCACATTTTCCGTTTAGAGAATGGGACTATGAGATGACGCGAGAAGGCGCTTTTGTAGTGCAAGAAAGAATGTCGGCTGACGCACCACTGGTCAGCGTGATCACGCGCACGAAAGGAACACGCAATGCTCAATTGCGCCAGGCGATTCTTTCAGTTGCACACCAAACTTACCCGAATATTGAGCACATAGTCATAGAAGACGGGGGCAATAATTCGGAACAAACAGCCAACGAAATCGGCCGGTCGACAGGGCTTACGGTGCGGTATTTCAGCAAACACGCAGCCGGCAGAGCGGCGGCCGGAAATGCCGGATTGGCCGCTGCAAGGGGCAAATGGTGCCTTTTCCTGGATGATGATGATTTGCTCTTTGCCGATCATATCGAGACTCTGGTTGCCGCTCTTCTTCATGATAGTGCAGCATGCGCGGCTTACTCGATAGCCTGGGAGGTGCTCACTCAATACAAATTCGGCGACGGCAGCCACAACGAGACTTGCCACAGGGTGTCTCATCTGCACAGACAGGATTTCGACTATTCGGTATTGAGCCACCACAACTACATGCCGATTCAATCCGTGCTATTCGAGCGCCGACTATTCCTGGAACACGGGGGTATGGACGAGCGCCTGGACTCTCTGGAAGACTGGAGTCTCTGGCTGAGATTCGCCTACGAGAATAGATTTGTCTACGTTCCAAAAGTGACGTCGCTGTACCGGACCCCGGCAGAAGATGTGCAAAACCAGCAGCGCTTGCGCAAACTTCACGCCAGTTATTCACTCGCTCGCCAGTCGGCAGAAGATTCAATCAAAAAGAGAAAAACTCAGACAATGATGAAACTAGCCAAATTCCAGCCGTCACGATCGGAGGAAATGTCCGTTCATGCTTGATTTAGCATTGCGACTTCCCTCTCTTTGGAATTTCACAAAGAGCCATCAAAACGAATACCGTAAGGACAACTCATATTATCTGGAAGCCGAGCCGTGGATGCTCGATGAAGTCACGATTGTCCAAGACGGCGGTCTGTCCATGAGTGGCTGGGTATTGCCGCCGCCTGCAGAAGGAAAGGTAAAATTCTCCATTAACGGCAAGCCTGTCGATGCGCAATTCCCCATCAACCGTCCGGGCATGCAAAAGATATTTTGGCAACGTCAAAATGCGTGCGCCTCGGGTTTTCGCCTCCAGTTGAACGAATCACCCGAGACACTCTTCAAAAATGGTTTTGTGAGCGTTCGCGCCGAGTATCGAGGGCAGCCACGCAAATATCCATTCCAATACGATTATTACCTGCCTTCTGCCGAGCAAAGCCTCCCTGTGCCAGATGAAAGTAGGCGCTTTAGAGTAATCGGCACCAACGCCGTCGAGCCCTTTTTGCGCGGCGGATTTACTGACTTCATGAGAATCAGACAACTGACAAAACGAGTTACCGGAAAGGATTTCGCCTCACTTCGCTCAATCCTGGACTGGGGAACCGGTTGCGGACGCGTAGCCCGTCACTTTTCGACTGTTAAAAACGTGAAATTCAACGGCGGCGATATAGATGGAGACAATATCGACTGGTGCATTACCAATCTTAAGTTCGGGAGCTTCACAAAACTGCCGCTTTTCCCACCGACTCCCTATGCCAACAATGAATTCGACCTTGTCTATGGCATTTCCGTCTTCACACATTTAAAAGAAGACGCGCAAGATGCCTGGCTCCAGGAGCTGCAGAGAATAACCAAGCCGGGAGGCGTAGTTATGGTCACCTGCCACGGACAAACGACTTTGACCTATGCCGGGCTGAACCAGGAGCATATGGATTATCTACTGCCGCTGATCGAAGAGCGGGGAATCTATGTAACTGCAGTCAACGATCAAATCAACGAGTTCATCGATGACAAAGAATATTACGTCAATGTCAATCACTCAAAGAAATACATACGCGAACACTGGGGAAAATACTTCCAGATTTTGGACATAATCCCGGGTTTTATCTTCACGCACGACATGATAGTCATGCGCAAACGGCGGTAAGAAACTCGATCAGTTATCGCGCCTGACCATCCAGAAGCTGCCGCCTCCGCCCAACTGCGGAAAACGTGGAAAGACATCCTTAACGGCTTGGGTGTGCCGCGTAGCCATGAAATACGCAGACCACCAAACCTTCCAGGCACTGTTGAATTGCAGAAATGCGCGCAGCAAATATTGCTCGTTCCAATTGCGTCCCTCGTTTATTGCCCAGACCTTGGGATACTCGTCGGGCAAAAACACATCATGGATATGAACCATGACACCGGGCTTCAAACGAGGAATTACTTCAAAGAAAAGGTAATTGACGTCGCTGCCTATTTTGGATACATGAGATGAGTCGATAAAGAGAAGATCTCCAGACTCCAGGCGATTGAAAAAATCCAGGTCGACATCTTCCACTTTTTTCTGAACAAGACTGGATATTCCGTCCACACCATCAAGTAAAAACTGCCTGGGATAAGGCTCTATACAAATGAAGTCAATCTGATCATTCAATATTCGCCTATTCACATTTGCCGTCACCAGCGAAGAAAAACCACTGCCGACTTCAATTACTGTGCGCGGCTTCAGGTGACAGAGCGCGACATGAAGAAATTCCGCATCGAGAACTGGAAATTGATCGTTTCTGTAGAAATAAGTCGCCAGGTCGGAAGGTTGGTCGACCGGATATTCGATCGTCTCAACATAAGGCTTGAGCTGACTGAGAAGCGCAAGCTGCTCTTCCTCGTTCAAATCGATTCCGCAGAGCTGATTTCCGGGCGCCCATATCTTTTCGGCACGTGCTTTCAAGTCGTCAGGGTCGGCGATCGGCGAATAGAAATGCCCCGGGGCAAAGAGCATGCTGATGGTCTTCTGTACCGGCATCTCGTCGGACTTCACTGCGGGGGCTTCTCGCTTCTTATTGAGCGCGGACAATAGTTTGATCATAAATTCAGATTTTCACTCCCTTCAACTGCCGGAAGGTCCAAAAGGTTTCAAAGCCAAAAACGGCTTTTCAACCAGGTGCCAGGACAGAAAAGCACAAACGAAGATTAAGACTCCTGCCGACACCAAATACGGTGCCAGCGTGATTTGAGGATAGAGGCAGACAATCGCCTGCTGAACAGGAAACGCATAAATATAGACACCGTATGAATAGTCTCGATTTTGCAAAAGCTTAGAAACTGACGGAATCGCTCGTTTCAGTCCGAAAGAAAGCGCAAGAATCGGAATGATCAACCAGTTGGACGCCGATGACAGCGAAGGATAAGGAGCAACGATAAAGTGCATCAAAAGGGCGCAGGCGGCCACTCTAAAACCGAGAAACTTCTGCAATCCGGCGCGATTGATCAAGGCGCCAATCCAGAAATACATGCCGCATAGGAATACCTGCCGGACGTCCGTGCCATAGACCACAAGCATAGATTCCGTGTTTCTCGCCCAGAAAAACGCTACAGCGCCCCAGACAACGGCAAGAAAAGCGCAATAGAGACGATTTCGTGCAATCAAGCTCGAAAATGGGAGAAGCAAATACATCGCGAATTCGACAGGAAGAGTCCAGAGTGAGCCGTTTACGGCGCACTTGAAAGAGTTCTCCGTAAATACGCCCGGCAAGCCGTAGACAATATACAATCCGATGTTGCGCAAATAGCCCCACGTCTCGGCATTTCTGAAGTAATCCTTCCATCCCAAGCTCGAAAACAACGGCCCTAAAACGAAGGTAGTAGCCACAACGCAAACGATAAGGGCAGGGAAAATTCGCAACGAGCGTCGGGTGATATAACGCACCAGATGCGGGTCGCGCTCCCAGCTCTGCGCTACCAAAAAACCGCTCACGCTAAAGAAAATGTAGACCCCGAGCGCGCCGGGTGGAAATCCGAAAACAGCAGGACTGGTCTTTCCAATAAATGTAAACGCATGCCCAAAGACGACCAGGGCGGCAGCGATTAGCCGCAAAAGGTTGAGATTGTTAGGGTTAGTTGCCTCGACCGGCTTTGCGGAGCCCTCGCGTCTGGCAGGCACAACGCCGGCAGGTCTGACTTCGTCACGCTCACAGGTACTGGCACCTAAGCTCATGCAGCCACCAGGTGCTTTTTGGCAAACTCCCAGAGTTCCAGATCAAAAGCATTGCGCTGACGAATCTTTTCAAGCGTCTCAGTGGAAATCTCTTCCAAAGGGGGTCTGCCAGAGCTATTCAAGCGATGAGAAGGGTCATATGCCAGATTGAAATCCTTGCATACACGCATAGCAAAGGAACCAAAATCTTCTGTGACACCGAACATATCAAAGCGGTCAATCAAATTCGCCTTGGCTTCCTCAAGGAGATATCGGTGGCATGACTGCAAATTCGAATCGGGTCCCCTCGAATTCGCCAGATAGCGAACCTGGATGTTATCCATAGGCTGAAATGTCTCGTAGTGCGCAAAATCATCCAGAGAAAGATTTTTCTGCATGATCTCAGCGGCAATTTTGTTGCCGTTATTCAAGCGGCGAACGAAATAATAGAGCGAAACAACACGCTCGACAGGATCTCTTAGAAGAGTCATGCTTGTGCAATCTCTGTCCAAATAGCGCTGAACATCGTAGGAAAAATTGACATGTCCGTGTATGACACGAACACTGCGATCGAGACGCTGAATCTCTTGCCTCAGCAACGACTGCGCCAGACTATCAGGGACCTCTCGAAGCTTGAGCTGGCTAATGTCGACGATTTGCTCGGCTGGAAAATTGTCGCGAAATATTTGCGTCAGGCTGCCGCCGCCGGTTTTAGGAATGTGAGTGAAAACGATCAGATCGGGCTTCTTGGCTTGCGCCAAGCGCGTAAGGGAGACGGCAACGCCAGACAAAAACTTGTCGAAGAACAAGCAAACCTCCAAGCTTTGCCATGGGCGATAGGACATACAAAACGCCCTACCCAAGCTACGTCTAACACATCCTTTTTCACTTCGAATTCCAGGGTGATAGTATCATAATCGCACCATGCCGCCTTTCACCAAACGGATAATTGAGAGTAATTTCAAACACTGAAGTGGATAACTACGACACACTGGATGAGCAATACATAGCACTCGATCGAGAGCAGGTCAGGCGCACGAAGAATATCAAGTTGATACCAGACGCCGCAAATCGGCGCGGGGGAAAGAAATCTTATGCCGAATGGGCGCATGTCATCGGCATTTTTCAAACTCTTATGTTTGTACACTGCGAAAAAACCTGGGGCAACAATATCGTAGACCTGGGCTGCGGCACCGGCATTCTGGCTATCGCAGCAGACCCCCTGGTCAGCCGCTCGGGCCGGTACGTCGGGCTGGACGTAAACACAAAAGACATTGCGTTTTGCTCACAGCATTATCCTTTGCCGCCGTTCGAATTTCTGCACTTGAGCGCTCACAATGCGGCCTATTCTACCGAGCAATCAGGACAGAAAATCTGGCCCATAGACGACGAATCAGCCGACTTAGTGACAGCACTATCGGTTTGGACACACTTAAACGAGAGTGATGCCATTTTCAACTTGCATGAGACAGTGCGAGTTTTACGGCCGGGCGGAAAAGCGATAATTACCGCCTTTATTCTGGATGGCAAGACACCCGACCCATTGAACGACGACGAAACCGGCTCCTACCATTCCACAGCCAAGAAGTTGTGGCAGTTCGAAAGGCAAGCATATGATTCTGCCGATTGGTTTACGACAGACTGGGCGGATGTTCCGGAAAAGGCAATCGCCTTTAACGAGAGCGGGCTTAAGCGCATGCTGGGCGAGACAGGGCTGACAATCTCAGCCCGCTATGACGGATGCTGGAAAGAAAATCCAGGAATCTTCTTCCAAGACATTCTCGTGCTTGAAAAGAAGCGTCAATAATCATCGCAATCAAATCATTTAGCTGCAACGCTTTGAACAGGATAAGGATACTGGTCTGCGTACTTGGACTGTTCTTCATGCGTTCCATAGACATATCGCCAGTTAAAGATCGGCTCAGCCGAAAGTTCTGTGCGACCATCATCAAAGTTCAAACTGGCCGGCTCGACGATCAATCGCTCTTTCCATGTGTTCATCAAATTGTAGTAGGCGATGGCGGCTCCGCGCTGTATACCGGCTCTATCATTGCTAATTCTCCTCAATGCATGCTCCAGACTGCGCATTTGATAGTGGCGCAATTTACCCATTTCCGGGTACTTTACCCCATCCGGCTCGTTGTGATTGAACCAGCGAATATTCGTGCAGCGCGCACGCCAGGCCCGCATTCGCGGCGAACAATCAGGAAAGCAGGAATAGCGCCTTATCCTTTCAATCGCCGACGGCACCGCCGGATCGTCCTCTGAAGTGAACCAATAGAGCAGGTTGTGAAACTGCACCCAATCAAAGCTCGAGTTAAATACGTCGGTGACGAAGTCGTAGTAACTTCCCTGCCGCGTGGGACCTTCCAGAAATTCATCCTGATCCGGCCAAGATATCCAATCATATTTGTCCACATATCGAGCCAACAAATGCTCGGACATAGCCCCATACAGACTATAGAAATCAAATTCTCTGGGAATGAATTTAGTCTCTACAAGTTCGCTTTTGTATTGCCTCAATACCTCGGCCGTATTGTCTGTCGAGCCGTGATCCCAGGCGATCACCTCATGCTTGTTAGCCAACAGATACTCAATAGCCTCAGGCAGGATATCCGCATCGTTGTAGCAAAGTAAAACGCCTAACGAACGGGGCTTTCTTTTGCGCAACTTCGGCAAAAAGCTTGCTATTTTGTCAAACAAATGCAGTCAATCCCTACATGCAAAACCTCTAGATTATCTCACTGCAATCCCGCTTTTCTGCGGCAAATAAGACAAGCTCAATCAATTATTCTGTCAGCTCTCAAAATTGCCGGCCGCCTCCAAACACGTTGTAGTCAAACGTAAATTGCACATCGATTGAATCCGGTGAATACTGTGGAAGATGCGCGAACGGAGCGGAATTCCTTATGGACTGCAAAGCAGCTTGGTCCATGGAACTATCACCGGACGAACGCTGCAAGCGCAAGCTAATGAGCTCGCCGTTCGTTCCAATCGTAAAGACTGCAATGGTGCTCTTGGAATTGGGCTGCCTTGGAGGCGTCCAAGCTCTGCGAATGCGGCGCTGCAGCGCTGCCAT
>JAIETE010000243.1 GCA_019745505.1 Candidatus Obscuribacterales bacterium | reverse complement strand
CGCTTGTCCTTAGGAATTACGGTCACCCAGTCATACTCAACCACATCCGACGGGCGCCGGATCGAGTCAGCCATTGCGAGGATCTCGCCGGTGTGCGAATCCACAAGGATCGCTCGGCCGCCCTGGGCATCAGCTTCTTCGATTATTCGAATCTCGGGTTTCATCGCTACTTCAGACACTCGTGTCTCCTTCTTACATGGAAAAGTCAGCAGCTCGCCGTCTTCTCAGAATTATGCTTTCACCAATGCCCTGCGATCGATTCGCAGGGGTTCAATATTCAGCCTTGTTTTTCCGTCTATAGCCAACTCGGCGACGCATTCTCCAACAGCAGCTGAATGTTTAAAACCGTGTCCGGAACAGGGTGAGCACACGATGGTTCTGGATGAACCTGGCATGAAGTCAATGACGAACCCAGAGTCAGGCGTCATGGTGTACATGCAAACGGCCGACTTCACACACTCGCGCCCGACACCTGGAAAACAAGGCACTATCTGCTTTTCATACATCCTGTCTATTTCTTCTTGAGAGACCGAACGTTCGACATTCTCAGGAGTTACTTGCGTTATGTATTCTTCGGATGCAATCTTAATGCCGCCCTGCTCCCCATCTACTGCTGGAAAACCATAGATGGAATCGCGGTTTCCTTGACCATCCCAAATAAAAATTGGAAAGTTACCCAGCTTGAAACGATCGTAATTTTCGCTGATATCAAACCAGAAAAGTACCTGGCGAAAAACCTTGAAGCGACCCTGGAGCTCCGCACCGACAATCTGCGGAAGCCACGGTCCAACGGTGAGAACGAGCTTATCAGCGCAATAAGTGCCTTTGTCTGTTTCAATGATGACACCAGAGGCATCTTCACTGAAAGTGCTCATCTTCTCGTTAACCTTCAAGACCGCACCGCTTTTCTCAGCAAGACCAAGAGCGGCTCTGACACAGGCTTCCGGTTTTAAAATTCCTGACTCTACCTCGTAATAGCCTATTTCGTTATCCTGCACACGGAACTGCGGAAAACGCCTGCGCATCTGATCAACACTAAGCACCTCATGCGGAATGGAATGCTTTTTTGCCGCAGCAAGAGTGGTCTCGAAGAAGTTAGCAACGGCATTGACACCAGTCGCACCAGGGCTGGAAATCATCAGCCCACCTGTCACGTCGAGCAAGTGCTCACCGGTCAGAGCCTCCATCTCGCGAAAAATCTCATAAGATCGCAAAGACAAAGGCGTGTAGTGATCACCCTCTCCGATCGCCTGACGCGTTATGCGCGTCTCACCATGGGTCGAACCGAGTGTATGGGGAGGCTCGTATTGATCGATGCCCAGCACCTTGGAACCGCGCCTGGCAAGCTGATATACCGCAGAACTACCTGCAGCTCCCATTCCCACAACGATGACGTCATAGCGTTCGTGCTCGACCATGTCTTGCTCCCTGATGAAGAGTGCACACCTGTCAATTCAAGGACTGCTTGGTGTCGACTAGTGACTTCAAAGCAGCGACCATCTCAACAGGGTCCCGGCAATCATACAGGTTGCAACCGCGACTTTCAAAAATTTGCTCGAATTCGGTTATTACTTCGTCTATAAGCGCCGCAAACACTTCGGGGGCTGGAATTCCAGCGTTAAAAACATCCACCAGATGGTCCCAATTTTTCGGTTTTTCCGGAAAACTTTTCGCCTGGCTGATGAATCGACCAAAGGTTACAAAAGGAACCGCGTTCAAAAACGAGAGCAACTCCAACATGTGTTCGACCATGTCGGCGGAAACCAGCAGCAGCCCATCTCGATTACTGCCGGCTACAGCATTCAAAACCTTGCCGGCTGATTCCTGAACTTCAGGCCAATGAGAGACCGCCTGTTCCAAACACTTGTCCTGCAAACTCTCCACGGAGTATCTGTTCAGTTCAACAATCAGCTCTGCATTCACTATCGGTGAAAGCTTGTCCGATCCAGAGATGACCCAGTTCTTGCTTACATCACGCACATCTTTCAAATAACCCTGCGGCGTATAGCAATAAATTTCGATGAGCATTCCATCGATAATCTTGCCGATGCCAAAAACCTTCATCGGGTCTGCCATTTCTTTGACAAAAACAATCAGTTCAAGATCTGAATAATGCGAGTCTTCGTTGCGCGCGAAGGAAGCGATAGAGGCAAATGCAAGAAAGTTTTCGCCAAATTCGACCTGCACCAGCGGTGTGAGCCGGTCGATGATTTTCTGTCGCTCTTCGTGAGTGTATCTCTCCAGGGCTTTCATAGTGCTATAGCTCGATACAGCCTGTATAAGTAAGCTTGTACACGTTTTCATACATGTACATGAATTGTCTGTGGAGAAACGGCGAAGGACCGAGCGCGCCTACCGCTTCCAGCAATGGGAAAACAGAGACATCGTGCCCGCGTGACCATTCTCCTTTGTCATCCCTGGCAAGAGTTTTCTTACCCGCGTAAAACTGGCGTTCTATAGCGATAGACCCTTCATCGACTCTTACTTTGCCGCAAACTATCGCAAATGCTTCTTCAATAGCCGTCCACGGCAGTTTCTTCTGACGTTTTATCGCCCAATCCGTGACGAGTTTCAAACCACGCAATATGTCATATTCATAGAAACGCGGAAAAGTAAGGACGAGGAAATCAGGGTCAATGACCTGATCTTTCTTGCTCAATGACCGGAACAGCCGCCGCTCCAAAAGATACTGAATTCCCCGATCCAATATTTCTTCTTCCGCAGAACTCAGCCCGCGATCTGACAATTTAAGAAGCGCTTCCAACATCGGCACCGTAGAAACTATTGATGAGCGCGGTGTTTCGCGAACATAGACTTCTTCGGCACAGTTAAAGCCACCATCTGTAATTTGATAGCGAGCAAACCAGGAACGCGCCCACGGAATTACGTCATCGCTGCGCAACCCTCGAGCCTCGAAAATCTGCATCGCCGTAGCCAGGGCGCAAAAACAATAGATATTGCGAGTCGGATCGCAATCGGCAGGCAATTCCTCCTCTCTTAGAGGGAAAACATCTATATAGTGCTTGCGTGCTACAGATTGAAACGCATCCAGCGCTCGATCGGGAATTTTTTCCGCCAGACCCATCTCGCAAAGAAGGGTCATATGCCACCAGGGGCTGTTCCATTTAGGCCAGTATGGGTCTGCATGGAGACTGTCCACAGCCTCGTCAGAGTCCAGATAGCTGACAGATTGAAGAATCTGAGGCGTCAGTGCACGCTCAGCCAAATCCGTGACGTCGAATTTGCATGCACCATTCAACAAACACATTAAATTGGAAGCTTCTGAGGGCCAATTTTTCACGTTCAAGTGAATATTTCCTCGCTTTTTCACGGTAAATGGCCGTCCTTACGGAAGGACGACCTTCGAATTTTCCCAGAAAATGGGGATTTTTGAAAGGCAATACGTGCTTCACGTGTTTTTCACGCACTCTACTTGACAATAAGCGAGTCGAAAGCAAATCGACTACCCACCCTCCGAACTAGCCCCCTCCGATTCTCCCTCCACCCCGAGGTTCCCTTCTCATGCCTGAATACCAAATACTTGCTGCCAATCAATCCATCGAAGCCCAGAAGCAAAATCAAATTGATGAAGTAGAAAAAGTTGTCTCCGATGTAGCGTATTTCGAAGACACTCCGGTTTGGGGAACATTCCGCGGCTTCAACCACTTCAACCGCCAGCAAAACAGATAATCCCAACGGTAGAACAGTGACAGGAACACTTGCGATCAAGGCATGAGTTCTGAGATGTTCCTCTAACCACACACAAGTTTCAAATGCGAATAACGTCTTTGAGAGCCCTTTTTGCTAAGGGGCTCTCATTGTCGTGAGATTCTTCGATTGAGATAGACTGATTCTATGACGCATCAAATGAATCCAGCAGAAACACTGAAAGTGCTTGAAAGGCCTCATTCTGAAAATGCGGTTGAAGAACTGCATAGGAAAAACTATCTGGCAAACAGAGAAATCCTGGTTTCAGTGCTGGTTTCAATTTGCTCTTTCATACCATCCGGCGCTGTGGGGTTTTTGTTTTGCTCAATACTTTTCAAAAACTCCTATGTTGATGACTCGCTTTTCTATTGGGCTGGTTTAAACGGATTTATTAGCTCTGTTTCGAGCTATATCTGCTGGTATTTGCTCAAGAGAATCGGGCTACCCACCCCGGTTGTTTCCATTTTGACAATTTTCTTTTCTCCCTGGGCACCACTATGGGCGTCTGGTTCTTTCAACGGCTATGGTGGAGACCTCTCCTACGCATTGGGAATCATGTTTGTCTCCCTTCCAACAGTCATTTTGCCCTCTTTAGTCAGCAGTGGCATTGTAGTGCTCCAAAAATCCGGTTTCGCTAAGAACAACTTGAAGGAAAATCCGCCACTTCTTAGCAAGGAGTAATCAACGATTAAGCCATCACGCAACTGGTTTCATGGTTGTAGTAGACTGTTGCGATGCAAATCATGCAGAAGGAGAGCTTGCAGGAAGCAAGGCAGCGGCTGTTGGAAAACGCCGGGCCCGATGCTCTGTACGAAATTGATCCATATCGCGCTTACGAGCGGCTGCAAAAACAATACAGTCAAGATTGGCGTGTGCTCACCGGCGTTTCGGCAGTGGTCTTTTCCTTCATAGCATCAGGAGTGCTGCTTGCAATCACTTTGCCTCTCTTAGTCGGAGCATGCACTCTCGAGGCAGCTCTGTCCTATGCACCAGTTCTCGGAATTTTCGGCGCGCTTTCTGCCATTGTCACGCACATCATGTGGGCGTGTTTAGCGAATTCAAAACTGCCTCAAGTGTCCAAACTCAGTCTTACTCTTTTCGCTTCCATGTCCTCAGCATGTATTGTTTTTGGAAACACTTACGAAGCATCGCCGCAGAACAAAATCGACTGTCTATGCGTTTTGACATTCCTAACCTTTTGCGTGATTCCAGGCTTCTGCGGCAGCGCACTTGTCCTTGCCACGAAAACAAAGAAGTTAAGAAACCTGATAGGAAAAGACCTCTAGAAAAGGCTTAAACAAGAAATTTTTGCTCCAAAGCTGGTTTTACTATGCCATCTAATACATGCCTTTCAAAAACAAATCAGATTGGCAAATACCACGAGCCAGGAAGGTTCGCAGCATTTACCAATCTGATTTCAGGTAGCAGTACGTTATTCGTTACTCGTCATGCTTCTTCGACGACAGTCAGACGGAAGCGACCGATCAGGCGGTCCGCCATACCGTAATAGACATCGAAGACGCGCTCGGTGTAGCCGAAGGCGCGATGCGAGAAACGCAAGTCGGTGCGCTCGACGATACCGGTCGGGAAGACGACATTGTTGACGATGCCTTCCAGCTCGTCCTTCGTTTCCGGCTTGATGACAGGCTCTGTCGAATAGTAGAGAATCTTGTCCGGGCGGTCGATGTCGTGGACGATGATGCCTGCCGCGTAGCGACCCTGGTAACCTGAGGGACGCGAAGCGTTGGGGAATTGATCCACACCGTGGAAAATTTCCAGCCAGCCGCTGTTGATGCGAACAGGCGCCGTTCCCGCTCCGCACTTAAAGGAGCCCCACTCGGAAAGCGGCTCGAAGATAAGCTTCGACTCACGCACATTGGCGATGTTGCGAATGTTCTTCAACACCTTGTCCAGAGGCACGTAGGCAATGCGAATGCACTGCCGTTTGTCGGGACGCGCCGAAAGCGTCGATTGCACAACATCCATGCCGTCGGCGGCGGGAATGTTGACCATCGGGCGATGGTATAGCGCAAGGCTGAGAACGCCCTTCGGCGAAAGCACCGGTTCCGGGAAGAAAGCGGCGTCTTTGTCGTCCGGGTGCAGACCGAAATCTTCGGGAATCTGCAGCAAGCCAATGCGGTGCCATTTGTATCCGTCATGCGACCAAGCCAGCGCAATGCGCGGACCGTCCATGCCGAACGCCGTGTAGCACATCACATAGCGGTCGAGCTGCTTGATGAAGGTGACACGCGCGTCTTCGCAACCTTCTCCACCGATGAACTCGACCTTGCCCGACTCGCCGACACGACGACGCCGTTCATAGGACGCTTGCGGAAGGAGGGCGAAACCGACACGTTCGAACGGGGCTTCGTTGCCGGCTGCATCCGTGCACGGCTTGCCATTTTCCCAGGGTTGCCGAATCATCTCGAGACGCGACTGATTGCCTTTGGCGACCGAACGCATCATGACGATGAGGTTTCCGGCTCGGTCCTGGTACACGGCGGGATTGAGAACACCTTCCTGCTGGAAGATGCCCTGAGGAGAAGCGACCACACCGAGCCGCTCCACGCTGACGCTGATGATAGGGTTCTTATTCTTCAAGTGATACATGGTACTGACCTTTCTTGCTTCTCACTTCCAGAGAGCTGAAAACGACCGAGGCCGACTCTGCGTGCAAGCGCGCGGAGTTGGCGAAATGCCTTATTGGTGCAAGGTTGACGAAGAAGGAGGGTGTTTTCTCGGAAAAGAAAATTTCTGAAAGTGATAACTCCACCCTACGCGTGCGCGCCGAGCGTTTCCACAAAAGACACAATTAGATACTAGTTTGCACCTATCACGGCTGACGGAACACGCGTGACAAGAAGGGCGAGAAAGGAAAGATGAAACCATTGCTACATTCGATAATAGATACATGACAAAGAGAGAAAGACCGGAGCTCAATACTTGTGAGCTCGGGTCTTTCTCCAGGAACACCTGACCAAGGGACGCCCCCTTCTCGGGAAACGGCGTTAATAAGAGACAGTCAGTCAGGCGGTTGGTCACAAGACGTTTCGGCGTCTAGTGAATCAACCTAAAGGGTCTCCGGCGTCTTTCCGACAGCGGTGACCAGATTGAGGGCTCGGGTGTGCAACGCTGCAGCCTCCGCATCCTCGGGATGACTGTCGGTTCGATGCTTCAGAACGGTCAGCAAATGCTTGACCTTGCGAAGCGACTTGGGATAGCGCTGCGCCGCCGAAACGAAAGCCGCATATTCAGAGGGGCTCGCTTCGGTGAGCAGATATCGCCAGTTGATCAGATCGGACACCGTCACTTCGTTGTCCTCGAGGCTGATCTGAAGCTCCTTGCGATGAGTCGCAGGGTTCAAATAGGTGCCGAAGAGCCTGTCCATGAGCGGATGCACGATGGTGAAGTTATACCGCTGGTCCCAGTGATGCAGGAGATGAATCTCCTCCAGCCACAGGAAATACGGCTTGCCCACCCAGGGATGATTGTCGAAGTGGAAACGCGCGTGCGTCAGGTCGACGATCATCTTGGCGTAGAACCACAGCCCGAAGATGAACGACAAGCTCACCATGTTGAAGCCGTGCGTGTAGAGGAAAAGACCTGCAGCCATAAGACCGGGAAGAACCCAGCTCAGACCGAAGCCTTTCTCGGAAGAGTGATAGCGCTTGCCATGCTTGTACAGCCTCCCAATCGGATAGATGATCATGTGGTGGATCCAGTGAAAACGCTGGTTCCGCCGGAACACCTGTGCCGTTCGGGTGAAGAAGCCGACATGCTGGAAGAAGCGGTGATAACCGTAACCAATCGCCTCGACAGCGATAACCGCGCGCACGAACATGACAATGGGGGTGAGGATATATGTCACCACCGATGGTGCAATGCCGTGGTTTTGCAGCCAGTTGAAGAGCATGCCGGAAAACGGCTCGGACCAGGCGAACCAGATCAGTGCGCCAAGCCCTACGAAGAGCCAGAGGGTTGAGAGCAGCTTGCTGAAGAAACCAGCCTTGGGCTTCAGAGCTGCAACGTAAATTTCGTTCGAGTGACGTGCGTCAAGGTCGACCTTAACGGTCCTTGTCCGGGTCATATAGCACCTTCTCCCTGGAGATTTTTGCTGTCCTCCAGGGTCGTGAGTCTTTTTCTTGTGTTTTTGTTTCTTCGATGAAGCGAGAAACGTGAAGAGGACGGAAACGGGAGTGAGCTTCATCGCAGCGCAATGAAACCCATCCCCGCCCGTTGGTTGAATGTAGGAACGGTCTATGGACGCCCCGAACCGGCAAGCTGCCGGAAAACCCAGGTTTCCTACTTGGTGATTTCGAAGCGGTCCAACTCCTCGCCCTGGGCGGTGAGCTGGCGCGCGACGAGTTTCGTCCCATACATATCCAAGACCGTGAGCGAATGCCTGCCGGGCTTGGTGACCGCTGTCTGCGGCTGCATCTTCAGGTCCGAAGGCATGGCCTCGGTGTGAAGCGGAGCGCCACCTGCACCAGTGGTGAGGTAGATGACGCCTCTGGGACGCGTGACGGTGACACCGTCGTAGTCCTTGTCCAATTCCAAGTCACCCTCATACTTGACGGTCTCGGCGATGAGGTCGTTAGCCTCGGTTTTGCCGAGGTCGGCAAGCTTGTTCTTGAGGGTGAAACGGAGCGGATAGGTGCGCTCATAGGTGTGCACGTGACCGGTGAAGACAATGTCTACACCGCACTTCTGGAAGATATCCGCCACCAGCCTCATGCGCACACCGTCCTGGTGTTTGCGGCTGGAGTGGAAACAGGAGTGGTGGAAAGTCACGAATTTCCACGTCTTCGTGGTAGACATCAGATCTTTCTCGAGCCAGTCGCGCAGAACCGGATCAGTCCAGTCCATGTAGCGATTGGAGTCGAGCACGACCCAATGCGCGTCGCCATGGTCGAACGAGAAGTTCAACATAGCGGGGGCACGCTTGCCGGCTGCCGCAAAGAGAGCATCTTTGCGAGACTTAGGACCAATCAGGTCCTTGCCGTAGGCAGCCGCTGCGGCGGCGGAAACAGGCGCGTTGAGCGGCTGTGACCAGTAGACGAGATAGGCGAAGTGGTCAGCGAACTCGTTGAAGTCCGGCACGGCCAACGTCTCCGGGCGCCCGACGCAGTGATTGCCAGGAACGGCAACCGTCATGATCGAACGCAGAATCGGCGCACCGAGAGCATCGGCAGCCTGGTCGGAGTTGTAGGGCGGGAAGAACTTCTCGAAATATTCGATGATGCGACCGTCATCGTAGGCGATGTCGCCCACGAGAACAACCATGTTCGGCTTTTCCTGGTAAGCACGGTGAGCAATGCGACGCTCATCCGCACCCCATTTGGCGATATCGCCCGTGACGACGATGCGCGTCTTTTCGCCCTCCGCCGTCGGAGCCTGCGCGGTAGCCGCGAAGACCTGCTTGTCGGCGAAGTTGATGCGATAGGAAAAGCGTTCGCCCGGCTCGAGTCCACTGACCGGCACGCGGAAAACCTTGTGCACGGGAATCTTCGGCCGAGCTTCCGGCAAATTGACCGGGTAGAACTCAGCCGGGGTGAAATCGAGAGTACCGGAGCGATCGGCGTAGACGCGCAGCTTGTAGTCGGCCGCGACACCGGCGCCGGCGAAGACGATTTCGAACATCGCCTTACCGTCACGCGCGCCAAGCTGAATCATCGGCTTGACCACGAACGGCGATTCGTTGAAGGCAGGGTCACGAGCCTCTTCTCGAAGCCGCGCGGAGCCCCGCCGAATTATCGCGATACAAGTCGCCACGGCAAGCGCCGCGGCGGCAATAGCAAGTAGAGTAATCATCGGAGTCTCCATTAGCCGCGTCAAAATGACGTCGGCTTTCATTGGCTGCCGGGGAGCGCGGCTGGTAAACCGCCGGCAACCGAAAACGCCCCGAGCCGGTGCACCGTATGCGGTGCACCGCTCAGAGCCGACGAATGCAGATCAGTCGCTCCCGACCAATCAGGAAACGACGTCGGACTGCCCATGTTCGCCACCGGGCGGGAAAGCCAACGGCGGCGCACCGTCGGGACGCTGAACCGCAAGCCGAAAGACGGCGCGATTCTTGATCTCGAGAATGGTGAACGTGTAACCGCTGACCTGAATGCTTTCGCCGCCATCAGGCTGACGATCGAGCGCTTCGATAACAAGACCGGCGACCGTCACGCAGTGCGTCTCGCAGCTGAGATCGGTGCCGAAGAACTTGTTGAACTCGAAGATGGTCAGGTCGCCCGGCACGTGCCAGGCGTTTTCGCTCACCTGCTCGATGCCCGCACCCGGCGAGTCATACTCGTCCCAGATGTCGCCGACCAGCTGCTCCAGCAGGTCTTCGAGCGTGACGATGCCGACTGTGGCACCGAACTCGTCGATGACCACCGCCATCTGCAGCTTTCGCTCCTTCATCTGCTCGAGCAATGTGCTGGCGAGCATCGTGTCCGGAACGAAGTACGCCTTGCGCACATAGTCCGACAGGCGGAAAGGCTTCGGCGTCACCTGCGCGGCGCCGGTCTGACCACCCTGTGCAGAACCAGTCTGAGCGCGCGCTTTCAAGTGCGCGTAAAACAGGTCATGCAAGTCGCGGGTGTTGAGAATGCCGATGACGTTGTCGCGCGAGTTGCGGAACACCGGCAGCTTCGAGTGCTTGGTGCGCGAGGCTACAGCCATCATGTCGACGAGACTTGTCCCGTCTTCGACGTAGTCCACGCGCGTACGGGGAACCATGACCTCTTTCAAGGTCACAGCTTTCAGTTCGAGAGCCCGTTTGAGGAAATCGGATTCCTGCTTACCAAGCGTGCCGGCCTTCACACTCTCCTCGAAAAGAATCTGGAATTCCGCCGGTGAAGGCAGATGACCCTCCTCGTGCTGGGCTTTGGTCATGCCGAAGGGCTTGAGCAAGAGCCAGGTGAAAGCATTCATCATCCACACCAGAGGCGCGGTGATGAAGCAGAAGATCCGGAACGGACCGGACAGCAAGAACGACATTCTTTCCGGAGCACGCAGACCCATCGTCTTCGGCACCTGTTCGCCGACGACAACGTGCAAAAGGCTCAGGATGATAAACGAAATCGCGACGCCCAATCCAGCCGGAAGTTGCAACTCGGCAATTCCGGGAATAGAGGACATCGCAGACTGGATCAGGGGCAGGATTGAGTGGTCACCCAACCAACCCAGGGCAAGACTAGCCAACGTGATGCCCAGCTGCGCGCCAGCAATGGTTCTATCCAGTTGCTGGTGCAGCTTCTGCACACGTTCAGCTCCTGATTTGCCATTCTTCACCAGCTCTTCCAGTCGGCTCTTGCGGAGCGCGATGATGGCGAATTCAAACGCCACGAAGAGGCCGTTGAGGATGAGGAAAGCAAAGAGGAGCGCAAGCCCAAGAAGTATCGGGCCAAAAGACATTGTATTACCTCCAAGTAGCCGCTGGAAGCATGCTGTGATGCCGTCTCCAGACATTGGGACGCACGAGCTTCAACAGACGGAGACACATTTTTCAGGATGCTCGACAGTCCACCGAAAGCTGCAAGAAACCAGCTGAGATTTCAGGCAGCACCGCGTCCATCCCCGAAAGGCAAACTCTTGGTGAGCATGTCCTTCAGGTATGGTGCGCAGGGGGATTTGCAGAGACTTTTGGATGCGTTTGGTTTCTTACCAAGCGTCAGGTGTAGAAGAAATAAGTGCGATCGAATCTAGAGGAGAAAGCAGGTCAGGTTCAATCTGCTCCACATAGGAGGCTCTAATACTTGACTAAGGTCATGAAGAAATTTGCTTAAAAGCTAATCTAGTTAGCTTATCTTGACATTTAAAATACTAGGTCTTGTTATACTTCCAGAGTCATGAAAACCAATCTAGTATTCTCTCCCAGGTATAAGACGCCGCTCTCGGACTTCGGATTTGATAAACCATTCGCGCTAGATCGCGGAGAGATGGTTCTCAAGAGGCTCAGTGAGGACATTGGCGCACCTGTGCCATATTTGGAACCACAGCCGATCACGGACGAGCAAATCCGCCTGGTGCACACGCCTGAGTATTTGGAAACACTCAAGAATCCAAAAACCTGGATCGATTTATTCGAATTTCGCGACAGTGAATACTTCCCGGAGCGCGCCCTACGCCCGCTTCCAACAATCATCGAAGACTTCAAACTGAAAAGCGGCGGCACCCTCAGAGCTTGCGAGATCAGTCTAGAAACAGGTCTGGCAGCCAATTTAGGTGGCGGCTATCATCATGCTTTTCCCGATCAGGGTCGCGGGTATTGCCCAATCAACGACATCGCCATCGCCATTCGGCATCTGCAAAGAATCGGCAAGATCAAAAAGGCCATGATTGTCGATCTGGATTTTCACCAGGGAGACGGAACGGCAATAACCTTTCAGAACGACGACAGTGTCTTTACTTTTTCCGTCCATTCCGAAGAAGGCTGGCCGGAAATCAAGCAGAGAAGCGACCTCGACATACCGATAAAAGAAATTGAGAAAGAGAAATATCTGGAAAAAACAGAGGCTGGATTAAAACTTTCGCTTTCGAAATTTGCACCGGATATGGTGGTCTATGTCGGCGGCAGCGATCCTTATGAAAAGGATGTATTGCCCGGCACAAGCTACTTTAGGCTTCCTCTGTCCGTCATGAAAGCACGCGATGAATTAGTCATCGATACCTTTGCCGACCGAGGAATTTCTTTCGCTTCGGTGTTTGCTGGTGGTTACGGCCCTGACGTTTGGGAGGTACACTATTTAGCAACACGAAAATTACTAGAAAGAAGTGGCTTGAGTTTTGGCAAAACCTATTCCTGCTGTTAGCGCTGCTACGGCACGCAGGCGTGCCGGCTTCATGACGGGACAACACGCTATCTATCCCGTCGCCTCTCCGATTGTTAAATGGGCTGGTGGCAAAACACAATTGCTGAAGCATTACACTCGTCTTTTTCCATCGGAATTTAATCGATACTTCGAGCCGTTCTTAGGCGGTGGCGCGGTGTTCTTCCATATGGTGGCAATCAATCCCACCCTGCGAGCATTTTTATCCGACTCGAATGTAGAGCTGATCAATTGCTACAACATGGTCAAGAACGAGCTGCCCTCGGTTATCCGACATCTGAAGAAACACAAGAACGAAAAGGAGCACTTTTACAAAGTGCGTGCACTTGATGTTGCCGAGTTAACACCGGCTGAACGCGCTGCGCGGCTGATATTCTTGAACAAAACTTGCTTCAACGGATTGTATCGGGTCAACCGCAAGGGTCAGTTCAATGTTCCTTTCGGCAAATACGAAAATCCCAAGATTTGCGATGAAGTCAATTTGCGTGCCGCCGAACGCGCACTGTGCAACACCAAAATTACCACCGCCAATTTTGATGCTGTGGTTTCGCAAGCAAAAAAGGGGGACTTTGTTTATCTCGATCCTCCCTACCAGCCACTGAGCACCACTTCCAGCTTTACCGGCTACACCCGAAATTCATTCGGTGAAGAGGATCAAGTGCGGCTGGCAAATGCCTTCAGAAAGCTGACGGACAAAGGCTGCTATGCGATGTTGAGCAATTCCGACACACCGTTCATTCGCCAACTGTATGATGATTTCAACATCGAGACAGTTTATGCGAATCGAGCCATCAACAGCAAGGCGGATAAAAGAGGAAGAGTAGCCGAGGTTGCTATCCTCAACTACTCTGCGCAATGAATTAGCTAGTCCGGACGAGCAGACTCTTCCAAATATCAACGACCGACGTTTACCACGACTGGTGTACCCAGACGCATCACGTCTTGCAAAGCCTGCTCATAGACCTTGATCTGAACATCTTTAGGAATTGGTTTTTCGCTTTCCGAGCTGGGATTGACGCCATCAAGCTTTCCACCCGAACTGACCTGGCGCATATTCCGCATTGTCAATGCGTTTTGAATATACGAGTGGTGAAGCCCTTTCAACGCTGCCTCGACGGAAGTCGATTCAGGAGAGGAATCCGAATCGCCCAAATTCTTGAATCCATGCAAATTGCCGTTATTATCGACTTCAACCAAATTGTTTCCGTCTGAAATCTTCAAACCACTGGGACCGAATTCAGCACTCACGCCTCCCCTGGCCAGAGCGCTCTTGAACGCTTCCATGGCTTTCTTCGCCTGTGGACTGTCCGGATTGGCGGCTAGCTCGGCAGCAGCTTTCCTCACAGCATCTCGCATCACGTTAGAGTCAAAATTATTATCCGCAACGGCATCAAAAACTTGCTTGGCGAGCTTTTGCGATTGCTGAAAGTCGCCTCCCAATTGTTTCTCCAGATCTTTGAGCGCGGCGTCGAATTGTTCTCTGGAATTTGCATCCATGAGACTGCGTTTGTCAATTTTCTTGTCATGACTTTGAAGGCTGCCATCACCATCCAACACCTTTTTAATGGCATCGGAGACCCCTGTCTTTACGCGTTCTCCGCCGATTTCATCCGAATCATCTCCATACCCACCAAAACAACCATCTTCAACAAGCGGGTTGGGAAAATCTATAGGCTTCTGGCGTTGATCGCTATGTGGACCCGACAATGGCGCCGTACCGGTACCATCACCAACGACTCCATCAACCGGTCCCTTGTTCAAGCCTTTGCCCATTGCCCTCAGTTTGTCTGTCTGCGAGGTCACTCCTTCCGGCAATCCCGGAATGCCGAAGCATCCGCCACCAGCTGTAGGGTCAAACTGCTCAACTGGGTTTTCCGTGACATGTCCGGAAAGTTGCATGTCGCCGAAGAACTCTTTGACAGCGCTTACAGCCTGGCCGGCATTGTTCTTTGCTGCTTGCAGATAGTCCGAAGAACTGAGTGAGCTTACGAACTGTGCTATTGACTCCGATCTGGGAGTAGCTTCTCTGACTTCGGAGCGTGGAGGCGGGGCGTCAGCGGCGTTTTGCATACCAAAAACCTCATACTTAGTAGCGGGGGATGTTGAAAGCTTATGCTTGCTGTGTTGCTGATAGGTTGCCGACTTGAAGATGGGAAAAATTGTTTCCAGTGCACGGCATCAGGGGTTCAATAAAGGAATAAAATCAGTTTTTCACTCAGGCGCTTCAATACATCTTCTGTAGTCAGTGGCAGCGAAAGTTGGTGACCATGC
Source organism: Candidatus Obscuribacterales bacterium (assembly GCA_019745505.1). Classification (GTDB taxonomy): domain Bacteria; phylum Cyanobacteriota; class Vampirovibrionia; order Obscuribacterales; family Obscuribacteraceae; genus QKMZ01. The sequence goes on along the minus strand of JAIETE010000243.1, from coordinate 317 downwards.
TCATCTTCATATGTTTCGCCGGCCCAAACATGGCCGTTCGCCTCGATGCGCAGAAAAGCATTCAATTCATCAGCGCCCAAGCCTTCTCCAAGATGCAATCCACGCGGACCAATTGATAGCTGCAATCCAAAATTCGTCCAAATGAAGTCTTTCACTTTCCAGCGCTTATCGGCGAGCAGAGCGGTAGAGCCGCCGGATAGATACATTGTGCGAAGCTGGCGAGCCGCCTTCATCGTCAAAGCGCGCAAACTCTTAATATCACCTTCTCCATTGATTATTGAGAGAAATGACTCACTCACGATTTCGCGCGTTCCTCC
>JAIETE010000189.1 GCA_019745505.1 Candidatus Obscuribacterales bacterium | reverse complement strand
TCGTCCAGTCCGCCGATTGCAAAAACTTTGTCGGCGACTTTCCAGACATGGCAACCACCCCACTGATTGACGTAGGTGGTACAGGGAAGACTTTTGCAGAATTTGTCGAATTGAGTAAGTTTCAGCCTGGACTTCTCCCTGGTAAGAAACCCTAATTTAGGGGATTTGTCGCTCCTGGGCAAGTGAGCTCTCAACGATCGATCCATCCATTGCAATTTTCGAAATCGTCTTGATGGTCCTGACTATAAGCCAGCTTCGTCCCTGCTTGTATTGAGCGCTGTCGCAATCAGAGCAAATTTCCTACGAGGTCTCGGCTATCACCATCAAAACAGAATTCGCAATGTTTTTTTCAGCCTATATCGAATGCGTCTTTGCACGTAATCATCGCTTTTGGCAGCTTTCAGTACTTTTGTTGGAAATGGAATAGTTGCATCCACTAAGCCGGATGAAAGAGTTAGGTTATGCACTATTGACTGTTCAGTCTTTTCGGCTGTCCACTTGGTTGAGAGCGTTCGATCTGAGCAATCGGGAAACAGCATAAACACTTCTGTTTCAATCCAATTCTTACCGGTAATTATGTGGCGCCAACTCAACATTTTGCCTCACTGAGTCGGTACTTTTCGCAAAGTTTCATTGATTTGCTGAACTAGGGATTCCTTCAAGGTGGTACTAGCTGGCAATGCGACAAGTTCATCAGCATTTAAGTGAAAGCGCTGGCTAATTGTTCCAAAGAACAAGAAAGCTATATACCTGGTGACAGATCTTTCGTATTCGCAGGCCCAGTTGATCACCGGTTGTTTTAACCCTAGCTCTTGGCTACATTGCTTCACCAAGAGCTCGAATTGATGCTTTCCAATATCTATCTCGCCGGTTGCTAATTCTCTTTTCATTGAACCTTTGGCTTAGTTGAGTCAATATTGTTATAGTATTTACGAATATGCGTAATTGCGCAACTGTTTGAGCGGATTAAACCTTTCAGACTAAATCAAGGAGTTTTGTCTTCTTGGGTATTCAAATCGGCAGAGGAATACCGCCGCATGCAGAAAGAAGCAACTGATTCACTGATTTGCGAAGAGAGCAGTCAATCTGCAACTAACACAGATGCAATCATGATCACTTTTCAACAAACAATGCTGCAGATGACCAATAACTTTCTGCAGACTCAGCAGCAAGTTATGCTTGCATATTTGCAAGTGAAGTCTGGGCGCTTTTCGCAAACTACGCAATGGCTCCCTATGCCATCTGAGCAAGGGGAAGTTCCGTTACAGCCAATTCAGTCGCGCAAGTGTTCTAAATTGCAAGCTACTGTACAGTTGCAAATTGAAGAGCCTTCAACCTCACTCGCCGTGGAAAAGAATGTGCATGTAGGTAGCACGGATTCAGAAAACCGCACCCCACCAGCAGCTTTTCCAGAAACCAGTAATGAATTTACAGCTCCAGTACACGAAGTAAGAAGTACTGAAGAATTGATTTCTAGATTCATTGATCTAGTCAGTGAACGGACAGGATATCCGCCTGAAATGCTCGAGCCGTCTTTAGATTTAGAGTCTGACTTAGGTATCGATTCAATTAAGAGAGTTGAAATTTTCAGTAATTTCAAACGCTTGTTACCTGAAGAAATGCAAGAAAAGTTGGAAGGCGAACTTGATGAATTGGGCGGAATGCGAACGCTAGAAGCAATCTATAACTGGATAAGAAATATTCCCATTGCTGCGCAAGCCGAAATAAATGATTCTGCCAGTGAAGGTGCGTAGCAAGCACGCACCCCCACAGCCTGCTACTTCCGTCTCAATCACTACAAGAGAAGAGAGATTGAGGGAGCGCACAATCGTGAATCTGAAACTGCCTTGATTTCACCCATGTGGAAATTTCAAAAGCCTCGCGAAGAAGGATAATCCATTCTTTTCTTGTCGTGGTTCGGACTGGTTAATTGTGATGCTTCTTCCGTTTACTTCTGACCCTTCCAATTGTTTGATCGCTCTCAGAGCTTCTGTCCGGGTCGACATTTCTACAAATGCAAATCCTTTTTTCCTGCCTGTTGCAGGATCGCATACCATTTCAACTGCTAGAACGGAGCCAGCTCTGGAAAACAATGATTGAAGAGATGCTTCCTCTGTCTCCAGCGAAAGATTTCCAATGAGAAGTCTTCTGCTCATTTTCAAAATTCCGTAAATTGTTTTTGTCTCCCGCTTCCAGATCTTTCGAGTGTCCTCGTAACGCCCGGAGCTCGGAATCCAAAGTTTGGAAAAGTTAACTTTGGGAAATCTGTTTGTTTAGCAATTGCGCATTTACGTAAATGCGTAATTGCTAAACTTTATTATAACATAAGCTCACTGTTCGTCAATGGAATCAGGCTGTCAGAAAGGGGCTTTCCGACAAATTGACCAGTCCGTGTGCGTATTATCGTTTTAGAGGGCTTCTAGCATGTCTTTTATGTCGACAAGCTGGTTGTTAAAAATGGCTTTGGCAGCGTCTAGGAATGCAAAAATTGCGGGATCTCGGCATGAATAGTAAATGTTGCTCCCCTGTTTTCGTCCAGCAATAATGCTTTTCGACCTTAGCACAGCCAATTGTTGAGATATGTTCGTAGGCTCAACTCCAAGCCGCAGTCTTAGCTCAGTGACAGTTTTCTCTCCATCTCGGAGTTCGTCCAAAATGCGGATTCTCAGGGGGCTTGCTAGTGCTTTGAAGAACTCAGCTTTGAATTTTACGAGCTGCTCAGTTTGGTCCGTCATGTTGCCAGTTCAGTCATTGTTAAAGTGCACACTTCGCTAATTGTGGTTGCAGGGGCTCTTTCAGTCAAGGATTTCGTATTTTAGCGAGGTGGTCGTTTGATGAGGTAGAATAACACATACGCAGTTGCGTAATTTTGCATTTGCGCAATTGCTTATGTATACTTTTGATTTCAAGACATTGGAGCAACTGCATAAGCGTTCATGTCTTCGACAGGCTTAGCAGTGAAGGATGAAGAGAAGTTGACAGACGGCGAACTGGATATCGAAACCAAGCAGGCATCACTGGTCAACCATCTGAAAGAACGAGAGTCTAGAGATGCGTCTACGTTACAGCGAGAGATGTGTTGATCAACCTTTTCGTGTGTTTTGCAAGTGAACAAAACGCCACCATCCTATGTTTTATAAAACACAGAGCAGTCTTCCGTGGATTTGCCGTTTCTGCCTCTAAAGAGAATACAACTACAAAAGATAATGGGAAGCCCAGCTATAGATAAAAACAACCGAAATGCGGCGATGATTTGGATCGAAAGTGTTCTTGCCGAGATTGCTGAGGTTCTTTCATTGGACATCGCCATGGCTAAGTGGGAAATCGTTGGTACCGCCAATGATGCCACCTCGTATCAACTGATAATTTTAGGATACGATAGCAAAAGAGCTGTCAAGTTATTTACTGCAGCCGAGTTGGATCGCTGTCTCGCTGATCCCGAACTCCAGATTGATTTGAAAGCACGCCTCACCCCATTGGTAGTTTTCACCGGAAGCAAAGTGCGTGTGAAAGTCTCGAAAAAGTCGGCCGTAAAACCCAAAAGGCGCAAGGGATAATTACTTCAAAGCCGTTCGATCATGTTCAATTTCCGTTTTGTTTTCGGTCGTTAGCGCAACGATACCTCATGCCAAAAGATCCCAGATGAATCATGCATATCCGCAACAGCTAGCTGCTTATGTATACAAACTTTGGAACTCAGTTAAGGCTTCGCCGAGTGATGGGGAAGGTGCTTATTCCGCCGGCAGATTCGATGTTCTTCCCACCTTACCGCTTCTGGAGTCTCTATTATCCATATGCTATCAAGCCAGTCTTTTACGAGAAGAAGAGCGCCAGGTTACGTTTAGAATCCTTGTTGGTTCTTCCGATCTGTTCTCAAGCGAGGATGGTCCACCTAACGGTCTGCATCGGCTTAACTTCACAGAGTTGATTCCCCTGACCGCTCACGAACTACGTCGACTGTCTCCTGGTGCCAGCTTTCATCGCTCATTGATCGGGGTGAGCTTGGAGAGAAACGAAGGTCCACAGATTTGGGGTATCTTACATTCTGGTCCGCGCTGGCTTCATTCGATGCATGGGGGACGTGGTTTTGTGCCGCCATTGCCACCAGCGCTTGTTATCAACGTCACGGGTCCTGGTCATTTAGAGGTTTGCAAAGGTCTTGCAACTGTTGGCCAATTAAGCGAAGGGCGTGTAATAGGCTCGGCTATGAATGTTTTCGAGTCAATCTGGCTGCAAGAGTTTTTTGCAGCCATAAGGGCAGAAAGACTGGCCCTACATGCTGAAGCCAGCAAAAAGGCAACCGGCTGGGCTACTCTCGATCCTGATTTTTCCAGAATCGTTGATCAAAATATGCTGAAGCGTATGATTGCCGCAATCCGCGCATTTAACCATGGTGGCACTTTGATCATTGTGCCGCCTGAACGTGCTTCACAAGTGTTTGAGAAAAACTCGTTTCTTTCGCTGCGATATAAATTCACAGAAGGCGAGTGCCGCGCTCGCTTTCGGACACTAATTGTTGCGGTTATGAATGCGCTGGCTCGAAGTGGAGTTGGTTTAAAAGATGGTAGAGTCATTGGTTGGCGAGACTATGCCGAAAGCACAGATCTTTCAATAGCGCAGTTAGATGAGGCAATCTTTGAGATGTCACATCTTGTAGCTGCACAGTCCACTATAGATGGTGCCGTAGTAATGACTAAGCGATTTGAATTACTCGGCTTTGGCGCCGAGATTCAGTCTGATTTAACGACTGTTTCGCGTGTCGCGAGAGCGCTGGATCTGGAAGGTCGTTGCAAACTACTTGAGTCCGTCAACGGTGTCGGAACACGCCACAGATCCGCATATGCACTCTGTCATGATTTGAAGGATGTTCTTGTCATTGTGATTTCTCAGGATGGAGGCGTTCGGTTCATTAACTGGAGAGATGATGTGGTTACTTACTGGGATCACCAGGCAACCTTTGCATTTACTGCTCGCCTGTAGTCAAAAAAATCACAGGTGGTTTTTCATCGCGGTTCTTATACCGTCTATGATGCTCCAGGGATGGGGCGGGCATCCGGGAATGAAAGCATCAACGGGTAGTACATTGGCGACACCGTTTGCTTCCGCGTAACCATTTTTGTGCACCCCGCCGGATATGGCGCAGGTTCCCACCGCAATAACTAGGCGAGGTTCCGGCATTGCTTCATAGCAGCGTTTTAGAGGTTCGTGCATTGCCTTTGGCACAGGACCAGTTACCAGCAAAACATCTGCAAATCTAGGCGACGCGACAACATGAACTCCGAATCTTTCCATGTCGAAAATGGGATTATTGCAAGCGGAAAGCTCCAAGTCACATGCACTGCATCCGGTGCTAACAACTCTGGCTGCAATCGAATTTTGAAACATTGAATGCTTGCCTTTTTTGACGACCTTTTCAGGCGGTTTTTCATTAGACAACAGCAAACCTTCTCTGTCTAAGCTTGCCGTTTGCAGGTTTCTATCATTTGCAATTGCTTCAGTTGTGCAAACTCTCGTACATAGTGAGCAGCCAATGCATGCACCTCTGTCTAATGTGACGATCGCCTTTTCGTCCTTTTCAGAAATCTTGATTGCCGAGGTTGGGCAAATCGACTCACAGGCGCTACAGCTTGTTCCTATGCATGGCTCGTTCGTGACTTTCGGTAAGCCGATCAGATCCGCATCCAATTCAGGGCAGTAGTTTTTGGATGTTACTACGCCATTTTTCAGCATGTATCCTAGAAGGTTAAGCATTTGCGTTCCTCATAGATCGTGTCCGCTGTAGGAGAGGCTAAAGCTCTTATTGCATAGCGGGAAGTCTGCCACTAGATTCTTCCGCACTGCGATTGCAAGACCTGTCCAGTTGTTGACACTTGGATCTTTTATTGCATATCTGTTGATTTTTCCGTCACCATCAGTAAAAGCTAAGTGAATCAGCTCACCGCGATGTGCTTCGACGATTGCCAGTCCAATTTTGTTTGCGGACAATTTTTCGGGCACCGTCACCGTAAAATCCCCCGAAGGCATCTTCTCAATCAGTTCATCGATCATCTGCAGACTGTACTCGAGTTCTTTCACTCGCACTTTTGCTCGACTGAGAACATCACCCCCTGTTTCTAGGGAAATCTGAGTTTTTATCTCGTCGTATGCTCCGTGCGGGAAGTGCCGTCGGGCATCATATGCGATGCCGCTGGCTCGACCGGCGATGCCAACCAAGCCGAAATCGCCGGCAAGCTTATGGGAAACTTTACCTATGTTTTCCATTCTGTCGCGAGTCCCCTGGTTATTTAGAAAGAAATCCACTACCGAATCAATTTCCTTCTTTAGAGAGCGCGAGAGCTTTTGAATATCGATGAGCCGCGAGGTTGGATCTGAAACAACACCACCAGGACAGATAAAGGCTCTTTGGAAGCGTGTACCTGCCATTAGCTCTCCAAGTCTGAGGGCATTTCCTCGCAGGCGGGCAAAGGAGGTGGAGACGGCAAGAAATCCAATGTCACCGGCCAAGCCGCCGAGGTCGGCAAGGTGCATTGCTATTCTCTCTATTTCCAGAGAGATACTGCGTATGAATTTTGCTTTTGGAGTTATTTCAACATCCAGAAGTGATTCCAATACTATTGAATTGGCTAACGCGTTGGCCGCTACTGTGTCAGTCGCTGCTGCTTCCGCAACAAACCTCTGGTTTTTCCAGGGAATTTCAGTTAGCCGTTTTTCTACTCCTCTGTGCACATAGCCCAGTCTGATTTCGAGATTGAAGATGATTTCACCCAGGCAACTGAAGCGGAAATGACCGGGCTCGATAATGCCGGCATGTATTGGACCGACAGGTATCTCAAAGATTCCATCGCCTTCCACAGGCATTGGATGATAGTTTCTATGATCTTGCGATTTTTCCTGCGGTGCAGAGTCGTTTAGCGGCAGGAAATCTACAGGGTATGGTTCGTGCAGCAGATTGTGCTTCAATCGAGGATGTCCTTCAGGGAAAAGTCCGAACATATCCCAGAGCGTTCTTTCAAGCCAATGCCCCTGCGGAATATTGGGTGTAATAGAACCGTAGGAATTCCCATCAAGATCTGTTTTCCAGATGTGCGCAGAATTGTTTTTTGTGTCCAGTACCAGGGTAATAAGCTGTTTTCCATCGATCGATGTTATATGGCCCAGCCGCCGTTCAGGTTCGACAAGCCACTCCTTTAGCTTGCTTGTTCTCTCATTCAGCGCTACTTCTTCAAATGCTATTTTCATAGTTGATTCACCAGTAGCAGTGGCAGATTACTGAGACCAAGCACGAGGGCGCAAACACAAAGAATTGCTGGGACAATGCTGTTGGAAACAGAGCCAAGGCTCACTTGGTTCGGTCTGGCAGCTCCCATCAAGAGTCTTCCGACATGGATGCAAATTGCCACAAAACTCAATGCTAATGCCGCAAGCAGCATGCAGATGATTATCCAGTTTTGTGCGTCTGCATTTCTTGCAAGAATCATCCACTCAGCGATGAACGCTCCGAAAGGCGGTGTTCCTGTGACGGCAGCGGCTGCGATGGCAAATAGAATTCCCAGCAAGGGTGATGATTTGAGCACACCGCGTATTTTGGATAATTCTTTTGTGCCGCACTCTTGGATGATGTTGCCTGAAAGCAAGAATAGAGCAACTTTAGCTATGCTGTGGTTGAGTGCTTGCAGAAAGAATAAGGCGTGGCTTCCGAGACCAATGGCGATGAGCATTATTCCCACGTTCTCGATGCTGGAATATGCCCACATTCTCTTGAGTCCCGATTGATAGACGAGCAAGAGCGCTGCAGCTACCGCTGTTAAGGCACCCCAATCCATCGGCAGGATGGTTGCCAGGTCATGATGCGACGTGAGTTTTACAAGATCGGTAATTCTCATGATTGCAAACAGCGCACAATTCAAAAGAGCACCGGAAAGCATTGCCGATGCCGGAGCCGGTGCCTCGGAATGTGCATCGGGAAGCCAGCTGTGGAGAGGGAAAACGCCAGCCTTTGTGCCATATCCCAGCAAGCAGAAAATATAACCAAGCTGCAAGAGTTTTGGTTGCAACTCGCTGCCATGCTTTATAAGTGTATGAAAGCAAATGGAGCCGGCCGTCATACTGTTTTGCTGGCTGGAGGCGAAAATCAGTACAGTGCCCAGCAGCGCAAAAGCAATTCCAACACTGCATACAATAAGATACTTCCAGGTCGCCTCTAGAGCATGCTTGTCGCGCGAGTAATAAACGAGAAGGGCGGAAAATAGTGTTGTTGCTTCAATGCTAATCCACAGGAATCCCAGGTTGTCGCAGACAAAAACAAAACTCATCGCGGCGACAAAGAGGCTGGCTGCGGCGTAGTAGAGCTTTTCATGTTGCGGGTCGACAGACTTCTTTATTGACTCTTCGGTCTTGAAGAATGCGACGGCGTGAGTGAAAGAGAATGCCGCAATGCAGTTGGTCAGCACCAGAAAGTATGCGGCAATTCTATCGACTGCAAAGTCATCGGAAAGAATGATTGTTTGCTGCGAACCTGTAAATAGTGGCTGGCAGATATATATTAGAACAGCTACCTGAATCCAGCTGAAAAGTGGCGCCACCACGCGTGTCACGGAGCGTCCGGCAGAAATTGCCAGCAGCGCCGAAAGTATTGGAAAGAGCAGAAGAATGGTCAATAGTTGCATTTCAATCTCTCAAATCAGTTAGTTGTGCAACGTCGATATGCTCGAAGCTTTTCTGAATGTTGAATGTAAGAAGTCCCGCGATCATCACGCCGGCCAGCATGTCCAGCATGACTCCCATTTCGACGAACATCGGCATTCCGTGAGTTTGTGTCAAGGCAAAGGTGAAGATGCCGTTTTCAATTACAAGAAATCCCAGGATTTGACTGATAGCAAGACGTCTGGTCAGCATGAGCACTAAACCGGTAAAGACGAGTGAAATACCTGCCGCCGCTCCGAACCAACCTGATATTTCACCGCTTGGAGCAGGTAATTGCTGCGTGAGCCAAAAACTGAAAGCAAGCAGCATGATGCTCAAGTGCATAGCCAAAGGCGGAGTGAGAAAGGCTCCCAAATCGCGACTGATTTGCAATTTCTTGGTCGTCCATTCAAGGAAAAGAGGAATTCCTGCAGACTTTACGGAAGCAACGAGAAGGGCAATGAAAAACAAATTCAAATCGCCGTGCAGTTTAGCGCTAAATGCTGTAGCTACCGCAATTAAGAGTGTTTCCAAACCGTATAACCAAAGACTTAGACCAATATTGGGAGTGCCGACCATCAATATCGCGACTACCGATGCCGCCAGCATAATAATCTCTACCGGATTCATCATTTAAGAATTCCTCCTGCACTAGCAATAAATGCGGCAAGTAAGCTCATCGTCATTGAATAGGCAATAAACTCAGGTACCTTACGCCATTGAAGCTTGACGGCAATACTCTCGAATGTACCGACCAGCATTGCTAAAAGAAGTATTCCGAATACGCTCGCCAGCATATGAATCTCGGTACTTGCGCTCCAGAAAGACGGAATTGCACGTAGATAGCATTCGGCTGAGAGTCCGAACAAAATGCTCATGTGCAACGAGTGAGTGAATTCAATAAGAGCTAGATTTCGTCCCGAAGCTTCTAAGATCATTGCTTCGTGAACCATCGTCAGCTCCAGGTGTGTAGTGGGGTCATCAACCGGCATACGCGACAATTCGACAAGACTCGCAAGCAGGATGGCGCTGCCGACTAAAATCCACACGATCGGATTTGTTTCGAGCGCGTTATTAGATAGAGAGAAAATAACTCTCAAATCGCTGCTTCCGGAAATTACACCAAGTGCAGCAAAACCCAGCAAAGCTGCAGGTTCTACAAGCAGCGATAAGGTCGCCTCTCGACTTGCACCGAAAGCACCGAATGCACTACCTGCGTCAAGTGCACCGAGCAGAGTCAGTAATCGAGCCAGCCCTATTAGATACAGAATTAGAAACAGGTCGGCGTTCGGGCTCCAGGGTTTGTAGGCTAACCATGGAGTCAGCCACGCGATCAAGATCATGATTGCCAGGCAAGCAACTGTCGAAAGTCGAAATACTCCCGACATTGTATTGCTTATGGTTTCATCTTTGCGAAGCAGTCGGCACAGATCGAAGAGCGGTTGAAACCATCGTGGACCAATACGATTCTGCAATCTCGCCTTTGTTTTTCTGATGGTGGATACAGTCAGAATCGGCAAAAGAATGATGCTCGAAATGAAGAAAGACCACTGTGTGAGATGCTCTGTCATAGATTCGTTCCTACACAGAGAAGCACTATCAGAGTCAGGCATAGATAGAGCAGATACAAGTGAATGCTGCCTGCTTGCAATTTCACCAGATATCTTGATGCGGCCGCAATCGTTGCCAATGTCGGTAAGTAAACTCGCGTTTCGAGAAGCGAGACCATTTTTGTTTCGACTTTTACATGCTCCGGGAAGTGCCGTCTGTCCCTGCCGGAAATTTCGACATTGGCTTGATACTTGAGGATGGGGCTGAAGATTCGAGCCAGTGGTTGCGCAAATGATTCGGAGCTGACCTGGGTTCGTGGTGAAAGTGGACCAAAGCCGCAGTCCCACGTATCGAATTTTCTGACTGCAGAATTGTGCAGAATGGCAAAATATCCAATTAGAGTAAATATAAAGAGAAGCAGCCCTACAGTTTCTGTAGGTAAGGGAAAAAGTTCTTTTGTGCTCAACGCAACGGTAGAAATGTCGATTTTCAACGTAATGAGGGCAGTTCGAGAGAGCCATGGAATAAACTTGTCAGCGAAAATTCCGAGTGCGATGCAGGCAGCACCAAGTATCAGCTGGGCTGCAACCATGCCCGGATCTGACTCTTTTGCGTGCTCGGTGGTCTTTGTACGTGACTGTCCTAAGAATGCAACACCCATTGCTTTGGTAAATACTGCTATGGCCAGTCCTCCCACAGCCGAAAGCACGCAAAGTCCTGCGAATGCCGTACCTTTCTCTATAAAAGATGCTGTTTGCCAGGTGCTCCTGAATAGGCTCTGATAGAGCATCCATTTGCTGGCAAAACCATTGAACGGTGGCAGCGAACAAATGGAGAACGCGCCTACAAAGAAGCAAAAAGCCGTCCATGGCATTCGCTTTGCCAAACCGCCAAGCTTGCGAAGATCGCGGCTGTGCGCCTGTGCATCTATAGACCCGGCGGATATGAAGAGCAGTGTCTTGAACATGCCATGATTTATGCAGTGGAAAATTGCAGCGGACAATGCCATAACAGCAATGACCGGCAAGTTGGCTGCCCGAGCCTTGAGGCAAACTGCAAGCGACATCAAGATAAGTCCGACATTTTCAACGCTGGAGTAAGCCAAAAGTCTTTTCAGGTCATTTTGCACAAGGGCAAAAAGAACCCCCCAGAACGCTGATATCAAACCAAGACCAAAGGCCAGATTTGCCAGAGTTTCGCTGTTCAGACCGCCTGCGATTAGTACTCTAATGATCCCGTACAGCGCAATTTTGAGCATGAATCCGCTCATCAAAGCTGAAACTGTTGCAGGTGCAGCCGGATGAGCGTAGGGAAGCCAGATATGAAAGGGCCATATGCCGGCCTTGATGCAAAACGCAATCAGGATAAGAAAAGCAGGCCCAAATGTTTGCGGCGTATTGAAAGACCAAGACGAAAAATTCCAGGCGCCCGAAATCGAGTACATCCATAGAAATCCTCCGGCAAGGATCGCTGTGGCGATTCTTGTCGCGCCTAAATATATGAATGTGGACTTTTGAACAGCGTTGTGTGTGTGATCGCAAGCAACTAATGCAGCGGAAGACAATGACATAACTTCCCAGAAGAAGAGGAATGTTATTGCGTCGGCGCTTGTCACTACGGCGCACATTGAAATGACGAACAAAGAGAACAAAATCCAGTATTGCGATACATTCAATTTGTTTTGAAAATGATTCAAGTATCCGGTTGAAAACAATCCTATAGATATGAGAATCAGGCTCAATAATCCGAGGAATGCGCAAGAGAGCGCGTCAACCTGGAAGGACATTGGAAATGTGCCTAGCAGGAAAGGTTGTGATGTTTGAAATGCTATTGGTGCTTGCGTGCAGCTAATAGCAACGAGCGCTGTAGCAATTCCACCCAGGCAAGTCAAAGCGGAAAGTGCCACATTGCAAGCCCTTGGTCGATTGGCGAGTGTGAGAGTCAAGACAAATGGCAAAAACGCCAAAATAGACCCCAGTGTTGCCATCTTTATGTCGAGAAACATCGCGCCTACTGCGTTTTGCGGGTTTTCCACCTTGCTTTGTCCCACATAACAACTGTAGTACGAAATGCGCAATTGCGCAATTGCATAACTAGTGTTAGAATTTCCAAGAGACCGAGTTTAATTTGCTGTTTGCGCGCCCTGGCTTCTGTTTTGGTGTCGCAGGCGTAGTTGCGGAATGTTGAACCTGCATAACATTGCAAGTCATTTTGATTCCGGTTGATTGCACTTCGCGCTAAAGGCTTGTAGCTTTTCTTGTAATCGAACTGATGGCAGTTCGGCGCATAAACGTAATGGAGCTATTTTTTCATGTATATTCCGCCTCCAGTGCGAGCCGACGAGAAGTATCGCGACTTACTGACGGTGGTTGAGTCCCGCCAAGACATTCCTCAAGAATGGCAGGGAACACCCATTGAATGCTTGATCATGGCTCAGAATTTTGGTTGGCCCATTCAATCAACAGGAAAACCGGAGTTACTAATTGCCACATGCATCGAGTTTCGTTATGCCTTGCCGGTTCCTCGCATGTATTCCTATGTAATAAGAAGGGCTAGCGGGCGAGTGATTGGCTCCGAGTTCAGCGTTGGCTACACGATTGCGCAAGGAGTCAAATACCTGGCTGTGATCGGACACAATGACTGCGGAATGTCACAGTTGGAGGCTAAAAAAGCTGGTGTCATAGAAGCTTTTGTGTCACAGGGATGGCCGCGAGATGCTGCAGAGCAGTATGTCGCCAAACAGGCAACTCGCCATGCAATTGCCGATGAGCTTCTAGCTTTGAAAGAAGAATACATAAGGTTGCGCAAAATCTTTCGACAATTAGTTGTTGCGCCACTCTTTGTATGTTTGCATGACAGTAGATTCTATGTTCCAAACTGGGTTTCCGACCCGGAGACTGAAAAGCTGATCGGCGACGGATCGGCCGTAGATCTAGAGATTATAGATGGTCTTCCTTAGCAATTCTTCGTGGGTGATATTGAGGTAGTATCGATGACATTCCATCTGCCGCAAGTAAAAGGTATGAGAGAGAAGCTGGTGACATTCAAGGCCGAGTTCTTTAAGGCTCTGGCGAATCCGTTGAGAATCAAGATTCTCGATGAGCTGAGGACAGAAGAGCTTACAGTGTCTGAAATTCGTGACCGTCTTGAAGTCGAGCTTCCGAATATCTCCCAGCAGTTAGCTGTGCTTCGATCTAAAAACCTGGTAGTAAGCAGGAAGCAGGGAAATAACATTTATTATTCTTGCAGCGACCCGGCTGTTTTCAAACTGCTGGATGTAGCAAAGGAAATATTCAACAATCACCTGATAGAACTTCAGGAAACCCTCAAGGATTTGTAGGCATTGGCGAGTTTGCAAGACTCGTCTAGAAAAAGCAAGAACTTCAAAGTGCCTTTTTGCTTTCACAAACGCCAATCGAACCTACATATGTTGGTGCGGATTTTACTAACCATGCCTTTGCTTGCTGGTCGTGTTTTAGATAAGCGTCGAGAAATGCTGTCGACATGCGTTGTGTAATCTCTTGGAACTTTTCGTCATCGGGCTTGGGCATCAGGCGTTTTCTGCCACCAAAGACGCCATGGTCCGCTCCATTCAGTGTGACAAGGTATTGATCGCTTTTGGAAATATTGTCGAAGGCGATTCTTCGGTCTTCGGCTTTTGTATTATTCACCGGCGATGAATCAAGTGTCCCCGTAAAGTGAATGCCCGGTATGGAAATTGCTCCGAACACCTGTGCCGGGTTTTGCCCCGCGCGTGGTGGCGTGGGGCTGAGATAAATTGCCGCCTTGATTCGTCGATCGCCGCTGGATACCCCTTGCTTGCTTCTTTGGTAAAAACGCTGTCCGCTGGCTGTAAGGGCTGTCCACGAGCCGTAAGAATGCCCGGCTATCGCAATCTCGTTTAGATCTAGTTTGCCTTTTAGAACAGGGTCGCTAATATTCGATTTTTCCAGCTGGTCGATAACAAAATGAACGTCATTGCCTCGATTTAGGGCGTGCTCTGGATTAGCCAATGTCTGCCTGAATTTACCCATCAGTTGATCTCTGTTGGTAGTCCTTGGATTGAAGGCAGGTTTCCAAAATGACTCGTCACTTCCTGGATGTTGAATGAAAACAGCGATGTAGTCGTGTTCGGCCCAGTAATAACCCAGATATTCCGCGGCTTCTCGAGAGCCTCCCAGACCATGCGAGAAAATGACAACAGGCAATGGTCGAGAAATTCTTTCCGGTAAATAAATTTTGACCGGAATAGTGCGATTGCGAGTGACGTCTTTCCACTCCTGATACTTGACGCTGGCAGACGATGCGCAAAAAACCGGCAGCGTAAGAGCCGAACAAATAAGCAAAATAGTAAGTAAGAGTATTCGCATACCAAATCCTCGCAATGTCCTGAATTGTAATACCCGGGAGCGCCAAAATGGTTTCGCAATTCTTGGTTAATGCTCGCAGCCAATTTTGAGCTGCAGCCAGAGGGCTGAAAGCGATTTGTTGAAAATCTCACCTGGAGATCGAAACTTTTTCGATTTCGCTGAGTATTAAATATGAATGGTGATCAGGGGAAGTATTTGATGCGAGTCGAGTTGGCTAAAACATTTGCTGCAGCCTGTTGTCTGTCGTTGCTATCCGTAACAATGCAAGCTTCTCAGGCAACGGCGGCTGAAGTACTGCCGACCGAAAGCTCCATATCCTCTATTTCTGACAAAGTGCAGAATACTACCGAATCAAATCAGGAGGGTGGAAAGAATAGTGTCCAGCTCACCGGCGGTGTATCGGTTTTTCAGCCGCATTCTTTAATAGGTCTATGGAACGGGCATATCAAACGATTAGGACGGCATCCAAAACTGAAAATCGATTATTGCCAGGACGGCCAAATTGCTGGAACTTACAAAGGCATTTTTGGAACTTTTCCAGTTACTGGTCAGTACGAGGAAGCCACAGGAAACAT
>JAIETE010000333.1 GCA_019745505.1 Candidatus Obscuribacterales bacterium | reverse complement strand
ATAACTTTGTAGCCGGATGGGACTGCAAAATCGGACGGACTCGGCTTGGCGGCAGAATACTTAAGAAGTTTCATGGCACTTTGATATCCAGGTCCTCTGGTCGTCGACATAACAACGCAGCCGATATCATCGCCAGTCCAACTATCGGTAGTGGCATCCTTGTTCACCGTCTGCCAGCCGTGGCAGGGGTGACCATCGATTACTTTGGTGCCCAGAGACTTTGCATTCATAGCTTTGGCCGACTGCTCGTCGGTAACACCGGCGCCTGTTTCCTGATAGGGCATTTTCATTACCATGCGCTGCGATTCCATGATGGAATACATGACTTTGCTGGGCTGATCGATGATTGAAACCATCTTGCCGGCGCCCGTAGTCATCTCATTGCGAACGCGACCTTGACCATCAGTGACCATGCGCAAAGAAGACTTTCCTGCAGCAGACTGCACATCGTAGGTTGCATCAAAAGCTTTTTTCGACCAGTGTTGCGCCAAACTTTGGCTACCGAGACAGACGGTCAACAGGGACATCATTACACTCTGAGCAACTACTTTTCTCATAACCTCTCCTTGGCCCTTCCGACTAAATGAGATCAACTCTCGTGGGCGGCTGACAAATTACCATGATTCGATATGCTTGCATCTCTTGACATTCACCAAATCGATTGCGTATTTCCGTTTGTGTACGTTAATTCAGCATCCTGACTAGTTTTGTGTTGTCATCAGCCTATGACTTTCTCTTTACATCATCACTGGTATCAAGTCCATCTTTTATATGTACGGCAGTGCCGACACCGATCAAGTGCTCGGACAACAGCTTTGTCAAAACAGATTTCGAAACATGAATGCAGCCTTCCGAGGTCGCGCCACCAATTGCTTTTGCCTCGTTGGGAGTACCGTGTATGGCAATCGAATACCAGCGTGCGGAGCGACCGGCGGCGATCAGTTTGGGCCCGGTATTTTTTCCTTTCAAACCGAAAAAGGCACAACCATATGCCCGATCAGCAATTCCATCGCGGTCGAAATCCTGTTCATTCATCGTGCGAAAGACTTTCGCCAGCCCGGCACCATCTTTTACAAAAGAGGCAAAGCGAGAGTTTTTCGCAATCTGCCGTTTTTCATCGGCATCGATCTGATTGGCTTGCGGATCATCGCTGAGAACAACATCGATGAAGAATTCTCCCAAAGGAGTTATGCAATCTTGCATATTCGACTTGTTCTTCAAAGGTCCCCTGCCGATACCAATCGGACAAGAGACCAGGATTTTTCCGGATTCATCCACCACCGACATTGTTCGCATTTTCCTGTCGATCAGCACTGAATTGTGGTCGCCTGTTTGCGCAGCGGCTGCCAGAAAGCAAGACGCCAAAAGAGCAAGGGCGGCATAGAGAGCCTTCATCCGCAAACGGAAAAGTCTATTGCCAGAGTGGTCTCAATAAGAAATCCCAAATTTTCTTCCAGAGAGGTTTATTAATCTCTTCCAGTTCCTTGAGCGATTCATTCAATGTAGCTGAAAGCTGAGCTGTCAATTCTCTTATCTCGACAGTCTCATCCAGAAGGCGGTCGGCTTCGAGCTGAATGTCTCTCAAATCCTGCTCGGCAACCGTGACTTGTGCCGCACGAGACATAAGATCGGGCATCAATCGAAGCTGATCGTCTTTGGTGGCGACTTGCATCTCCAACCAGCGATTTCGATCATTGGCGAAACGCAATTCCGAATTCGAGAACGCCAACTGGGCGCGCAACAGATCGATTGTCGCACAAAGCTCATTGATCACCAGAGAGGCATCTGACGCTTCCGTCGACCGATTAGAACCCGATGAGATTATCTCATCGTCATCTGCACCAAGAATCTCGCCACTGTCTGCGGTGCGGATTGGCAATGGTGTCACCGGCGACATAAAGGGTCTTACATCGGGACGCTCGAGACGCACGGTGGGATCGGCGGAGAAAACCCTGTCAAGAAGGGGTTCTAATCCTTCCAGGCTGGCTGGGTCCATGCTCGGGGGTTGGAAACTCGTGGTCTGATTAGTAAATGTCATCTGCGCACTCGCTTTCTAGACTAGTGCCAACATGGTATCTCATACAGTACCGCTTGGATATGTTTTTTTATCGAGATAATTCGAACATGCAAAATTATCAGCAAGTCATGCCATGCTGAGCGAGCCTACGAACGCGATCCTGAATCGCCGAGCTAGAAAGTACCGCTGGCTACCGTGACCGCTTTGTCTGGGTGGAAGTAATTGCGTGCAGCGGCATCTACTTTCTCTTTTGTCAGAGACAGATAATGTTCGGTAATTCGATCCAACTCTTTTGCACCAAGGCCGAGGAACTCGAATTCCGTGATCGCCCTGGCGATGCCCAGAGACGAACTCAAACCGACTTTGAAGGTGCCCAGAGCACGCCCTGTTTCCTTAGCCAGCTCGTCCTTCGAGATGCCGTTCTTCAAATAGTCCTGCACCACTTCCGATACCAGGGACAACGAGCGATCCAGATTGGCCGGATTGACGCTCAGCGAAACCGACCACGGTGCCGCACCATATGCAGTATCTGAAAAACTGGAATAGATACCGTAAGTGAGCCCGGCTTTGTCACGCACGACTTGCCCGAGTCTCGAGGTTATGGTGTCTTGGCCAAGGGCAGCATTAGCCAGTTTTGCAGCATAGAAATCTGGAGAATTACGCTGCAGCTCGGTGGTATGGGCAATAATCAGGTCGGTCGATCGCTTATCCTTCAATTGAATATCGATACGCTTGCCTTTGGAAGGAAGTTTGACCGGCGGAACGTCGATTGCCAGCGGATCACTTCCTTGCCAGTCGCCGAACTTGTCTCTCATGAGAGCAATCGTCTTATCGACGTCCATGTCGCCGACGAGGGTCAATATCGTTCCTTTGGGACCGAACAGCCTCGCATGCAGACGGCTCAGGTCCGATGTATTGATCACGTCGATTTCCTGGAGCTGCTCTTCGTATGTCTGTTCATAGAAAGGATGATCCGGATTATAGAGCGAGCGGCGAACGGCATTCCAAGCCATCAACCTGGTATTGCTCATGGCCTCGGTCAAGCGGGCACGCCATTCAATCTTGGTTTTTGCCAGCTCTTCTTCCAAGAAAAGAGGATTGCGCATGACGTCAGCCAGCAAGTCCGTAAATTGCGGCAGATCATCAGCCACCAGATGCGAACCAAAACTCATTCTGTAATTGTCGACGGAAAATTCCAGGCTGCCGGATATACCCATATTCTCCAGGATCTCGGCAATCTCAATTTTGCCGTAATTCTTCGAACCTTTGGTCATCAAATCGGCAGTAAAGTCCGGCAATGCGCCAGGTTCTTTGTAGGAGAAATATTTTCCGGCTTTGGTCGTGGAGGTGATACCAATCGATTCGGTACCCGGGTTTCTCAACAGCAAAAGCGTCAGTCCATTAGGCAAAACCTCTTTGACCACACGACTTTCGAATGTCGGTGTCTTAGTGGACGATTTGGCCGCTTTTACTTTGGCGACGGGAGGCCTGCTGTTCAAGAATTCCGATACATTGATCTCTTCGGGCTTGGCTTCAGAGTTTGCCTCGGGCGCTGCCGTCATCTCATCGTCATCATCCTCACCGGAAACGTGAGAGGGCATTTCATCTCCGGACTTCGGATAGAAATGTCCGACCGTTCTATTGGACTTGACGAAATATTTCGCCGCCGCCTTCATGATGTCTTCTTTGGTCACGGCATCGAATTTATCGTCGTATTCCATGAGCCAGTGCCAGTCAGCTTTGGACTCGGCTTCACCAAGCATGAAAGCCAGGCTGGAAGGATCGGCTTTCGACAGGATAGTGCCTTTGCGATTGGCGCTGCGGGCGCGCTCCAGCTCATCGTCGTTGACGGGCTCTTTGGCGAGGCGCTCCAGCTCTTCATAAATCGCTTTTTCAGCCTTCTCGATTTCGACATCGGGATTGAGCGTGGCACCAAGAATAAAGAGCGCTGGATCTCGCAGATCATCGTGACGAGCAAAAACTTCAGCAGCGATGCTGGAGTCGATCAATTTCTTGTAGAGGCGGCTCGAGCGTTCGTATGTCGAGCCCAGAATGTGGCGAATAACCGCCAGAGGGTAATTGTCCGCATGGCTCGCCTCAGGAACGTGGTAACCAACCCAGACCTTGGGCAGGTCGCCGGCGCGATGTATCTCGAAGCGACGCTCGCCTTCTTGCGGGGGCTCAGTCGTGTAAACCTGCGGTATCGGCTGCGGTGACTTCGGAATCTTGCCGAAATATTTGTGCATGTGGCCCAGCGCTTTCGACGGATCAAAATCACCAACCAGAATCACGGTGGCATTGTTCGGCCAGTAGAAGGTGTTGTAAAACTCTCTCAGGCGATCCATTTCGACGCACTCGACGTCCGAGCGCCAGCCGATAGTCGGGTGGTGATAGGGGTGCTCGCGGAAAGCAATCGCATAAAGCTCTTTTTCAATCGCCTCTTCCGGATAATTCTCTCCACGCTCCATCTCGTTGCGAACAACCGACATCTCCGAGTCGTGATCTTCCTGCCTCAAGAGCAAATTGCGCATGCGGTCCGCTTCCAGCTCGACGCACAATTCCAGATACTCGGATGGAACGACTTCGAAATAGCTGGTGCGATCGAACCAGGTGGTGGCGTTCCAGTAAGCACCGATTTGAGTGAGCAAATCATCAATGCCATTGCCCTTTTCCGCGTTGTGCTTCTTGGTTCCTTTGAAAAGCATGTGCTCCAAGAAATGAGTAGAGCCCGTATAGCCAACAGCCTCATTTCGACTGCCTACCTTGTAAACCACCAGAAGAGTGATAACCGGCGATGTGTGATTTTCGAGAAAGAGAACTTTCAACCCGTTGTCGAGCGCATATTCGACTACGTTTTTCGACTCGGTTACTCGGCGAATGCCCAGCTCCTTTATCGTCTGCTCTACCTTGTCAACCGTGTCTAGAGTGTTCACCATTAATGAGCCTCAGCCTTTATATGTGTCGCCGGGAGGGTTATCTATTGAAGAATTACTAAAGATACAGCAAAACTATCAAAAAGTGGCAGCACGACGGCAATTTGCAGAGACTGCTCCATACTCGCTAAGGAAGGGTATGTTTGCTGCTGCGATTAACTGCTAAAGTTTTTGCTGGCTGCACTTCTGTGAACGCTCGCGTTCACAATACCCAAAACTCGATGCTGGAGAGGGACGCGTGAACGTAGCGATTACAGGCGGCACAGGGTTCATAGGCTCACACTTGGCACGAGCCTTGGTTTCCAAAGGACACCACCCCAAGATATTGGCACGCGGTTTGAATCACCGCGACGAATCCATCCGCAGTCTTACAAATGCGGCCTACACTCCTGTTTCACTCTCGGATTCGAACAAATTGTTCATGGCCATTCAAGGCTGCGATGTAATCGCACACCTGTCCGGCATCAGCTATGAGCCGCACGCAGGCGATTTCTACAAAAATCACGTCGAGTCTACGGTCAACCTGATTCATAGCGCCCGTAAGGCCGGAGTAGCCAAAATAGTCATGGTCAGCTGCCAGCGCGCCAGGCCGAAGTGCTACAACAAATTCTACGAATCAAAGTGGGAAGCCGAACAATTGATTCGTGCAAGCGAAATCGATTACACAATCCTCAAGCCGACCATTGTTTACGGCAAAAACGATCGCTTTTTGACCTCGATAAAACAACATCTGGACAAGGGATCGATGATTCCTACGGTCGGTTTGCTCGAAAAGAAGATCAATCCGGTCAGCATCGACGACCTGGTGAATTTGCTGCTCGCCTGCCTGCTGGATGACAAACTGGAAAGACAAACGGTAAATGTTCACGGACCGGAAGCTCTCACCTATTCCGAGGCATGCAAGCGCACCGCCAAAGTGCTCAAAAAATCATGCGTGATGGTCCCGTCGCTGGTCATGGCTCAATTTTCCAAAGCGCAAGAACAAGAACGCTCTTCAAAGGAAGCAATTCTCACCCGCACTCTCATTCGTATGATTGCCGACGGAGATCAGGCGCCGGTCGACCCTTGCGACCAGTTGCCAGGAGATCTCGCGCCGAAGAGTTTATTTAATGACGAGCAGATTATTAGAGCTCTTGGCTGAGTCTGGGTTACAATCAGCAGGTTGCTAAGCGACCCATAATCTCAGATCCCGTTAATGAAAGTTCTTATTAAACTGACGCCCCTGGCACTGCTCGCCGCCAATTTGTCCTGCCCGGCATATGCAGACGAAGCGTCCTGGAATAAATACACGATGGATGGTGCGAAAGCGTACGAAGCCGGAAATTTCGGCGTCGCCCAGCGCAATTTCGAACAATCGCTCGTGGAGGCGAAAAAGTTCGGACCCAACGACATGCGCCTGGCCACTTCGCTGACTAATTTGGGAGTGCTCTACAGTTTTCGCGGTCAAAACGCAAAAGCCGGTCCACTTTTCGAGCAAGCCGTGCGCATCAAGCAGAAGGCGCTCGGACCCGACAATTACGACACTGTTGCAGCAGTTGCAAAACTCTGCCAGTTTCACCTCAAAAACAATCCGGCGAAAGCGGAGCCGATTTGCAATCGCGTAGTAGGATACGTCGATCAAAAATTGAGAGAAAAGCGCGATGTCGCTCTCGCTTTCGAAACGCTGGACAAGTTCTACAAACATCACAAGGAGCTGGAAGAAGCCGAGATTTTTGTAAAACAAGCGCAAGGTCAAACTTCAAAAGCCACCACCGGCAGTTACTTGGAGCTGGCAGTTCTGGTAGATGGCCTGGCCGGATCATGCAAGGACGTGAAGAAATACGCTCAGTCGGAGCAATTGTACAAACGCGCTCTGGCACTGAGGCACGGAGTTCTGCCTAAAGACCACATGGCTATCGCATCAAGTCTTGAAAATCTAGCCAAGCTCTATTGCGACGAAGGAAGATACCATATGGCCGAGCCGCTCTACCGCAGAGCAATGGAGATTAGCAAGACCACTCTGGGCGGTTGCAAGCCGGAAACATTCGCAAAAATCGACGGACTGGGTCAGTGTTTGCTCAACCTTGGAAAATTGGCGGAAGCAAAATCAATCTATCAGGATGCGCTGGCCAGCTTTGAAGCCGGCTACGGAAAAGGCAGCAAATACGTTATGGATTGCCAGGTTCAACTCGGACACATTTGCATAAAGCAAGGAAACAGTGCTCAGGCAGCTCAATACTACGGAGATGCCGTGAAGATTTCCGAGAAGATAAATGGACCGCGTCATGCCTCGTTGTCCGCACTTCTGGATTGCTACGCCGGAGCCTTGGCCAGAGCCAATAGGCAGTCTGAAGCAAAACGAGTCTCATCGCGAGCCAAGGATATTCGCGGTTAGTCTTACGATCCAATCAAGTGCAGCAGATTATTTCGCTCGGCAGCGGGATTTACATTCAGCCTTCTGAATAACTCGCAATTGTCTCCGTCTTCCAGTATGGAGAGAAGCAGGTGCTCGGAACCGATGAAGTCGTGACCTAAGCGCATGCATTCTTCGAATGCTCGCTCGAGATGAGCTTGCAGTCCTACTCGAAAATAAGCCGACGTGTTCGGAACATCGTCGACAAGCCGCCTAACCGACTCCGCGCTCACGCGCATGTGATTCAGGTGTTTGGCGCCGATACCCTTTCCTTCTCTCAAAAGACCCAGCATCAGATGTCTTGCATCCACGTCATGACCGGCGCTTTTCGCTTCTTCCTTCGCGAAGAGGAGCGCTCTTTCAGCGCTCGAGGTGCAGATTCTCTGGATGTTGTAATTATTCATCATCGCCTTTCTCCTCGCGCTTGGTGCGAATGCTATCCAGATGTTGCCGTGCTTGAATATTGGTCGGCTCCAGTTTCAAAACTTTCAAGAAGTCCTTCATTGCGGCTTTGAAGTTGTGCATCCACTCGAAGTAGATGGCTCGATGAAAGTAGGCGGCCGCCGAATCCGGCGCGGCGGCAATCGCCCTGGCATATTCCTCAAGAGCCTCACGATCGTTTCCTTGCGCTTGCTGTGCCGAAGCGCGAGTAATATACGCCCACGAGCACGTCAATGCTTCCGGCTTTTGAGCGATCAAACTTTCGCAGTCTAGAAATGCCGCGCCGTATTGTCCAAGACAAATAAATGACTGGGCGCGATTGATGCGCAAAAATTGCAAATTCTCATCAAGCTCCATTGCTCGCGTATAGTCGCCGATCGCCAGATCGTATTGCCCTCGCTGATGATAAGCATGCCCTCTTTTCCAGTAACTGTCGGCATTTTGAGGGTTTGTTGCAATCATCCTGGTGTAATAGGGAATGACCTGGTCGCTTGCATCGAGCCAGGAAAAAATGTTTTCTCCCCTGCCACCACTTTTGGTGTCAATTTTCAATTCCAGGCCGAGCAGTCCGCTCCACTGCACCAGTGAGTCGATGGTGAAATTCTCAGTCAATCCGCGTGTCAGATCGGAAATACGCGGTTGAGTCACTCCGAGAAATTCGGCAGCTTGCACCTGTGTCCACTCACGCAATTCGATCTCGCGTGAGATTCGGCGCATCAGCAGTTCGCGCACAGGCTCAACAAAATTCGCCCCATGGCGGTTTTTCTTGACGTTTTTCGGTTTTGCGACCGTCTTTTTTAGCCTGGGCATGGGCTCTCGAAGCAAAATATACAGGTATTAATATTTTATACAATAATTCATATACAGATTGCCGTCAAGGACAATCCTGTAAGGCATACAGCCGATAAACAGGATCGTTTTCAGATCAACTGTTGTCTGACTAACACGTGTTTTAAATCGTCCGACCACCCGCTCTGCGTACCTTCCCCATTGGAGACGGGGCGGCGGAAGATTAAACTCCTCTCAACCCTCTCAAGCCCAAGCTCCCTGCAATGCCCGACCCTACCGAATTACAAGCCGCATCCGAAAATTCCGTGTCAGCCATGGACGTCTATGGCAAAGCCGTCATGGAATTGCCGTCGGCGACAAGCGAAATGGCGAAGGAAGCCTGGGAACGTCCGGCGGCCTCGCTCGCCCATGCCGGAAAAACTTTCGCCATGTCTGCCGGAATCGGTAGTGCTATGGGATATTTCCTGCCCGCCAAAGGGCCGGCGGCATGGGCGGTAGGTGCAGTGCTGACTGTGCCCTTGCTGTACCAGGGCTATAAGTCGCTGACAAACGCGGCGGACGAAGCTCAAAAGCCCGGCGCCGACGTCGATGCGGTCGCCCACACCCTGGCCAGACACACGGTGGGCGGCACAACAGACTTGATTCTCAATCTGGCCGGAGGCATTGCCGGCACCGAAACCGGTTATGCCATGAAGGAGAGCCCGAAAACGATAAGCAGGCTCGGACAGAACACTCAAAAGAGCATAGTCGAGACGGAAAACAAGTTTCTCTCCAGCATAGTCAACAACAAGTATGTCCGCGGAGTGACAGAGGGCGGACCTAATCCCAAACTGCCGATAGGAAAAATAAACACTCTGCAGGGGGCCGACGGAGCAGGCACAGTGGCGGGCATCAGCCGATTCGATTCGCCCACCGTTCTGCCGGAGCATACAAGCTGGTTGAAGCGCCCATTCTCGAGCATTTTCCAGCGCGTACGCGAATACGACAATCGCGACGTCATACCCGGCAATCGGATCACCGCTGGAATTGCCAAAGTCGAAGACGATTATGTTCTTGCTCAAGGAAGCTTGCACCTGCATACCAAACAATCGGACGGTATGGGGACGGTGACTTCCATTTCGGCCAAGGCGAAAGAACAGGGTCAAAACGTCGTGCTGATCACCGACCACAACCATCTGGCCGCGCGAGACGGAGTAAAGCCCGGCGACCCGCGCATTCCGGAACAGGATGGACCAATTCTGGCCGAAGCACCGCAATGGTATGCAGAACAGTTCAAAGAAGCGGCAAAAGCGACCGTGAAAGGTGAACATGTTGTTCTTATCGGCACAGAGATGGGCACGATAGGCAAAGTCGGCAACCCCAAATCCGGCGGCAAAAATCACTATCTGATGGTGGAGATGCCCACTTTCTTCGAGGCGATTCGCCGACCCAGGACTCTCTGGGAACAAGCGACAATGCCGGTGCGCCGTGCTCTAGGCATGAAAGAGCCGCCCCAGGTCATTACTCCGGACGTCATAAAGTACCCGGATGGCAACATGAAAGGTGTTATCGATTACATCGAGACAAATGGTCTGAAAGACAGCACCGGCAAAGATCCAATCTTTATCGCCGCCCATCCTCGCTGGGCCGAAGACCACTCGCCCAGTCTTCCGTCCGGCACGAAAGGCGCCGACTATGGGCGCTTTTCATTCAAGACGAAGGAAGAATGGGTTAGAAGAGCCGGCAAATATTTCTCGGGAATCGAAGTGATCAAAGGCGGCGCGATGCGTCGCACACCGGTTGATGAAATCGGAGCCAAGGACGCCGACATGACCAGCCTGCGCGGTTTCATCAATGACGGCTTCCACATGTCACCCACAGTCGGGCGCGATGCCCACTTCGGGGATCCGGGCTTGGTGCCTGCAGAAACAGGCATCTGGGTGAGCGCCATCGATAAGCCGGGGGCCCTGGAAGGACTGCGCTCGCGCCGAACATTTGCCACAACCCATATGGACAGACTGAACGGAAGAGTGGTTGCGAATGACCGCTATCAAATGGGTCAAATAGTCGACCAGACAGTAACAAACGAATTGTCGCTGACCACCAAGATTGGCGGGCAAATCGAGCCTGACGCCAGTTACACTCTCAAACTCTGGGGCGACAAGAAAATCGGCGACCGCACCCTGGCAGAAGTGATGCAGGAAGTAAAACTGACCGGAGAAGAATTGAGCGGCAGGGGCAACCAATTCACTTTCGACAAGGTCACCCACAATATCGGCAAGAAAGGCGGCGCCTATTTCGTCGAAGTGACGCGCAAAGACCCCACTACCTCCCACGTCGACCACATGTACATGGCGCCTTTCTGGATCGAACCGCTGTCCGGCGGCGGCAGACACTCTCTCTACATGAGATTCCTGGCAGGACAAGCACCGGCGATGTTCATCCCTTCAGGCAGCTGAGCCCGCTAAACTTTCACGCTTTAGTCTGACTGCAAGCAGGGCAGATTGAATATGAAATGAGCCTTTCTTAAAGCTCTAAGAGGCGAGCCTGAGGTTCTATTTTTACCGGCCACTGCAGG
Source organism: Candidatus Obscuribacterales bacterium (assembly GCA_019745505.1). Lineage (GTDB taxonomy): Bacteria > Cyanobacteriota > Vampirovibrionia > Obscuribacterales > Obscuribacteraceae > QKMZ01. Next base: position 4,135 of record JAIETE010000333.1, on the reverse strand, counting down.
TCTGTTTCAGCAAGCGCTCCGATGACGAAACACTCGAGAATAATTCACGCCATCAATGACCTGGGCAAGCGGGTCACTGTTGCCGACGTGGTGGCGAAAACCGGCATGCCGCTGGCCGATGTTTCCAACGAACTCAACCTGATAGCCTCCGACACAGACGCAAACCTGGAGGTCGCTCAGGATGGTGAAATCTACTACTGTTTCAGCGATCACTATTCCTACACGTATTTCAGACACGGGCTCAGCCGTGTCATCAATCAGCTGAGCGTACAAACATTCAAAATAGCAGCCTTTGTTTTTCGCCTGTCATTCGGGCTGATTCTCCTTTTCTCGCTGATTTGCCTTTTCGGAATTGCCCTTATCATTCAAACTCTATTGGCTGGTGTCTCCGGCTCAACAGATTCCGTTTCAGGAATGTGGCGCGATTTTTTCGGTCTGGTTCAGAGACTGGCGTTGAAAGATCTTGTGCATTGGGGCAAAGAGAAGTTGAAACCAGGCAGCACTACAGGTGGTGCAAGACAGGGTTTCTTGCTTGACTGCTATTCATTTCTATTCGGGGAAGGAGATCCAAACAAAGATCTGGAGCAAGAGAAGTGGAAACTACTGGCACAAGTGATTCGCCTGAATGAAGGGGTTGTGCTGCCCGAGCATTTGAGTCCCTATACCGGAGTCGAGCCGGAGGACGAACAAATGCTGTTTGCCATCCTGGCGAAATTCAATGGCATGCCGCAGGTGACCAATACCGGCAGTATCGTTTATGTTTTCCCGGACATGCAAAAGCGCAGCGAGGTGACTTCATACGGGCTCCTGCCTCCTACTCTGGAGCACAAGCCCTGGACATTCACAAAACTGAAAAGAGAAGAGCTCACGAAGGTCATGGGCATGGGAGGACTGAATTTCATAATGGCTCTGACCGCCTGTATCTTTTTGGTCAGACCGGCCTACCTGAATTCAGCCGGATATTTGTTCCTATTCCTCTGTTTCTATGCATTGCTGTTCTTGACTATTCCGGCAATCAGATTGCTCTATACATTTGAACAAAATCGCCTGATAAAGAAGAAAAATCAGCGAGTGCATGAATTCGAGAATCGTCTGTGCAATCCCAGTCCCGACTTGGCAAACCGGTTGGAAGAAGCCGAGGAGATGCGGGCATCTCTTTCTATAAGCGGGGATTCTTCAATCGTTTATTCGACTAGAGCTGATTACCTGGAGCAAATCTCCGACAACGATTTTCAGCGCGACCTCAAATTGGGAGGGACGTAGATTCATAAGTTAGTAAAATAGGGAACCAATTCTTGAAGAATCGGTCAATACACCTGCCAAAACAGCTGACAAGCAAACACTTTGGGGCGAAACATGTCAGAGCAGAACAATTACATTCTCGTCATCGACGATGACAAGAGCTTTCGAGATCTGGTCGGTGACTTGCTCAAAAGCCGGGGCTACGAAGTTGTTTTGGCTCGCAGTGCAAAAGAAGCGACTGCCGCAATGGAGGCGAAGCGACCGGAGCTGGCAATCGTCGATTACCGATTGCCGGAAGTCGATGGAATGACATGGATCACACAGGTGCGTGAGAATGACGACACCCTGCCTATAGTTTTATGCACCGGCAATTGGTGCGATCAAAAGACATTCAACTGGCTGAGAAACATCCTCAAAGTTTCACAAGTGATTCAGAAGCCAATCGTGCCGGAGCTCTTCTTGCACACATTGGAAAACATCGTTCCTCCGCCGACAGACGCCCGTGCACCGGAAGCGGAAGAGATTTCCGGCAGCTTCAAGATACAACCTGTCCTGAACTCGTCTGCTATGGAAGAATCGCTCGAGCAGATCGAGAAGATGCTTGCCGCCGAAGATACTTTTCCGGATGAAGTCGAGCGCTTGAATAAATTGAAGCGCCGCCTCGAAACGCAGAATGCCATCAAGAAAGCAAGATCCGCCTTTATAAATACCCTGCCGGAAGCATGGAGCGAAATCACATCGGCAGTCAAAAAGGCCCGGGAAAATCCGAAGAATTTGAGGCTGCTGCAAGACGCTATGGGTGTTGCGCACAAATTGAAAGGAACGGCAGGCTCCTACGGTTTTAGCAAAGTCGGTCAATTTGCAGAGCGCATCGAAGATTTCCTCATCGCCGTAGATCCGCATACCGACACAGAACAGGAAGTAATCTGGGCAGAGGTGATTCGCTGCGTTACGGAAGGCACGCAGATTGTCGATGCGATCGCTCGCGAACAAGGCGGCGAAGATCAAGTTCAAAAGCTGCCCTCGATTTCATGCTTAGCGGTAACGCCTGACGGTGCTTATCCCGGACCGCTCAAAGGTGCCGCCCAAGACGCAAACTGCGAACTGGAAATGGTCGGCAGCGCAGTCGGCGCTATCGTGAAATTCGGAAAGCATAAATATGATTCTGCATTGATCGACCTGGCCCTTGATACGACAGCGGGCCGATTTCAGCTGGCACGCGAACTGCGCCAGGCCGCAAGGCGTAATATTCCGCTCTGTTTCATCAACTCGAAAGAGGAGAGCTTTACACAGGCTGACATCGTATATGGTGGCGCCTCCGTTCTGCTTGATGGCGATGCCACTCGCGGAGGGTTGAGCGAAGCTATGCAGATCATGACCATAGCCGGACAAATGCGCAAGCCCCGGGTCCTTTGCGTAGACGACGACCCGCTCTTGTCGGGGTTCGTCGAATCAGTGCTGATACCGGCTGGCATTAAGGTGCACTCTCTAAACGAGCCTGTCGTAATTCTCGATACGATGAACGACTTTCAACCCGATTTGATTCTTTTGGACGTAATCATGCCGGGGCTGACCGGCTATGAAGTCTGCAGACTGCTCAAATCGCATGATGAATGGAAGCAGGTGCCGGTCATCTTCCTCACATCCAAGAGCGACTCTGAAGGCAAACGCGCAGCCTTTACGGCAGGCGGAACGGACTTTCTGAGCAAACCGGTTCTGGTAGATGAATTGCTAGCCCGCGTCAAGGCTCACCTGTCAAAAACTCTCAGCGAGGTCTCTACCCGCATCGACCCCCAGAGCAAGGTTTTGACCGCCAATGCTCTGGAATCCGAAAGCGAGCAGCTGATAAATCTTTGCAGACAGCAATCGCAAAGCCTGGCGCTGGGAGCTATATCGATTGTCGATTACGAAGAGCTCGACACAATGCATGGTGCTTTCTCGGCAGAGCATGTCGTGGGCAAATTAGGAGAGCTTCTGAACGAGCGTTTGCGCGCCGAAGATTTGCGCGGACGACTGGAAGACGGTAAATTCGCCATTGTCCTGGCTGGTGAAACCAGCGAAACCATGGCGCGCGTGTTCGAGCTATTCAAAGAAGACTGGGAAAAAATGTGGTTTCCCAGCGCAAGAGGTAATGAATTTCAGACCGCACTGGCATTTAGCTCCGCAGAATTCCCTCTGGAAGGGGATAATTTTGAAAAACTCAAAGATTATGCTTTAAGCTGTTTGAAAGGACGTTCGGTACTCTCCTAACTAAAATGGCGGCCGCAAAAAAAAGTGAGCAATATGAATAGTGCAATCGATATCAAGCAAGTTCTTCTGGTCGATGATGATCAAAATATTCGCACTCTTGCCCAGATGGGCTTGGAAGGACTGACGGACTGGAAAGTAGAGCTTGCCGCATCGGGCGCTGAAGCGATCAGTAAAGCCACAGAATTGAAGCCTGACTTAATTATTTTGGACGTAATGATGCCAGGCATGGACGGTCCAACCACTCTGGGCGAACTGAGGAAAGTGGATACTCTGACCGCCATACCGGTGATATTCATGACCGCCAAAGCACAGACTCACGAAGTCGAGCTTTATCAGAAAATGGGAGCCCGAGGCATTATTACAAAACCGTTTGATCCGATGACCCTGCCTGACGACATCCAGGGAATATTGAACAAGAGCTAGTTAATTTCAGTCTGAATTGGTAATGCGGCACAGATGGACAATCCTGGTTGGCATAGCAGGGACATTGTTCCTGATGCTCACTGCTGCCGGATATGCGACTTTCGCCAGCATGCGCCAGCAAGAAGTGATGATTAAGCACCGGACTTGGCTGATTCACACTTATGACGTGCTTTTGCAGCTGGAAGAAATAGACGTGTCGCTCGAGGAGTTGCTGTCCAGC
>JAIETE010000059.1 GCA_019745505.1 Candidatus Obscuribacterales bacterium | reverse complement strand
GCCTCCGCTGCCGCCCGTGCTATTGGCGAATTTCTCCACCTTCTCAAGAGCTGCAGCAGGGTCGAATTTGAATGGGCTGAAAGGCACGTGCAGCATGAGGCCCAGCAAGCACGTGAATACGGCGACTTCCCACTGTAGGTTGGTAGCTGTCCTGGATTGAGATATGTAGATCAGTCTCTGCGTCATGATGGCAAGAATGACCATCCAGTAGAAGCGCCACAGAGCAAGCGAAATTACGGCATTTACCCAGCTTCCGAAAACTCCGCGGAAGAGCTTCTGGTTGCCTTCATTCTGCAGATCCGGCCAGGCATAGAATGCAGCAGCCAGAGGTCCGAGCAGAAAGAGATAACACATAAAGACGAGCTGGAATGCCGTCAGGATGATGAGACCTTGCGACATGCCCCACATCATCCAGTTAAAGGCAGTCTCCAACATTGATGACAGCCAGGAGTTTCTCTCCTCCATGGTGACTGTTTCCGGAACGTTGCCGCCCAAGCCCTCTCCATAACCGAAAAGGTCCATGACGAACTGCAAGATGGCGCCGAACACGTCGCCCGACAAAGCTCGCTGCCACGCGCTCTGGTTGTTTTGACCGCCTTGCTCGGGCGGCAAAACAGCGTTGTCGTAATTGGTTCGTGGATTGTTGTTGTAACTGAGTTGGTGCGTCCACTCTTTGACGCGTTCTATGTTGACCCAGGGGTCGTAGACGCTGTACGCCATGGAATTGCCGACGTCGATTGCATAACTGACAATCAACTGAGTGGCGGGGATAAGGAAAACTGCAACGAAGGAGCGCAGCAAGCCATCGAAAGGACTTTGCGCTTCCGCTGACTTCAGTGCAAATCCACCGGCGACAATTGATTTGGCTTGCGTGATCACGGCACCGGGCAGCAGGAACAGAATCGCCATCGGCACATATACCTGGTGGTACATGATCTGAACCTGGCGAACCGCATCCGAAACCTGGCGATAGTAAGCACCCAAATTTGGTCCGGTGCCGGAATTTTCATTGGCAAGGTTGATCAATGAATTGGTCGAATCACCCTGAATGATACGTGCCGCGGCGTTGTCGAAAGCCGATTCGGCGACGCCGGCAAGACTGTTGGCTCCGGAGCCGTTCATCATCTGACCGGTGACCGAGGCCGCCCACATGAAGCGCTCCGGATCCGAAGCAAGCTCGAGCATGCGGTTATTGTTTTCTCTGTCGATTATCTGGAATTGAGTATCGGAAATAGGCAGACCGTACGTGGTGATCCGTCCCATGCCGGGGGGATTGTAGCCGGTAGCCTTTTCGAAAATTGCTTCGTCTCTGGACGTCTTTACTTTGTCCATTGCTTCCAATTTCGGCTGGACATAGCAAGGAACACCATAGGCAGTATATTTCGGAAATTTCCAGGCTTCTGCATCTTGAAGGAACCAGCCGACCGGGCTGCCGCAAGGCACGAAGCACGAGTCATAGGCAAGCACTTTGGTCTGAGTGTTGGAATCAGCGGTCTGCTTGGTTCTTGTTTGACCGCCCTGCGACTGTCTTGCCGAACGACCGTCGGTTATGAACTCTTCGCGTTTTTCCGGAACAGTCTGTCTTCTTCCTGGTGTCGTCTGCGGTGGCGGATCGTCAACCGGCACCAGTCGGTCGTATCGGCGGTTGATGTCCAGCCACTTGTAGCGCAAGCAAGCCATATCGCGAATGGTCTGCGCAGTACAATTGTTCGAATCATCCATCGTGCCTTCGGCATTGCGAAAGAATTGATTCGTATTAGCCTGCGAGAATGCCGGCAGCGCTATTATCACAACCGCAAACAGCATTGACAGCGCGATTGCTGCTCGCGCACCGCCATTTGCCAGTGTAACCAGTCTGAATTGGCTCGACATCTTATTCATCAAAACTACCTGATTGAGCGTTGGTCTAGTAAATTTCACGCGGTCTAGGATCTGCAAACGCTACATCTCGCATTGGGTCAACGTTTCATATGTATGCTCCGTTGTCCGTCTGACAGGGATATGGTCAATCTGTCATTCCAGGGTCTACCAAAAATCGTGATGGTGCCTTTCACTTCTCCATTCGGCGCTACGCTGGTGGAGTCGAATTCGGCGCGCATCGCTGCTTCCGAAAGCTTCTGGTTGCCCTCCTGAACTGAGATGTCCTCGGGGCTAAAGCTGAAAGCATTGTCGGATGTGTTGCGAATAGAAACGTTGAGCACGCTCTTACGGGCGCTTATGTTCTTGCCTTTGAGTTCAAAGCTGATGCCATCTGATGCTGCCGGAGCTTCTGCCTGTGCTGCGGCGCCGGACGACTCGGCTTTGGACGGTGCCGGCTCGAGGTCGCCTTGGGCAACTTCGGCTTTGCCGCCTTTCTTGGGCTTGGTTTCTTTACTCGCTGTCTTGGTCTTAGTCTCCTTAGCTTTGCCGGCGCTCTTTTCTTTCTTGCCGCCATCAGCTTTGGCTGCTTTGACGGGCTCCGGTGCCGGTTGCTCTTCTGTTTTTTTCTTGTTGAAACCGAATAGATTGCCCATCGATCCCAGAACGTTGAAGCCGCCGCCCTGTGGTGCGACATCCTGGGCCGGCTGCGCTTGAGCGAGGGATTCGATGCTCGGGGAAATGCCGGATACTTTCTGAATCACAGCACGCGCAGCTTGAGCTCCGGCGACCGCAGACAATTCGAGTTGAGCGGAGCGCATGTCTTCTTTGGAAGAATCGGCTTCGCTCTGCGCCTGAGAAAGATCGGCTGCAGCTCTCTGTTGCTCGGCATGGGAGGAAGCAACTTCAACTTCCTGCTTTCTTGCCGCTACGGTTTGCTGAGCAAGAGCGAATCTGTTGTACGAGTAGAGGTATCTGTAATAACTCTGCACCATGTCGCTTTGAGATTTTCTCAATTGAGACTGGATGCGCTTATCAACGAAAACAGGCTTGAACACAGCGTCGACCTGTCTTTGCCCGACACTGAAAGATCCCTTGGTCGCTTCCCCGGGCAGTCCGACATCGATGCGAGAAAGAGCGGCCGCGATATTGGGATCGCGAGAAGACCAGGCACCCAACTGGGATGAAGTGATAGCGCCTTTCCAGAGCACTCTCAAATCATCTCTCTGTTTGTAAGGAGAACGAGCTTCCATGCCCGTCGGGGTGATCGGCACAAAATTGGCGAATTTCTTGGCTTTCTCGCGCGCCACCGGATCTTCATCCGAATCTTCGCGAGGGCTGCGTTTTCCCGAACCGAATAGTGCCGGTCTCTGCGGCGCTCCCTCGCCCTGAGGGGCGGCTTGCTGCGGATAGGGAATGCCGTAAGGATTCATGTACGGATTGGCATAAGGACTGGCGTATGGGTTGGCATACGGATTGGCGTACGGGTTGGCATAAGGATTGTTAGGATCCGCCCCCGGAGCGCTGGCAACGGTAGTCTGAGCAGTCGTCGAAAGCGTCACCGCCGGCGGTGGCGGCACCAGACCGCCGCCCAGAGCTCCGGACGGAGGGGCGGGCACCTGGGGCGACTGATAGCTGCCATAAGTGGCGGTTGACGGTGTCGAAACAGGAGTGGACTGAGGAACGGCTCCGGATGTACTGGGCGTGTAAGCGCCGGAGTCAGCAGCCGTCACACTCATACCGGCGCCGGCCGAGGCAACTTCTTCAGCCGGCGGTGCAATGGGTTCCATCGAGACCTTGGGAAGAATTCTTCCGGAACCGTCGGTCTCAGCCATTTGTTGATTCATCTGCTGCTGGGCGAGTGCCGCCTGCTGCATTCTGTTTGCGTCTTCCTGACGAATGCGCTCCACCATAGTCGGGTCCGCTTTCGGTCTCAGAGCGTTCAAAATCCCTTGACCCTGCACTTGCTCAATTCCTTGCGCAGAAGCACCGCCGGAGCCGGCCTCTTGCCTGGCACAGCCAGTCAAAGCCAGCGCCAGGGCAAGCGCTGCGAATTTCGAAATTGTTGGAGTGTGTTGCATAAGGGGGTGGCGTGCGCTTTCTAGATCAAGTACTCAATTCTTCTTCAACAGACTGCCTCTGACCGAAGTATCGGTGCGAGAAGAGCTGCCGCCGAATCCGGCGCCCGAACCCGTGCCGTAGCCGCCGCTATAGGAGGATACTGCCGGTCCGTTGTAATTACCGTTGGTCGGTCCTCTCGACGGTGCCATACCGCGAGCCGGTCCAGCCGAGGCTCCTTGCGCTTTGGGCGGAGTCATCATTTTGCCCATCAAGCGGTTGGTAGTGGTGGCATCGGCCAGTGGTCCTTTCGGTCCCATGCCTCTTGCCGGAATATTGCTCTGCCCGAACCCGGTCTTGGGCAGACTGCCCATATTGGGCATCATGCCGTTGGAGGTTCTGGGCTGCACGACCGGTCCGCCCATTTGCAGAGGACTGCCGTTCGCTCCGCCTCCTGGTCCACCGCCTTGCAGGGCGCCGGCTCCACCGCCGCCTCCGCCACCATAGCCTTGCGGTCCGGGCGGCAATTCAATCTGCTGCTGAGCTTGCGGTGCTTCGCGGAAATCTTTGATGATCGGACGCTCGTCCAGAATTTGCATCTGCCTGGGTGCGCTGTAGAAAGTGGTCTTGTCCAGCTTTCTCTGGTCGATTTTGAAACCTTGCGCCATTGAGGGTGCAGCGCAGATGGCCACCGAGGCGCTGGCTGCCACTAACAAACTCATTGTCTTTACTAACTTAGCCATGTTGAGAACTCCTTCCCCCGAGCCATTGGCCGTCCGGACTCCCGTCGGCCGCTTAGTATCTGAAAAACTAGAACAAACTTACTCCTGTGAAGCGGCGGGTCGCAGAATTGAGGGGTGATACCACTCTTCGACCAACCTGTTTCATTTTTCGGCCAACTTTGCTCGGACGTTTTGCCGAGCTGCCTGAGAAATCGTCCTCAGGAAGTGAGAGATCTTGTGTAGTCGATTGATTAATCACGACTGGCTGAGGCGCTTCCGGAGCTACCGTACCTTCATCGCGATCATTGAGCTTGGGCTCTTTGCCCAGAGACTTGAGCGCGCCTGCCGGACTGGGCGGTCCGCCCATACCGGGCACACCACCGGCACCGGCTCCGCCGGTCATTATCTGATCGGATACTGGCTTGTGCGGGGGAGTTACCTCATTGCACTTGTAGTATCCGGATTTGTGGTTCTTCGGTATGAAAGCACCGGGCTCGTAGTGCCCGTAGCCTTGCTTTTTCGAGAGCATTCGGGGCGGGCCGTCGTCGCCCCCGCCCGAACCGGGTGCCGGTCCATTCCAGGAGCCACCGCCGCCACCGCCGCCGCCGGCTCCACCCCAGCTGCCCATGGCGATGGGCAATTCCAATCTTTCCGGTAAAACCGGAAAGCCCGCAGGCGGGATAGGCTCGTCTGAGGCGATTGGTTCTATGGATGGGTCTGGCTTACGGGGCTTTGGTTTGGGCCGATACATGTATCCTCCGCCCCCTCCGCCGCTCGTGGCAAAGCGGGTCACCGGCGGTGGCGGTGGTGGATGCCGCTCCTGTTGAGCGGCTCGGTCGTACTGGTTGTCGCCCGGCTTGTGGACGTATTTGCCCATATTCGTCTGCGGGAGCTGAGCGTAAGCCATTGGGACAGTCAGTCCCAAGGCTATCAGTGCTGCCATAAGTGGCGCAGGCTTCGTCATTACTAAATATCCCTCCCAAGGGAGATATCTATCTCGGGCTCTGCGAGCCCTCTGCTGAACACATGCCTCTTTTGCCTAGTAAGAAAACGCCTAATAACAAATAAAGAGAGATTCCTGAAATATCTAGAGGCTATATATGTGATTTCAGTCTAACAGAATAAACGCGAATTAATCTCCCTTGCTAAAGATGGGGCGAAATTGGGCAAAAATGCCTGCGAAATGACTAATTTTTAATTGTTTGGGGCACCATTGTCAATAACAATCTTTGCTCTGGCAGGCAAAAGTGTTGTCTGGACAACACTTTTTCGCTCATCAGGGAAAAGCCTCTTGCCAACCAAAAAAAATGGTGCCAAATATACAACCATCGTTAAAATGAAATCCGGGTAATAATGCGCTCTTGTAGGGAGCGCACCGAGGACTTCAAATAACAATCGACCTTAGTAACCGCTTACCAGCCAACATTTAGAAAACGCCAGTCCGGCAAGGAAATAAACATCCTGAAGGGATGTAGGCACAAATTAACATCAACTTTCAAATTTCGCATCAACAAAAGTCATGTCCTTTTATATTCGTTCATTGAATTTCAATTCATCCTCAAAACCAGAACCAGAAGCTTCGAGCCGAAAGCGCTCCAATAGGAGGCTTCTGGCAATCGTTTGTCTGTCGCTGCCGCTTTCCTTTATATGGAATTTTGGCTTCGATGAGGCCGATGCCCAAGCTAAAGGCGCTCGCCGCGCGGCTTCATCCGGGTCAGGAGGCGGCGGCGGAGCGGTAATGCTCTCGACACCGAACCCGACCAACCCACTCGAGCACAACAACCGCGCTGTCGAATTGGGCAGCAAGGGCCTATGGGCGGATGCCATTCGCGAGCATGAAATCGCTCTCGAGGGCGATCCGTATAACGAACAATTCAAAATCAACTTATCCGGTGCTTGCTTGCGTTACGGCGACATGCTGGCGTCGAAGAAGAAATACTATGAGGCGATGGTTCAATACAGAAAGGCTCTCTTTGCCGACCCTGCCAACGCTGTTGCCGACAAGAACCTGGACGAATGCTTGCGGGCATCCGGCAAAAACGCCGACGATCCGAACGTTCGTCACCAGATAGCAGAGATTGCCGAGACCGAAGGTCGTTTCAGAACCGCCCAAGTAGAATACAGAAAAGTCTGCCGCATGACTGATGACGGCAGCAGCCACGCCGATCTCGCTCGGTCACTCTTGAAAGACGGACAGGATGTCCCCGCCTTCGAAGAACTGAAGATTGCTGTAAACAAGCCCTGGAAAGACAAAGTCGAGCAGGCAAAATGTCATTCTATGTTGGGTGATGTGCTCTGGCGCTATGCCAAAGTAGCGCGCGACAGAGGCGACAGGCAAGCAGGCTTGAAGCGGCTTCAGAACGCGGCCATATCGTATCGCCGAGCGGTCACTTTGAACCCGCTCTATTCCGACGCCATACAAGGATTGAAAGAAGTCGCTCGAGAAGCTGTTTCCATCAATGGTTCGTTCGACAACCATCTGATGCTGGCAGGAGCGTATCAACTGTCCGGTGACTTCGAACACGCAAAAATGGAATTCGAAGAATGCTGGAAGAAAAATCCCAATTCTCCGCAACTGGCCAAGGCTCGGCGCTCATATCACCTGGCAGTGGTTATGAACCCGGCCACACCGCCGGCGGTGCTAGCTACATCCTTGCAAAAGGCGGAAGATATTCTTCGCCAGAATAATCAAGATCCGGAGATGCTCTTCATTTATGGGCGGGGCAAGGAGCAGCAAGGTGAAAAAGCGACCGCGCTCAAAGCTTATCAAGCCGCCGCTTCAATCAACCCGCATATCCATCCGGACTTGCTTCAGGGCATAAGCCGCCTGGGCGGAGGCCCGGCACCAGCAGCAGCAGGAGCCGGAGCCCCGGCAACGGCAGGCAAGCCCGGTGTCGCCGGTAGTGGCACTGCCGCGGCCGCTGCAACAGCGGCAACAGCTCCAGCCGTGCCAGCAGAGAAGATTCTCGATCCGAGGCGCTTTTCGGCAGCCGAAGGCAAAATGGCTTCGGGTGACAGCGATGGCGCGAAAAAAGAGCTTGATGCTCTTGTCGAGAAAGAACCCAAAGACGCGCATGCATGGCTGTTGCTGGGCAGGGTTGCAGAGAAGAAAGGCAATCTTGACGATGCTTCAGCTTCATATCGAATGGCTTACAACTTGAAAGATCCGGAAGCGAAAGATGCGATGAATCAGGTTGATTTATCGCGCATTCAAAATCTCAAGCAGGAAGCAGAGAAGCAAGAAGCCGCCAACAATTATGTTGCCGCCGCCTCCAACTGGAAAGACGCCTGCACGGTAGCACCGCACTTGCCGCTGCCCTTCAAGAGCCTGGCCGTCTGCCTGCAGAAACTGGGCGACAACAAAGAAGCGGAGAAAGTATTGAAAAAGCTGAAAGACATAGAAAAGGAATGAGAATAGAAAAACAAAGCAAATGATTCAGACAAGGCAACCCTCCACTTATAGACGTTCACTGGCAGCCAGTCTTCTGGCTTTTTCTCTTTGCGTATCATTGGGCGCCGGACAGCCGGTGTTTGCGGAAGAAAAATCCATCGCCGATGCCGACGAACTTTTACTGCAAGGAAAGTTCGAGGCGGCAGAGGAATCTTACCGAGCACTCTGCAAATCAGACGAATCGGGAGATGCGCATGCCGGACTGGCTGTCGCTCTGGCAAAGCAAAATTGGCCGCCCAAGATTATCGAAGCGGAAAAGTTATTGCGTTCCGCAAAAGACAAATATTCGGAAAACATCAATCTAATGGCGGCTGCGGGCTTCGTTTCGTATGTTCACTCGCGCCAAGTTGCATCGCCGGCCAAGCGCGATGCTTATCTCGAAGCATCCGAGGCGCTCTGCAAACGAGCTATCAAAGCCAATCCCGAGACGGTGATCGCGCATCAAACGCTTGGCCTTGTAAAACTGGCCCAGGACGATGCGGAAGGGGCAGTCGAGCCTCTCAAGAAATCGGCCGAGATGAATCCCAATAATGCCAACAAAACACTCTGGGCCCATGCGCTTCTTCGTCTCGATCCAAGAGACAAGGATGCGGAGCAACTGGTCAATGAAGTACTGGCAGATGACAAAAAGTTCTACCCGGCTCACTTAGAAAAAGCGCGCGTACTTCTGGCGCAAGGAAAGAACGAAGACGCTTTCATGCAATTGCGCAATATTCCCCGAGCAGAACGCAATGCGGAGTGGAGCCTTGTCGAAGGCGACATCTATCGCAGGCAAGGCGACGGACCGGCCGCTCTGGCATCGTGGAAAGAGGCTATTCGCCAGGATCCGCATCTGCCCGATCCTTATCAGCATATGGGCGAGTATTATGCGCTGCGCGGCGACGGCGAATTCGCCATTGCCGAAATGCACAATGCTCTGGAAATTCTGCCCAACGACATGCAATTGAGAAACGCTCTTGCCGAGCTGGCCCTCAGGCAGGACAAACTGGATGTAGCCGAAACAGAATATCGCACCATTCTCTCATCGGAACCGGACGACCCGCGCGCTCTGCTTGGACTGGCTCGAGTCTACCACCGCAAAGCCCGCCGAGAAGGACAGTATCCGCCGGCCATGCAAGAGTTGATGGAAAAGCTGCAGAATATCGTCAGCGAGCAATCGGTAAAAGCGCAAGTAATCAAGCCCGGTGCCAAGACGCTGCAAGAAAGCATCCAGTTGAATGAAGCGGAAAAAGCGCTCACCCAGAAGCGATTCCGCGAGGGGCGCGAGATATTCTCTCAAGTCATCAACACGCACAGAGACGATGCTTATGATCTGCTCACGATTGGCGAACTGGCCTTGAATGACGGAGACCTGCGTTCTGCCGAAACGGCATATACCTATGCCAAAGAAATCGCGGAAGTGACCAATCGGGCGGAGCAAGGTATAAGCAAGATTCAGAGCCAGCGCAATGAAGCCGCCCGGCAGACCAAACTTGGTGATGCCACCTGGAAGATTCCGGAGGTGGCTATCGATCATTACAATCAAGCCCTGATTCACGACCCGCAATATCCAGCCGCTTACTACGGTCTCTTTTCTCTTTTCACCAAAACCGAGCGAGAAGATTCCGATAAAGCGATAGATTACGCGACTGCTTTTCTGGAAGCGGCCGATGATGCCAATCCGTTGCGAAAGGAAGTAGAGGCAAATTTGGCTAAGCTTAAGAAACAGCCCAAAAAAGGGAAATCGACAAAATAGATGACTTTTGGGCAAGAGAGTGTTAGAAGTTCTAAAACGGCTCTCAAAAAAAACTGTTAAATGATAGGAGAAGCAAGGAGTAGCAGATGAGCGTTAAACAGTTCAAAGGCGGCCAGGGAAATTTTGAGGGAGGCGGCGACGACAATTGGCCGCCGGCTGAAAGACCCTCATCGCGCCGTCCGATGGACGGGAGCAAACCGCGCAGCATCCATGAGACGCAAGCGTGGAAAGACTCCAAGGGCGGTCTGCAAAAAATCTGGCGCAATTACCTAAATCTCCTGGGACGGACTTTTCAGCAATTGTCTCGCTCCGAACAAGAGCGCTATATAGAACGATTCTCAATCACGATTGCCGTCGGTGCGGCCTGCGTGATGTCCAGTTTCTTCTACTGGTTCTTACCGCCGCTGGTGCGCGTTCTGGTCGTGCCTGTTTTCATAGGTGCAGCCTGGTGGGCGGGCGCCAAACTGATCGCACCGCAAGTTATCGACCGATTTGCCCAATATTTGAAAGTGGAAGAGCAATATTGAGCGAAGAGAAAGGCAACGGCAAGCTGGTCAAAATTGGGGGTGCCCTGATTATTTTGGCCGCTTTCGGCATTATGCTGCCTGCGGTTTTCCAGTACGTCGCCGGTATCGGCCGAATGGTGATACTAATCGTGGTGGCGCTAGGTTTTGCCTATCTGCTCAACATGATGATGGCTCGGCAAGCGCTTGAGAGAATGAGGAGGGCTAAAGCGGCAAGTGCCGGCGGCACGGACGGACAGCCCGGCGGAGCCGGCGCGGCTTCAGCGCCGCAAGCCAATGGCAAAAACGGCACCGGTGACGCCAGTGAAACTTCCGAGAAGAACTAGAATTTAAATGCGGGGAAGGCTCCCTTGCATGCCACCCGCACTCTGATTACCAGCAAAGACAGGCAAGCCTGATCTAAACTTACTTACAATGATCGACTGATGCAGAACGCCTTATCGAGGGCTTAGAGATGAAGACAACACCAGCACTTTCCGCTTTACTGGGTCTCGCCGCCACAACGGCTCTCAGTGGCGCACTGCTCTGCCAGCCGGCGCAAGCGCAGCGCAATCAATCCGCCGACAGCCTCTATCGCGGCGCTCATTCGATACACGGAAAGACGGTGATTATTCCTATCGGTGTTCACTTCGAGGGGCGCATCGATCATACGATCGGCTCATCCTGCAGCAAGCCTGGAGAACGTTTTGAAGTGGAAGTATCCTCTCCGGTTCTAGCCAACGGAACGGATGTCTTGATTCCAGCAGGCTCCGCCGTGATAGGAGAGGTGGTGGAATGCATCTCGTCCAGCAAATTGCCTCATCAAAAGGGCTTTCCCAAACCAACAGGACAATTGCGCGTCCAGCTCTCCGGGCTGCGGACGCCTGACGGTGTCACTTATCCGATGGTGGCATCCCTAGCCGGAGAAACCCAGGCTCAAAGCGGCGGACGCGGACGCAGCCACGGCATGGAGCGGGCCAACACCCGCCTCGGGCATGGTGTCGCTTATGTAGGAACACAAGCCGGATTCGAGGCAGTAGCTCCGGGAGCCGCCCAGCGCTATCGCACTAAGCCGGGACAGCCGCCCAAAGTGGTGTCGCCGCAGGACATCATGCGCGATCCTATATACGGCAGCGGACAGGCGGGGGCGCAAATGTCCGGGATTTCACATGTTCGCTCCCTGGTAAAACGCAATTATAATCTCTGGATTCTGGCTGGTTCGCCCCTATCAATCAGGATCGACGCGCCATTCAAGATGGGTATCGCTCCGGCCGCCGGAAGTGCTTCGGTACTGGACGCGCCCATGGATGATGCAGAGCGAGTAGACAGAAATGGCGGCAGGCGTTTTGCCAAGCGCGGCACGAAAGTCAATGATGAAGAGGAACAAGACGAACAACCGGAGCAGCCTCTCATTCCGGATGTGAGCCAGAAAGGCTCCTTCATACCAGGTAACGGTATGTTCCAGAGCGCAGGACAGCCTCAGGGTGGCGGTTCCGGCTCCGGCAACGGCGCTGGACAGCCGGCTCAGGGAGGACCGGCGACAGGCGGCGCCGGTGGATATATCGGACAGCCTGGTACAATTCCATCCGGCGCGCCCCCGGATGGGCAAAAAGCGCCTGGCACGGATTTTTAACTGCTGGGACCGAAACATGAAATTGAACGGGGACAATACCGCTGAGGGCTCACGCTCCCTGCCTTTTGTCGTCGCCATAACCGGTGCATCCGGATCTGTATACGGTCTCAGATTGGTTCAATTCTTACTTTCCAAAAACCAACCGATTGAGCTCCTGGTCTCCAAAGCAGCGCTTATGGTGATGAAGGAAGAGAATGATCTGGTCTTCGGTGAAAATCTCAAGGACGAATTGATCAAGCATCTGAATCTAGCTCAGGATGTGCCTCTTACAGTTCACTCACTGACCAATTACGGAGCCACCGTTGCAAGCGGCTCTTACAAAACCAGGGGCATGGCTGTCGTTCCGTGCTCTCTGGGAACGCTCGGCGCTCTCGCCTCAGGTCTGACTGAAAATCTGATCCATAGAGCGGCCGCGGTTTGCCTGAAAGAACGCCGCCCGCTGATGATCGTGGTGCGCGAGATGCCTTTCGGTCACATTCAACTGAAAAACATGCTGGCGCTCTCGGAGGCTGGTGCAATAGTCTCCTGCGCATCGCCGGGTTTTTATCACAAGCCTGAAAGCGTTCAGGACCAGATCGACTTTGTGGTGGGGCGCGTGCTCGATCAATTCGGCTTCGACAATCAACTCTTCAAGCGCTGGAAGTCCGAACAGAAGTCAACTCTCGCTTCCGTCAGGCAAGAGACGAGTCCGACTGCCAAGGCGGGAGCGCGGGCGAATGCCGAGAGCGATTCCGGAGGCGGAGCTTCGGGCTGACCGGCTGGCAACAACATGGCAGAGCGCGAAAAAACAAAAGCGGAAAGCGAATTTCAAGTCGGGCGAGTGATCGGCGCGCTCGGTCTTAAGGGCGTTCTCAAAGTCAGGCTTGAGACGAATAATCCAGACCTTTTGAGCAACGTAAAAACAGTCTCTCTCGCCACTACTGGTGGTACCAAAACGCATCACCGAGTAGAAAGCATGAAATACGAAAAGCGCCACATGCTCGTAAAACTGGAGGACATCGGCGATCGCACCGCAGCGGAAAAACTTCTCGGAGCAGCCATAACGACGGAGCGAAAACAAATTCGCGATCTCGATGAAGATGAGTTCTGGATGCGCGACTTGTTGGGCCTCGATGTCTTCTCTCAGGAAGGAGAAAAGCTTGGCACCGTATGCGATATCATCGGAGAATCCGGAGAATATCTGGAGATGCAACGAGCCGACTCCGAAAAGCCCGGCACCGTGCTGATTCCATTCGTAAGAGCCCTGGTTCCTACCGTCGATATCAAAGGGCGGCGAATTGAGATTGTCAATCTGCCCGGACTGCTTGATTGAGCGGCGAGAACTGTTTTTCAAACGACGCCCTGATTGGCACCATCTATAGTGTCACGCGGTAATTCGTTAAACTGTGTTAAGGCGGGATTAATTGAACAAAGATCAACTTGATTACCAGATACATATACCTTACCTTATATGTATCTGGAATTTGCACTTGGGACTCTGCGGCACCCCGAATTGAACGGCGGCTGACTTTTGTCTTAGCTTGCTTTCAAGACGATTGCAGAAAAGCCGGAAGCCCAAACCAAGCAAGATCCGATGGAATTTTGGCAGACTCGGTTAGCCGAGCTTTCTGCCGGCGTTGACGGAAACATCAAGAGATATCCCTGCTCACCTGCCAGCTGAGGCCTGCCTCGGTTTCTGGCGGGACCACTCTATCGGAGTACCACACCAGAATGCCTTCTCCGCTCCAGTCTCCTCCCCTGCTCACGCCTCTTTCTCGTGAAGATTTTCAAGAACTGGAGCTGTTTTTACCGACTTTGAAGGTGATTTCCTACACCGGTCCGGGTCAGTCCGGCGGTGTGAGCAAGAGCCTGGAGCCGGTGGTGAAGAGATTGGGCACCAAGGTTCACTGGTTCGCCATAGAAGGGCAATCACTCCCCATTCAAGACACGCCTCCCGAGGGCTTTTCTTTCTATTCTCCAAAAGTGCCGGCACTGCTGGCCGAAAGACACAAGAAAGCGGCCAACGAGTACCTCTGGCCTCTGCTTCACGGTCTGACCGAGAAGGCAAAATTCGATGCGGAAAATTGGAAGGCTTTTCGCCAGGTCAATGAAATCGTCGCATCGGATTCCCTGACCGTCTCCTCCCAGAGTTTTCCCACTCTTTGTTGGCTGCATGACTATCAAGTACCGCTTGCCGCTCCGCTCATGTCTATGCAAGCCGGCTTGATAATTTGCCAATTCTGGCACGTACCGTGGCCGGAGCCCGAAGTGATCGTCAATTCCCCCGTCGGCAAAGAACTTGTCGATGCACTCCTCTGCAACAAGCTGATTGGATTCCATACGACAGAGTATGCAACCAACTTCCTGAATACGGTCAAAGAACTTTTCCCGAATGCGCAAGTCGATGTTCTCAAAATGGAAGTGCGGCGTCGCCGTTCGCACACCAGAGTGGTCGTAATGCCGCTCGGTCTCGATTTCTCGCTCTGGCAGAAACTGGCAAGAAGCAATAAACCCAAGGCGGAAGCGATGGGTGTAAAACACAAACTGGCGAACCAGGTTTTGCTGGGTGTGGATCGCATCGATTACACCAAAGGTGTTCTGGAAAAGCTCAAGGGTCTGGAGCGTTTTCTTGAAACAAACGAGGGCTGGCACAGGCGCTTCCACTATGTGCAGGTCTGCCATGCAGTCAAGACGCCGGGCTCGTCGCCGAGCGAGTATGAAATACTGGTCGAGGCGGATATTGCAAGGATCAATAAACGTTTTGCGTCGAACGGCTGGCAGCCGATTCTTCCCGTCAACGAGTATCTCGATCAAAATGAGCTGGCCGCCTGGTATCAAGCAGCCGATGTTCTTCTGGTCAATTCGATAAAAGACGGTCTCAACCTGATTGCCAAAGAATATGTGGCTTGCCGCCAGGATGAGCAGGGTTCGCTCATTTTGAGCAAGCAGACCGGCTCTTCGGCTGAGCTTTCCCAGGGCGCTTTGATAGTTGATCCGCAATGTCCGGACAGCATTGCCAATGCCATTTCCCAATCTTTGAGCATGGAAGTGGAAGAAAAACGCCGGCGCATGAATTCAATGCGCAGGGTGGTAGGCTGGAATCAGTTGCATGATTGGGCTCTGGGCTTCTTGCGCCAGTCGATTCAGGGTAGACACAGTGCACATTCCGGGATACCGCTGGACTATACAGGCGCTTTGAAGTAAATCAATTGGTTTTCAGAGCCGCAACAATCCTCGCTTGCACGTTTTTTTTCACCGGCACTCTTTTCGGTGCGGCTGCCGCGGCCGGCAAAGAATCGGTCATTCCAATGCCGGCGCCGGCAAGGCAAGGAAAGCCAAGCATTGAGCAAAAGAGCATTCCACTAGCTCATCAAAAACCGGCGCCCGCGATACGCGAAAG
>JAIETE010000314.1 GCA_019745505.1 Candidatus Obscuribacterales bacterium | reverse complement strand
TTTGCAAATCAATATCGAGCTTGTAGATTTCACTGGATGTCGATTCGATTGTCTCCTGCGCCGACGCCATGGCCGCGGCAATATTGCTCATGGCTGCATCAGTGTCGGCAGCAACCTTGTCGCGATCCAAATCGGCGACGGTCTGATCGCGCCGTGCCACATCCAGGGCAGCATGGGCTCGCTCGAGATCGGTAAGGGCTCTTGTCTCATCCAGCTCGGCAAGCTCAAGGTCGCGCTTGGATCTCAGACCTTTCTCGTGAAGCTCCCGCATGCGATCGAGGTTGAGTGAAGTAGTCAATTTATTCTGCTTGGCTGCTTCTACTCCTTGCTCAGCAGCCCAAATGCGATCCTTGGCTTGATGGGAGCGTTCTTGAGCAGAAGGCACCGCCGCATTCTGCGAGCGCTTGAGACTTTCCAGTTGTTTCTCGAGAGCCTTGAACCTTGTGGAAGCAGCATTGCGTCGTCCTATAAGGGCCGACTTCTGGCACGTGAGGCGCTTCGTTTGCTCAGGGTCGAGAAATTTTGGATCCAGATCGGTGAGTTCGGCAATCAGTTCTCCCTGCTTAACGTGCTGGCCGTCACGTACATACCAGTGTTTCAAGCGTGCCGGAATCGGCGCTTCGATGTTATGCGGCCTGTGCATGGGAGAGAGAATAATTATCTTTCCCGCGCCGGCAACGCTCTGCTGCCACGGAACAAAGATCAACATCAGTACAAACGAGACAAGGGTCACGGAAAGCAGAGTGGCAATGACCGCATAACCTCTTCGAGAAGTCACGGCTTTAAGAGACTCGTAATTAGATTGGTATGAAAAACT
This sequence comes from Candidatus Obscuribacterales bacterium, assembly GCA_019745505.1. GTDB lineage: Bacteria > Cyanobacteriota > Vampirovibrionia > Obscuribacterales > Obscuribacteraceae > QKMZ01. The sequence continues at coordinate 14,670 of JAIETE010000314.1, read as the reverse complement.
CTCTACCGGGCGAATTTCAGTTGAATCCATTTATAGTTTCCCCGCTCGCTCCGTCTTCCTTCTCTCAACCAAACGTATTTGCCTTGCCAGATCCGGAAACAGAGTCGAGAACTCACTTTCGTTGCGCCAGGCAAGATCGGCTGGTGTTCCAAACTCGCAAATATTTCCTTGGCTGAGTACATATACTTTGTCGGAGCGCATCACCACTTCGGCATCATGCGAAATATCAAGCACTGTCCAGGGATTCTCCCTGGCGAGCAAAGAATCAATGATTTTCAACTTGGTTTTTTCATCAATGCCGGTGAATGCTTCGTCAAGAATCAGCAAGCGCGGTCGCTCCGCCACGGCTCTGGCGATGAGAAGCCTCTGCACTTGACCGCGTGACAAATTCCTGCCGCCGCTGACCAACATGGTATTGATGCCGTCCGACAGCTTTACCAGATCATCGGAGAATTGAGCCGCCTCCAGCGCCCATCTAATATCCTGGTGCGAAACATTGGGTCTGCCCAGACCGACATTCTCTTCTATGGTGCCTTCAAAAATTTCATTGACATCTCCAACCAGGCCGACCTGCTTGCGCAAATGCTTCAGATCCAAATCTCGCACATCGTAGCCGCCAACTTCCACTGTTCCATGCAGGGCCTCCTGCAAACCGCAAATAATCGATGCAAGCGTAGTTTTTCCGGCTCCGCTGGCTCCGACAAGACTGGCTCTTTCAGAGGCTTCCAGACTGAGATCGAGGTCCGAGAGAATCTCTCTTGCCCCATAAGTAAAATGCAATTTCATGCATTCGACGCTTAATCCGCCAGAACTTTCAGGCAGCACCACTCCTCCCTGCCGTTCTGTAGGCAGATCAGTTATATGACCCACTTTATCCAATCCGGTTAGCAAATCGTAGAATGTATCGCAATTTCGAATCAGCTTTTCCAGAGCCGACAGGACATTCAGTACGACCAGCTCAGCTGCCACTAATTGACCCAATGTCAGCTGCCTGTTGATAACAAGCCATCCGCCAATGGCGAGAATTCCGGCGCTCGCAATAGCCTGGAAAAAATAGGTGCCGAATGCTTGCCGGAAAAGAACACTGAAATGCTCGCGGCGAGCCTTTAGATAATTGAGAACAAGCGAGTCGGAACGCCTGAAGAGAAAATGACTTACGCCGTTTGTTTTAAGGCTGGTCTGGCATCTTCCCATGTCTTCGAGCCATTCGGCTACTCGATACTTGAATGCAGACTCTTTGATGCTCGTGTTCAAGCCGCCTATACCCAGCACGCTTACGGCGAAGAAAATAAAAAGAATGATCAGCACGTCAAAGGCAAGCAGTAAAGGGCTGTAGAAAGCCATGAGAACAAGCCCGATCAACACTTGCAAAAGAGCGGACGGACCTTCGAGCAGGAGCTTGCCCCAGGCTTTCTGAACCGTCATGACGTCAAAGAAACGGTTGATCAATTCCGGCATGTACTCTGTATTGAGAGCCGATGCTTTTATCACGGGTATGCGCTCGCTGAGCCTCAGAGTGATTCGCGCAAATATCCGCTGCTGCAATTCCTCCACCAGGCAGAACTTCAACAAGCGCAACACGCTGCCAAAGAGAAGCCCAGCCAGAACCAGCAAAGAAAGAACTATAAGAGGCTGAAGAAAAATGCCGGCGGCAATTGTATTTACCAGAGCCTGTGCAGCCAGAGGCACAGCCAGAGAGATAATGCCCGTCATCAATGTATAGACGACCAGCACCGCCAGATCGTGCTTATCGGATAAAAGAAGCGACCAGAGCCGCGTCAGAGGACTGACATGCTCATGATGATTCTGGACATTATCGACGGAAGACATCCAACAAATTTCCCTGGTCAACAATGTCGAATCTAGCACAACCTGTGCAAATGTGCAAGAGTTTGAATATATGAACACTTGAAACAAAAGCTTTCATGGACCATTCATCAATGGATAGAAAGATCCGCAATCTCGGACCTTTCTATCCATTAATTAGGCTTGCCGCGCTGGTCAGAAGCTAGCAGAATACTCTAAGAGAAGATCGACCTTAAAGGGTCATTTGCTCTTTAGAAACGCCGCACAGTTGGTGAATACGCTGGCAGGTCATGGGCATATCCATGTCCAGGAATTCATTCTCTCCAGTCAGTTGCTCTCGTGCGTCTTTGACCGCCTGCTTGATAGCAATGTAAGTCGATGCGCCGAGAGTCAAAGAAGATTCTGTAAATGACTTGGACATCTTCACTGCGTGCCGCTCTGCAAGGGCTTCACGCTCATTACGAGCAGCGTCGACCGGATGCAAACGAACCCTGAAATCAATAGGAATGGTTTTAGTGCAGGGCGGCTTGTAACTCCAGATATTGTCTGTTACCAGCTTGCCCTCATGGTCGAAGATTATCTCCTCTGTTGTGGCGAAGCCGATGCCCTGGACGAAGCCACCCTCCAGCTGCCCAATATCTAATGCCGGGTTGGGCGATTTATTTACGTCGCATACAACATCAGCCCGAAGTATTTTGAACTCACCCGTAAGCACATCGATCTCAACTTCCGTGACGGCAGCGCCATAAGCGAAGTAAAGGAATGGTCTGCCACGAGGGTTGCGCTCCGTAGGTCCTTTATAGTGCGGAGTCTTGTACAGTTCGGAGACACTCAAATTGACGCGCTCGAACCAGGCTTTGAAGACTATCTCAGGCCATTTCTCAGCCCAATTTTCTCGCCAGTTCTCAACTTTGTTGTGCGGCGTAAACTGCTCCAAATCTCGGCACAAGCCCTCAAGCCGTTTTCTCAAAACGCGGCACGCCTGCTCGACAGCGCCGCCGTTCAAATCAAAACCAGTCGACGCTGCTGTTGCCGGAGCATTCGGAATGGTATCAGTATTGTTGCCGCCGACGCGCACCATGGACAGTGGAATACCAAGAGTGTTAGCAGCCAGCTGGGCTATTTTTGTATTGACGCCTTGCCCCATCTCGACACCACCGTGATAGACGAGAACAGATGCGTCTGCCATGTTTACCGTCACATGAGCAGTCGATGAATTGAGCGACCCCCGCGGTTCAGTGAATCCAATTCCGTGTTTTTGCGGGACCATAACAATTGCTCGCTTGCGCCAGCGATTCTTGCTGTTGAACTCTTCAACTTCCTTCTGACGCTTCTCGAATTCAGATGATTTGTACAGGTCATCCCAGATGGCGCGAATATTGCAGAAATCCAGTTCTTGCCCGAAGTGAGTTGTGTCGAAGGAATCTTTCGTTCCATTGCGATACATGTTTTTGTAGCGAATTTCCTCAGCGGTAACTTTTCGCCCGAGATCTTTTGACAGTTTCCACGCTACGTGCTCAATGGCATTTTCGGTAATCGCCCACGCCTGCACCACACCAAATGTCCGGAAGGCCGTATTGCTGGCTTTGTTTGTTTTGTACGCTGTTCCGTTTGCTTGCAGCGTTTCAACCATGTAGGCCTGGTCGGCATTCAGCAGACTCGAATCCATAACGGCAAAAGTACAGTCGTATGTGTCTCCGGCATCTGAATTCAGATCAATGCGCATTCCTTTTATGATGCCGTCGCGAGTGTAGGCGACATGATACTCACCAGCGTAAGGATGCCGCTTGCCGACGGCTTGCATATCCGTAGAGCGATCGTACATCAACCGCACGCCTCGTTTGACCTTGCGCGCGGCAACCGCCGCCTGAGCGCCAGTGATATTTCCACGGTGCTGCTTGCCGCCAAATCCACCACCAACCTGCTCAACCAATACCGAGACCTGGTTATTCTGCACGCCCAGCGCCCGCGCAATTGCCGCTTGCGTTCCGTTGGGACTTTGAGTCGAGCAATAGACTGTCATTTGATCGTATGGTCCAGGAACAGCCAAAGCACACATGCTCTCCAGATAGAAGTGTGCTTGAGCTGAAGTACGGAAAGTGCCGTACACTACTTCAGTTCCGTCCATAGGTTTTTTGGGATTTTCAAGCCACTCCATGTTGCTGCCATCGCGAGTGATGGTGGGAATACGCTGTTGAATATCCTCATCTTCGTCCTTGGCCGTGCGCACCATCGGCATAGCCGTATTCTGTTTTATTGCTTCTTCCAGCGTAAGTACAGCCGGCAAGTCCTCATATGCGATGCATTCCTTCTCGATGAACTGGCATGCTTCGCGCGCGGTCTCAATCGTCTCAGCCAATACCATGCCGATAGGCGCACCGACTGAAGTGACAATCTTGTCGGAAAAGATAGGATCATCATCATTCAGTCCTATATAACGCCGACCACCTTCCGGAACATCCTCACAGGTAATCAGGTCTGCGAAGTCAGGAAACTGTTTTGCCAGAAGTTCTTTCAGTTCACGCAGACCAGGGGTATTTTTAGTGAACGAGAATTTGGCATGCGGGCGGGTGCTTTTCACCATGGCACCGTGCAAGCCGCCAACCGGCAGTGTCATGTCCAGAGTGTATTTGATCTCTCCTGAGGCCTGAACGAATGCTGCGCGTTTGATAATCGGCTTGGTCAGCGGAAAGAGTTCCGGATACTCCTGATACTCCTGAGTTCCATGAGAGAGCTCACGTTCATCGTGAAAGGCGCCCGATTGATTTTCCGGCGAAACCATCGACGGGTTCACAATCATCGCTACATGAAGGAAAAACTTGTAGAAGAAGTTCAGAGCCAACTGCATCCGATACTCATTGGTGAAGCCTTCCTCGTCCATTGTTATGGTGATGTCGGCAACTTCGCCGGCAAGCGTGTCGAGTGCGGACTTGAGTGTCTCGTTGTTCCAGGCTTTGCCCTCGAGCAACTTTTCTGTCTTCGGCATGCGGCAATTGAGTGAAGCCAAGCCACCAAATACGATGCAAGCCTCGCCGGGCAATACATTGCCCTTCTCATCAAGGCAGACGCGCAAGCCGGCATTGACAATCGGGTGCGCCATCTGCACGCGGCGGGCGATTCTGTAGGTTTGAACATACTCGCGCTGGCGCGTAAAGGGGATGAGAAAAGATATGATCACCGCATCATCAGGCAAAGTTGAAACAGCAGGCATGTCTGTTAAAAGACATGTCTTCTTGCCGCCATCGTATTGCGCCGAAGCGATGGTGAGCGAAACGCCCAGCGCACCAAATACGGTGAATATATCCGAAGGGAAGGGTCCGCCATGCTCGGCGTGGTCGCGAGTCATGAAGATGTTGCCCGCAACACTGCCTGCATTCCTTACCTGATACCCGGCAACGAATGCTCCGTGCCGTTTCAGCTCTTGCAGGCCTCTCGTTTCATCAGGGCTTCGCTTAGCGATAACTCGCCCGGCAAAATCCAGCATCTCTTGAATTGGAGCCGCTGCGCCCACCACAATCCCATCATTTGTCTCACGAACCCCTGTCAGTTCGCGCACTGCGGTCACATCTATATAGATGCGTGGCTTCTCGTCATGATAAATGCCCAAGGCGGTGTTGCCCACAACCAATCTGACGTTCTGCTTGCCATACTCCTTGCTGAATTTACTCTTCAGCCGCTGCACTTGCTCCAAAGTTGACGGTCGAAACCACTCTGCGCGCTGCCCTGTGAAATGCAGCTCTCGCGCCGGCAATTCGTGCGACGGAAGTTCGTCGAGTTTAACTTGCGTGAGCCCAGGTTTGCACTGAACATTGAAGCAAGGATCGACGATGCAATTTTGTGTTTGGTCGTTCGACTCATCGTAGTCTTTTGCCAAAGTGCGCATAGCATGCAGAATCGGGCGATATCCGGTACAACGACAAAGATTGCCGCCGAAGCTGTCCTCGATATCCTGCTCAGTCGCTTCCGGGTTCTGCTGCAAAAGCGCATGCGTATTCATCACGAATCCAGGTGTGCAAAATCCGCACTGGGTGCCGTTGAATTTCGCAATGCAATACTGCGTGGGGTCCAGTCCATCATGCACGTTGCCGATGCCTTCGGTGGTTGTTACAGCCATACCATCGACGGCGCACACAGGTTTTAGACACGCGTTGATTGCTCGGTGAACAGGCTTTCCATCAACGGGGTCTTTGTGAGAAACCATGACAGTGCAAGCACCACATCCACCCTGCTCGCAAACAACTTTTGTTCCCGTATAACCAGCCTTACGCAGATACTCAGTCAGCATCGTCTGCGGATCTGGATTGTTGACTTGCACCCGAGAGCCGTTCAACCAAAATACGAGCTGATCAGAGTATGTGACTTCCTCCTCGCAGCTACGCTCCCTGGCATTAGTTGTCGATTCGGACATTACAGCAACCTCCATAGAAGCGCTATTTCAATTGCAAAAACTGCAAGGAGCAGCGCGAGACTTACAGGACCAACCCAGGCAGGCGTGTCCCTTTTAGGGAACAGCCACGGCGTAAAAGCTTTGATCAAAAGCGGCATCGTCACCCATGTCGTCAAGGCGACACTGATGGAGTTGCCGATGAAGTTAGCAACTGCCGAATTCAAACTGTGCAGTTGCGGATTCAAAAATCGAATCTCGAGCATGACGATTGGATACAATCCTAAAAGAATCAACAACGCCGTCTTCCAGTTTGGTGGACCTTTTTGTCCCTTTTTCTGAGAAGGGAACCAGCCCGGAAACGATCCAGTTACCGATTGGAATTCCGTGGAATTTACTACTGGTTCTGCAAGTGTCAACAGGTGCTTTCTCTCGTCGGAAACGAACCATTCATCCAGAGCATCCGGTGAATCGAATCGGATCAATGTTGTCCAAACGTTTGGAGTTTTCTTTGTTGGTGGCTGCAAATAAACGCCGCGATAGCCTCGACGTTTGGCCTGGGCCGATTGAAATTGCTTCTCAAACTCGCGGTATGGCGCTTCCAGTCCCGGCTTTACCTCAGTGACAATCGCCACCGCGACACTACCCACGGTGCCGTAGGTAGAAGCCACAGTCTCATTCAAGGCAACTTCATTCGCTTCGATTTTTGGTGCCAGCTCTTGCAACAATTTCAAACGGTGTGCTCCCGCTTGCCATTCGGTGAGCAAACGATGCTCGTGAAATCGCTGTACCAGAGTCCACTCGTTTTCATCGGGCGTGCTCGACGGAATGATTTCTGCCGACAATACGGAACCACTGCCCACACCCACCATCATCAGACGGGTGAGCCAATCGACGTGCGCACCGACATCACCGCTTTTTACCGACAGTTTCGTCAGGTGAACAGTATCGGCCGTTGATTGCGCTGATTGTACGGAAGATTGAGTCATATGCTCCTCAGTAAATACCATCTTTCAAAGCGCTTACCAACTGTTTGTCCATCGATTCGATTGTGGTTTTGACATCGTGCAACATCACAATCCGATCACTTATAAGCTGAACGGTTTCCTTTCTGCTTGTATTTGCACTGGCGGACAGTTTGCCAAAATTGCGCTCATTTTGCAAGTTTGTAGTGATTACACCGGCTGTTCTCCAGCGCTTGATCAACGATTCTCGCCTAGTCATACCATTTTCCGTTGCCGGTGAATTCAAATATTGCCGGACAGACTGGGGAATAGACTGATTGCTGGTAGCACCAGGAAGGAGGACATGCGCGAGTACATTCAGCTCTGGCTTTTCCGGTCTGCGCCCAATCCGAGCTTGAATCAACGCGGCAGAAGACAAAAGCAACAACGTCGAGCCCGCTACGAGATCTATCGCATTGGCATGATTATTCTTGCCTTTCATGACCAAGCCTTGAGACACAATCCCGAGAATACCGGATTGCGTGAAATTGAGAATATTATTGTATTGAACTCCTCGAGCGCGTGCAGCAAGGATAGCGCCCTTTGCTGTGTACTCGTCCGAAAGTTGATTGTCAATCTGGTCAGAGGCGCTGCGGACCTCCAGTGCGCGCTGCAGAACTCTTTTCGTCAGTATCAGCTGTTTGTCAATTTTATTTTCTGTGGGATTTTCAGGCGCCGGCAGTATCACAGCAGTGAGCAGTTGCAAAAGCTCCGCATCCAGCGCTTCAACAGCTCCGCTCACATCAAACAGCATTTCCACACGCTTGTTGACCAGGTCGATTGTCTCCACGCGCTTGTTATGCAGCGAAGGCAAAGAGGCAAGCGCCTCCGCACTTCCTTTTTTCTTCGACAACCTTCCTACTCGCTTCCAGCGATCCAGCAATTGCTGTTTTCTGGTCATACCGTTCGCTGAGCCTGGAGGGACACTTTCCAGATAGGAAGAGATCAAGGGAGAAAAACGACATTCGCTTGGTACATCGAAATTGAAAATGTTTGCCAGCGCGTTTACTTCAGAGTCTTGCTTGCGGCGATACAGCTTGAGAAAAACAAAGTTGGCGTTGGCGATCGCGACAGAAAGTGCGTCCATAATCAAAATCTTCTGGGCGCCTGCCGGTGTGTGCTTGAGGGAGAAGTCTCTTGCGGCGATGTTCTTCAACACACCTATTTCAGTGAAGTTTGCAGTGTTGCTCAACAGGTTCACTCGATCGCGAACGCGCACAAGTTGTGGCAACAAAACATCAAATTGATAATGCTTCTCTCGATCAATACGATCGGACACCTGGCGAACTTCAAAGGCCGCTCCGAGAATTTTCTCAAGCATATAAAGATCTATGGAGAGCGATTGCAGATCCGTGCCATGGCCAGCGCCTGCCATTTTCATATGTATGAGGTCTGCGGCACACTGTTCTACCCCAAGTAATTTTGCTGCCTCGATACCTGGCGACCCTATCTGGTTGGCCACTGCCTGAATCGAATCGTTTGTTGCTTGTGCTGGAACCGACGTGCTTTCAATGGCGCGCAGGAGTGCCAGCAATTCGCTGTCAAATTCCTCGGCGAGAGCATTAAGCGAAAACAGAAGCGCGAGTCGCTTATTGAGGAAACCAACAGATACGCGATGACGCTGAGTCGACTCAGCCGCAAGGGCTTCTCGCGAAGCGGCTCTTTCACTCAGAGCAAATTCGCTCTTCCACAGATCGAGCATTGCTTGCTTGCGCGACTGCGTTTTTCCTTTGGGAGTCGCATTGATGTATTTGCCGACCAACTCAGGCAAAGGAACTGAAACTGTATCCAGCCCAAATATGTTTGCGAGCGGATTGGGCCGGCATTTATCTCTCGAAGCCCCCGAGTAGGAAAGAGCCACGGCCGCTGCGCCGATACCGGCAGTCAATGAAGCGCTGACGAATGTCAAATAGTTCGAATTATTAAATCGTTTCGACAGCCGCTCGGCAGCTCCGATATTGAATAGCACGCCGAAAGTAGTGAAGTTGACGGTATTGGCTAGCTCGACGCGACGGTTGACGGTTCGCACTTGCTTATCAATTGCATCGTACGTGTCGTCGATTGCTTCATCCAGCAAATCAGAAGTTTGGCGAACTTCCAAATAGCCAAGAAGGAGCTGCCTGAGAACGATCGATTTATTCCAGAGCAACTCTTCGCTGGGCGCACCTCCGGCGGCTTGCAATGCCAGAATGCGATCGACATGATTGCGAACACCAAGAATGTCAGCCGCTTCATTCATCCCGGAAGGATCGCGCGCTTCGCTCGCGGCAAATGCTGCAAACGGCAATACGGACTGCCCAACTAATAAGCATGCGAGAAATACTGCAATTAGCCGCGCTGAAATGACAACCTGCGTCATGGGATTCTGTGACTCGGAGCGGTCGTTGTAGCTTGCCGACGGAACCATACACAATCGAGATTTAGCTCTTGGCAAAACCGACCGCATAAGAGAACAGCGCGATACTAGCAGAATAGCGAACAACGTAAGAATATTAAATAGGCAGAAATCGAGAAATTTCAGAAGGACCGATTTGCGCACGAGCAAAGTTCAAATCGACATCAGCGGGTGTCCGCAAGCTGTGGGCGCTTGCTAGTCAAGATGATTCAATTACAGCGGGGTAAAAATCAAGTCTGTAACGGCTGGGACGGCGATTGGCGTTTACGGTATTTCATCAGAGCATCTCTCGATTCGTACGCAGTGCTGTTTGCATTTCTGCGTGCCTGCTAATTCAACCCTGGCATCTTGCCGCAATAGCAGAAACCACAGCCGGCGCATTGAGCGCAGATGCAGCTCAGACAGCGGATATTCTCGGCATTCGCCGGCAAGCAGAGCAAATCATCGCTCTGCGCAGAAGCGGGGTGAGCTCAGAAAGCGAGCGGCATCAATTCAATAATTTACGGGCGCTGGTAGTGCGCAGAATCTTCGAGGCTGATCTGCAAACGCAGACTGCCGAAAGCCGCTTGGAATTCGAGATCGCATATGCCTATGATGCCATCTCGCGACAGCAGCGCAAAGAAAATACGGTAAATCAAATTCTCAATGCTGCGAATTTCACGCAGTCTGGCATCTTAGGAACAATCTCGGCTTATAAAGACCTGAAGAATAAGTTTATTCAGGAATCCACGATATCTCTCGTCAGTGGCGGAGTGGGAACCCTTTTGCCTACACTCGGTATTCTTCACGGTAAGGTAACTAAAGCTCATCACCTTACTCCGCCGGAATTTATGTCGTCTTACGTCAATGGCAGGCCTGTAGACGGATCCAATCTGCCACCACTGGTGATGCGATATCTGGACTCGCCGGCCCCAGGCGAAAGCCTCACCCGAAGGGAGGTTCTCAATGCAGTCTGGAAGAAGCGCCACAAAGCAGACATGGCAGACAAGAAAACGCTTGCCGGCATTGATGACGGTAAAGCCAGGAGCCAAGACTATCTCAATGGACGCCTGGTCTTACTGTGGTCTCTCTACACCACCATCGAGGGATTCAACTCCGATCTTCTCTCATTGCTGAACCAGGTCAGGGGCGCAACAAATGTCGAAGCCCCGCTTTTAAGCAAGAGAATCGACCCCTCGTCCTCTCTGGGTGGTGTTGCCGATGATGCTATCCGTCTGCTTCAGCTGGAGCCGGTAATAGCTGAGCTGAAAACGCTCAATGCTTCCGGAGTGGAGAGTGAGCGAAAGCGGGAATTGCAAATCACACTTTTGGAAACATTGGTTTCTGGCGGTCTCGACCTGGCTTGCGCCGGTGACAGGTGTCAAAAAGAGCTCAACTACCAATATGACGTTGTTCTGGCGCAGATGACAGGCAGCCAGGCCAGTCTCGTGCAAAAGATATACGAAGCAAATTTCATACAAGCTGGTACATTCGGCATGACCGCCAGCGGCATGTTCCTGAAGAAATATACAAATACAGCCGGCGAGGTATTGGTTGTTTCCGGCGGGATTGGCCTTTTGCTCACTGCTGCCTCGTTTGCAGCAACATACGTGCGTTGGCGCAAAAACGAGACCGGACCAAATTCGCTGGCAGATTTTTTCAATCTGAGACCGGCCGGCGATGAAGGCTTAACTCCATTGGTCTGGGCTTTTCTGAATTCACCCTCGCCTAGAAGAACCGATGGCAAAAGCAGGCGCCAGTGCCTGATAGAATCCTGGACCAATAATTCCGTCGCCACCGTCAATCTCAAAAATCGGCGTTCTCTTGAACAGCTGGGAAGTATGCCGTCTTGCAAGAATGACACAATCAAGTTGGTACTAAATCGTATCGCCCTCTTAAGTTCTTTGCGACAGCAGTATAGCGAGTTCGATGCGGAGCTTTTGGATTTATTGCGCAAAGCCTGGCCGGTCACCCTGGCTGCCAATCCGCCTGCCGTCAATTCAGGGCTCAGCCCTTCTGCCAATGCTGCAGCAACACTGCTCGGAGTTCAAGGATTGTTGGCAGAAAACCAGCAGCAAGACGAGAACACCAAATTGTTGATCACAAGACAGGTGCTCGAAGGTTTCCTTTCAATGATCACCGATGCCAATGAAGTCGGATATGAAATTGACGCGGAATTCAAAGCTCTGGACCGCATGGAAAGGCGACGAGACAGGATCGTCCAAATGACGAACAATATCAACTTTCTGCAAGGAGGTGTTCTCGGTCAAGTTGCAAACTGCCTTGGATTAACAGGCAAACCAAAAGCAATATTGGCGACAAACTATATTGTTATCACAACTTCGGCAATAGGCACTGGCCTTGCGGCTGCCTCCATGCTGGAACAACACGGCGGATGGCGAATCGGTAAATCCAAACCGAATGCCATAGGTGTTGCCTTCGGAAAAAACTCCGAGCACATCAATTTGTCTCCCATTACGAGTCGATATCTCAATACAGTGGCGCCGATTTCAAAGACGAATCTCACCAGAAGAGAAGAGTTGGTCAAGTACTGGAAAGAGTCGAAAGTTTTGAGCATCAATGTCAATCGAGACGCAGCGATTCAAAAGCTCTCTGCAGAAGGAAAAGCGCACCACTGGTGGTCTGAAACCATCAAAATGATGAACAACCGGCTAACCATGCTCTTTGATTTGCGTGCTGTCATGCGAAGCAGCAATGTCGGCTTCTCTGAGCTGCTCAAGGCTGTCGATGGAGATGGCGCGTGATGCTATTTTTGTTTCGCAGAATCTAATTGCAATCTCCAGATCATCGAAACAGATTGTCCAGGCCGGTCGCTACTTACCGTCATGAAGAAGCCGCCATCGGGATCGATGGCCATGGCAGCCGGAAGCAGATGCTTTTGCGGAAGGTCGTATTCTTCCACTTTGCCCGTGCCGCTGACCGAGAGAATTGCTCCCTGCCCGTCTTTTTTGATAGCTCCGATATAGACGCCCTCATCGTGCCCGAAGATAGCACCTGTGTTGACCACACCAGCAAGTGGAAATTCGCTCAGGCTGCCGTCGGTTTTCATTCGCACCACCGAACTCTTCTTCGTCGCCCACAACGCACCGTCCGTGCTGTTGGTTATGTCACCGGTAAGACGTCCGGGACCGGCAGAGAAATGGCTGACTTTCCCGGAGGGCATCAAACGTCCGATCCGGCCGCTTCCGACTTCGGTAAACCAGATTGCTCCGTCTTGAGCCATGAGAGACGTCGGTGCGTCGTTTGCCGCTCCGACCGTGAACTCCGTGATTTTTCCGGTTGAATCGATTCGCCCGATCTTCCCCACCCCCGATTCCGTGAACCACATGGCACCGTCGTTCGGCCCGTGCTGAATATCAAACGGCTTGCTGCCTTTGGTCGGGATAGCGTATTCGGTGATTTTTCTTGACGGTTCGATTCGTGCAATCTTATTGGCACTCGTCTCCGTGAACCATAGCGAATCATTGCCTGCGACAAAATTGATCGAACCCGGTTTCGCGGCAGGAGTCGGTGTTACATGTGCGGTGGTCTTTCCGTTCTTCGGTACAAACTCGACGGCGCCGGACTTTGCATCAAGGGTAGCATTCGTGAACCAAATTCCCTTCAACGGTCCTGCGCTGTTATAGACGATGCCGTGAGGAGACACATACGGAACTGAATAGCACGTAAACTTGCCCCGTTGCATGCCGCCGGAAGCCGACTGTCTGTTATCAATTCCTCTGGCTGACGCGTCACCAATGAGCGTAAGCATGATGGCACCGAACCCAACCAATATACGACGGCATCGATTCATTCCTTCACTCCCTCGTTTAACGCCAAAAACTAAACGCACTCAATCGACAGCTTTGAGTAGCTCATCAAATCCTATACTGCTGCTTCGCATGACAGCACGCAAATCAAAAAGCATGGTTATACGGTTGTTGATCAAATTAATGGACTCAGACCACCAGCGATGGGCGTTTCCTTCAGCAGTGAGCTTCTGAACTACCGAGTCTCGCTTTACATTGACGCTCAAAACTTTCGACTCATTCCAGTACTTGATCAACTCTTCTCTTCTGGTGAGATTCGTCTTCGAAATCGGCGCCACTGTATTGAGGTATCGGACCATAATGGGAGACAGCTTGACGTACTGAGAATTTTTCAGGAACGCAGTATTTAAGGCATTCGGTACGGCTTTGCTTGGGCGAAATCCGCCGCGCTGCTCCACAATGGTGGCCAGTGCCAGACCATTGATCAAATATCCGGAAACAATGGTTATGTGGTCACCAGCCAGAACATTTTGACTGTTATTTGACAATCCGAGTGAGTCTGAAACTAGACCAAGAATGCCGAGTTGGAGAAAGTTGGCATTGTTTGTCAGCTGGATAATCTTGTCTCTTCGCCTCACCATGCGATCCAAGACTTCATATTCGTGGTCGATTTCGTGTCCAACAACATCGGTATCGGCATTCATAGAAAGGAAGCCATCAAGCACCTGTCTTGTGATCAATAGCTTGGCATTCTGGTCTAATTGCATGTCGGTGGTCAGCAATCCCTGAACTCCGAGCAGGTTAGCTGCGCCATTGGCAGGAGGGTTGAGCCTGGAATTGACGCCAGGAGAACTTGAAGCAATGGTGACGGGCCAGACTTTACGCAATAATTCCAGAAGATCTCTATCGAACTCGTTAAACTGCTCGCGCAAAGAACTCAGAAGGGCGATACGGTTTAGGACGAGCTTGATTGTGTCTCGCTTGCAGGACGGCATACTGCCCAACTTTTCAAGGCTTCGCTTGTTCTCCAGGTCGAAAGTGGCAACATTCTTGTTCCAGAATTCGAGCAGGTGCTGTCGCCTGCTTTTGCCGTCTTTTCTGCTGGGTGAGGGTGAATTCAGATAAGTCATGACCAGCGGGGAAAAACCTTTTTGGGAGGGCGGCTTTAGATCGAAGAAATCAGCCAGCGAGTTTGGTCCTGTTTCGTTCTTGCGCCAACCTCCGTTCAGCGCCATAAAAGATGCGGCGGTGAAACCGAGACCTAGTCCGTCAAGAGTAAGAAAAATCTCGCTGCCTGTCCTCGAATACCCTTTCAAAAAACAGTATCCGGCG
>JAIETE010000198.1 GCA_019745505.1 Candidatus Obscuribacterales bacterium | reverse complement strand
AGGGCGTTGTTCTTGAGCGTGCCGGCCCAGGCTGGATCGGGCGCAGGAAGTTGTTTGCCGTCAATAGTGGTTGTTGCACTGGGTGAACCTAGTTCACCGGTAATTTGTTGTGCCTTCGCCGCTAGAGGAAAAACAAGAAGCCCAGCCGTTAAGACGCTGAGCAGGCGAGCTTGCCACTTTTTCACTAATTCAACCCCGGGAAACCTAAAACGGTCCAATAATAGACGAAAAATCGCTGCCAGATTCGTCTTTGCATGGGGATTTGTTTGATTGATTACAAAATAGTAAAGTTCGCTTTCGGCCTGAGATATCGGGTGTTTTCTCCCGCTGTCACCATATGTGATGGCAAATTGCAAAAGGTAGCAAATGTGAAGCTACGCTTCTTAATCTGTACTGGGTAGTAATCTAGGCTTCAATCGTGCTACCGTGTACATGAAATTGTCAGGCTGTCTTGCTCTACCTTTGAGTTCTATTGCCGAAGGTTCAGGTGCAAAGCCACTTTCCGGTTACCGATTTCATCCCCGTACCTTGAGCGCTGCATCATGTTTGTGCGCTGTGTACTGGATGCCACCGCGTTGTTGCTCAGTATTTTCATCTTCCTGTGACTCTTTCGTCGGCCGCATGGCGGTCGAGAAACTACTTATATAAGGTCTACTCTAATGCAAAACAATAAAATATTCGTCAGAAACCTCGCTTTCAGCACCACCGACGGTGAACTTGGTGGAATCTTCGCAGGCTGCGGCGATGTGGTTTCGGCGAGAATGGCTACCGATCGCGAAACCGGCAGGTCGCGTGGGTTCGGCTTTGTTCAGATGAACACGCACGAAGAAGCGCAAACCGCAATCCGCAATATGGATAACACCGAGCACAACGGTCGCACGCTCTTTGTGGTGCTTTCCGAATCCCGCGAAACTAAACAAAAGACTGCTTATGGCAACAGCTGGTAAAGCTCAGCTATTCCTGCCCTTCGCCTTGTGCAGATAGGGCCGGGAATTTTATCGGAATCGAAGCTTGCGAGATAGAATCTTCGCCTAGTGAATATTCCACATCCAAAACTGTGTCGTGCGCGTTGTCAAAGTCTATGCACATGCAGGTCGATTGAACGACTGCGGTGCCATGGGTCTGGCCAACGCGCATTTCACATGGTGTTATGTGTTTGATTTCGTAGCCATACTCCGGAAAGCGTGTTATGCAAATTATGTCCGACGACAGTCTTTCTGTGGCGTCGAAACGTTCGACGTGCAGAGATAAGCGTACATTTTCCAGTGAGTGCGCAAGGTGACTTTCTCTTCCAATTACCGGCGTCAGCGTAGCCGTAAGGTGCTTAACAGCTATGCCGTTCTGGTGAATGCTGAGCGGTCCGTATTTGGTCGGGGTGTCCGGCGGCAACGGCTGCGCTGGCCTGTTTGATTTTGGTTTCATTGTATTAACTCTATGTATCGGGTGGTAGATCTCCCTGGACCTGGCGCTTGCAAGGCGAGGACCAGACTGTTTTTGGTGCTTGTTAACTGCCTTAGAGGTCTGCCCTGGCGGCAACACTTGTGACCTCTGGCGAACGCAAAAGTTTTTTGAAGCGGGTTCTGTCAGGAATCGGCAATGACGCTCTTAAGTTAAGGCGACTCCTGTAAGGCTATCGCTATTTTAGTATGGCTCTTACCAAAATACATTACGCTCCAGGGTAAATGTGGCTGGCGCAACAGGCTTCAGTTTTCTACTCTTGCAGTTTTAGACATTTATGGCAAATGACATATGGTCTGTCCCGCATTCGCTGAAAGTCCTTTGGAGTAAAGGCGTGCCACCAAATACAGTGCCAATGCGGGGTGTTCTGCTTTGTAATTTCTTGAATATTTGAATGTTTTTTTGCTGTGAATTGGCCGGTAGGTTTTTGGAAGCCTCATGGGGATGTGCAAGAAAGTATTTGGTTGCAGTCAAGCTCTCTGCGACTAAGGCGTCTTTTCGGGTGGGCGTCCGCTGTGTTATCCTAAAGCTCCATTTGATTTCCACCTGTTGTTATGAGCTAAGTAGGGGGTGGCGCCACTATGTCTTTGTCCTATGCAGAACCTAAGTTCGAAGAGATTTGTCAGGCTATCGATGCATCCGGAGCAGTTTTCAGCGCCGATCTTTTGCGACGCTATCATCTTTCGTTGAAGACGCGAAGATTTGTCATTTTGAGCGGTACCAGTGGTAGTGGCAAGACTTTGCTTACGCGCGTGTATGCTAACGCAGTTAATGCCAATTATTGCCTCGTCCCTGTGGCGCCGAATTGGACCACAAACGAGGACCTCTTGGGATATTTCAACCCGCTTAGCAAGAAGTACTTCGATACTGACTTCAGTCTTTTTCTTCGGAGAGCCGCAAGGGCATATGCTTCGGCGATTGATGTTAACGAAGAGCCCGAGCCATTTCACCTTGTTCTTGATGAAATGAACTTGGCTCGCGTGGAGTATTACTTTGCCAAATTCCTCTCCGGCATGGAAGTTCTCACCGGTGCCGGTCAGGCTCAGGTGACCCTCTTCGGAAACGATATAGTTGATCTGACGCCCAACCTTTTCTTTGTTGGCACCGTAAACGTCGATGAGACGACGCAAGGTTTTGCAGACAAAATCTATGATCGCGCTCAAGTGATTGAAGTGACGCATCAAAGAGATGAAGTAGCCTCACGTATTGAACATTCTGAGGTGAAGGATGCGCTCATGTCCATATGGGATGCTGTGAATGATGTCACTCCCTTCTCGATTCGTATTGTTGATGAGATTAACAGGTACGTCACGGCAGCTGCTCACATAGGTGTGCCTTGGGAGGAAGCATTTGACGATCAAATTATTCAGAAAATTCTACCGAGAATCAAAGGTACTGATATCAGACTTGGTGTCATGCTCCAGAGGCTCAATGATATAACCGCGAACCGGTTCCATCGGAGCAATAGTAAGATTCAGCACCTCAGCTATGGTTTTCACTCTAATGGAATTGTCTCCTTCTTCTAAGCTCGGATTTTTTGACGAGAGTAGAACAGTAATCCCCTTGCCGGTCGAGGGGAGCAAGTGTGGCATCGCCATTGATGTTCCTCGAGAGTTCTGGTCGGAAATTTCACTAAAGTTCGGTGCGCGTTCGTTGGAAGTTCTTTTTGATGAGAAAGAGGATTTAGCCTATAGCGAGTGGCCGTTGTGCGGACCCGGTGATTACGAGCTTTATCTTGTCTGTCGAGATTATCGAGAGCGCCGCAAAATCACTTTGATGCCCAGGTATTTCACCGAGGGCGAATTGTCCTGCATGCTGGAAGAATTGAAGGAAACACTACCGAGAGCAATTGCATTGCAGTTGATCGAATGTGGTGCACAATTGGGCACTCTCGAGCCGAAGCCGTCTCCGGAAGATGAATTTCTTCAGCTTCGGCGCGCCATCAACGGCACTGATGATAGATTGGGCCTTTTGCAGATCTTGCCGGTCATCGAACGTGAATGTAATCATGTGCTGATCCCCCGTACCGAACTTCGTGACTCCAACCAGTTGAGAAGACCGGACATATCGAAACTGCCGGGGATTATGTCTATGCCCGGCAATGTTCTTTCGCCCGATATCGTATTTCAAATGTACGACATGACTGTGGAGCGCTCATTCGACACTTATGAGAATCGTCTTGTTAAGGCATACGTTCAAGCGTTGCGAGGTCGGTTGTCGAGACTGCAAGACAGAATGGAGCAGTTGCCGCCCGCGGTGGTCAGTGAAATAGAAACTCTTACTAGCGAATTCAATCTGGCGTGTGCACGGGCGACGTTCTTGAGGCAGGTGAAACTGCCCACTGTGTTTACGGGCCGTGTAACCATGGTTCTTTTGAAGAACCCTGCATATCGCATAGTATTTGAGGACTATCTCGCTTTAAATCAGCAGTCTTCGGTGACGTTGGAAGAAGCCGCGCTTAGCGATCCGCTGAATCAGTTTCCCTTCCTGTATGAATTGTGGGCAAATCTAAGAATCTTGAGCGCTATGCTGCAAGTGGGTGTCGAATCAGGCTTTCGATGCGTTAGCCATAATTGGGTAAAGAGATTCAATAAGGGACTTTTCATTCAGATGACAAACGATGAGAAGCCTGCAATTGAGCTAACCTGTCCGGCCACAGGAAGGCGAGCGACTCTCATGAGCTGGATACCGGATCATGGCAATGAGGTTCTTGACGACACGCCAAACCATGAGCGACTGATTGCTCTGGCCATTCTGATCGATTCTCCGAAAGAGAAGTCCCAGCTTCTAGTGTTCGATCCTGAATATAGAGTTGCTGCCAGAGGTGCAGTCAGCACTGTGTCAAAAGAGGATATTGAAGTAGCTCGAAGCTCAATCGAGCCAATGAAAGAAGACATTGACGATCTGATTCACTGGGTAGGTGTATCGAAAACGACTGATTCAGACCGAACGATTCCATATGCAGCGGCTTTGTATCCAGGTCCTCGAAAACAGTTTTCTCCCGAAGTGGAGGCGTTGACAGCAATCCCATCCGACGGCGACGGTCTGCAACAGACAATTTATGATGTGCTTCGCCGCTATCTGGCTTGAGAAATTTTGCATGAAGCCTGGATTCAATGTTTTTCTGAAGCCTCAGGAAAGGGGTTGGTTGCTTCGTTAGTATGCAAATTGTGACTTAAGGAGCACCTGCTTGCACGGTTGAGATAGTTCATGCATTATTTATTCTGCTGTTAGGTGGCAGGGTGTGTAACATATGCCCACAAGCTAACGCTTTCGTTCTTTTATTACTGACGCTGGTTTGCTCGCACTTCGTGCTAATTGAAGACCCATGGAAGAAACCTTTGAGACCAGTGATCTGAAGCGACCGAGGCCCAGCTCTGCAAGCCTTTCGGGAGTTGTCCGCGTGCCCTTGTCCGTCATCCGTTCTCTGTGCGCTTTTGGTCTGGTGCTGAGCCTGAGCGCCAGCGCCCCGCTGGCCGTTTTGTCCGCTGGCGAACAGACCAAAAACGTCCAGTCCTCGCAGCTGCGCAGCACCGTTACCCAGACCGAGTACAAACATCCGCAAAGCCCGACCGTCAACACGGGGGATGAGCGTGTGGTGGCTCCCGGCACCCAGTTGGAGCTGGTTCTTTCGACCGAAATTGAAGCCGG
Source organism: Candidatus Obscuribacterales bacterium (assembly GCA_019745505.1). Taxonomy (GTDB): domain Bacteria; phylum Cyanobacteriota; class Vampirovibrionia; order Obscuribacterales; family Obscuribacteraceae; genus QKMZ01. Next base: position 10,417 of record JAIETE010000198.1, on the reverse strand, counting down.
CGAGACCGTGGAAGGCGATGAGTTCTTAGGCAAAATCAGCATGGACGTGCTGGTGGATGGCCGGGTGGTAATACCCCGGGGTACGGTTGTGCACGGGGTGATCAGCGCCATGGAAGGTCCGAAGCGCGCTGGCCGCAATGGCTTCATCAACACGCGCTTTGATTATTTGATCACGCCTGACGGGCGGAAAGTCCCGATTGGGGGCAATAGCACCACGCGGGACTCCAAAGGCAAGGCGGCAGCCAAAGTGGTCGGGCGCGCGGCGGGCTTCACCGCCATTGGTGGCGTGGTGGGCACATTGATAATGCTGCAATATGGCGGTGTGGCGGCGGCGGCGGCCAGCCACGGGACTACCCTTGCGGGTGGAGCGGCTATCGGTGGAGCCGGCGGGCTGACAATTGCCATGCTGACTAAGGGTAAAAGCGTCATGCTCCAGCCCGGCGCTGAAATGCACGTCAAACTCAGCGAGCCGCTGAAACTGCCGACCATGACCATGCCCGATGAGACGGCGGAAGATTTCAGCATTGCTGGTCTGAAGGTGAAGGTGGCGGGCATGCGCATTGACCGCCGCCCGTCCGGCGGAGTAGGCGATGTAACGCTGAAGCTGGACATTTCGAATGAAACCGAAAATACGTTCTCCACGTTTGAAATCGGACTGGAGGACGAGCTGGGCAACGTGTTCTTCCCTTCTCCCCTTGGCGAGGCGGACATGTCGTCCAGCAAAATCAAGCCCAGCAGTCATTTCAACAGCAACATCACCTTCAGCGTGGACAACGTCAAAAGCCGTTACAAGCTGGTGTTTTTCAAGCCGTATTCCCGTGAACCGCTGGCAAAATTCGCCCTGACCGATGCGATGTTGGCAAGCGGCAAAGTCAGCCCCAAAGGCAAGCACGTGGACACTGAGACGCGGCAGCCCGACTGAGCTGCTCAGCAGCACGTGCCGCCGTCGACTCCTGTGGAGACGCTGGAGATTCTCGCTTGAAAGGACATTCGGTCATTCCGGCAAGAAATCTGTTCGATCGATTATAAAACTGTGGATTCTTGATAGAAACTTGTTATCAAACGCATTGCATTTGACAGTTTGAAGATACTTCGCAAACAAATCGATCATCTTTTCCACATAACATTTCATTCTGTGCGTGGTATTGCATGGCGTTCAGTTTTTCAGGGACAGATACATGGTAAATGAGCCTGAATCTAAGCATCTTGCTGTCAAAGTCAAGGTTCCTGTTGTTGAAGCCAAGCCTCCTGTGAAAGAAGCGAAATCTCCTGTGATTGAAGTCATGCCTCCTGTTGTTGAAGCCAAGCCTGTTGTGCTTGAAGCCAAGGAGACTTCCGCGGGCGAGCCTCTGGTCCAGCTTTCTGAAGATTCCGATGGAAAGCCTGCCACCAAGGCTGCTGACGATTATGTTGATGCAGAAAAAAAGTCGATTCCAGAGCCTAAGAAAAGGCAAAAACAATACTTCATCGCGCTATTTGTAGTAATGCTTTTAGGCGCAATCTGTGCATTTCAGTTCGAGCAAAGAACGTCCAAAGGTAATTCAAAGATCATTCAGACAGTTCTTTCTGGAGTTGGACAGTTGACTCAGTCAGTACGGTCTATATCTGGCGCACCGTCTGACAGCAAAGAATCATCACATGCGACTTCCCATGTTGGGCATTCCGAATACCAAGCGCTGAGCGATGAAGACGCATCGCATACGACTTACCAGGTTAGCAAACCCCTTGTCAAAGACCTGACGCTGAATGATGAATATGTCTGCCAGATTAGGGCCATACAGCATATTGAAATTCGTTCATTAGAGAAAGGGTACCTGCAAAATGTACTGATAGACGAAGGACAAACTGTTCATAAGGGGCAGTTGCTTTTTCAAATAAAGCCTAATGTCTACGAAGCCGATGTTCAAAAATCAGAAGCAGAGGTAGAGCTTTCCAAAATTGAGCTGCAGAATAACCAGGCACTTGTCGATAAAGACATTATTTCCTCCACTGAAGCCGCCATGTCTGCCGCCAAGCTGGCTAAAGTTCAAGCGGAACTAGAGCTAGCCAAAACGCATTTAGGCTTTACTGAAATTCGAGCCCCCTTTGATGGGCTGATAGGCCGCTTTGGTGATGTTAGGCTGGGCAGCTTGTTGGAAGAAAACCAACTGCTGACGACCTTAAGCGATACCCATCGACTTTGGGTTTACTTCAACGTGCCTGAAGCTGTGTATCTGGACTACATGAAAAAAACGCGAAACGGTATTTCTCAGACCGTCCAACTAGAACTCGCCAACAAGGAAATTTATCCTGAACCTGGAACGATAGAAACCATTCAGTCAGACTTTAACAACACCTCAGGCAATATTGCTTTTCGAGCGGTCTTTAATAACCCAAAAGGTCTGCTGCGTTACGGGCAAACAGGAACAATATTATGGCCCAAGAAGGTCAATCAGGCGGTCATTGTGCCCCAAAAATCTACGTTTGAAGTCTTAGACAAACGCTTTATCTATGTCGTCGACAAAGAAGGGGTTATTCACGAACGTGAGATTAAAGTGGCTCGTGAGGAACCCAACGTTTACATTCTCTCCTCTGGAATCAACCCTGATGAGATGTACTTGCTTGAGCGGCAGAACAAGTTAGATAAAGGCGACAAAATCAGCTACAAGCTGATTGATCCCAAAACTGCCGTTGAGAATATAAAACTGTATGCAGAGTAAGTTAGGTCAGGCCAGCTATGTTTCGTAACATCCTTAAACGGCCTGTACTCGGGATTGTTATCTCAGTTCTGATCGTGTTCCTCGGCTGCCTGTCCCTTGTGCAGCTTCCTATCTCACAGTTCCCCCAAATTGCGCCCACCGTCGTCAATATCTTTATTGCCTACCCCGGTGCCAGTGCCGATGTGCTTACCAAGTCGACGCTGGTACCACTGGAAGCGGCCATTAACGGTGTGCCGGGCATGCGCTATATGTCCTCTGATGCCACCAGTGCCGGTGAGGCCACCGTTCGTTTAGTATTTGAACCAGGTACCGACTCCAACCAGGCGGTGGTTAGCGTCAAAACCCGGGTGGATCAGGTGATGACCTCATTACCTGATCTCGTTCAGCGAGAGGGGGTCATCATTCGTCCCCTACAGTCGTCCATGCTGATGTATGTGGATTTATATTCTGATTCCCCCTCCTTCAAACAGCAATACCTGTTCAATTACGCCTATACCAAGCTAATACCTGAAATTCAACGCATTACAGGGGTTGCGAACGCGAGCTTATTGGGTAGCAGAACGTATGCCATGAGGCTGTGGCTTAAACCTGATCGCATGCGAGCCTACAATATCTCTTCTGAAGAAGTGGTCGAGGCCGTTAAAAGCCAGAGTCTCATTGCCCGCCCTGGACGGCTCGGTATCAGCTCGGGGAAAAATGCCCAGTCTACTGAATATGTGCTGAATTATGTGGGCCGCTATACCGAGCCGGAGCAGTACGAAAATATCATCATCAAAAGCTCCGGGTTCGGTGAAATGGTGAAGCTTAAAGACATTGCCACCGTGGAGCTGGGCAGTGAGTTTTATGACATTTACACAAATCTGGATGGAAAGTCCTCTGCGTCTATCGTGCTGAAACAGACATCCGATAGCAATGCCCGGGAAGTCATTCAAAAGGTCAAAGAAAAAATCAGCGAGCTCTCCAAGGCGTTTCCAGACGGTATACACGTCCAGTACAGCTACGATGTATCCAAGTTTTTAGACGCCTCGATTGAGCAGGTCATTGACACCATCCGCGATGCCTTTATTCTGGTCACCCTGGTTGTCTTTCTGTTTCTTGGGGACTGGCGTTCTACCGTCATTCCTGTCATTGCCGTACCTATCTCATTAATTGGGCCCTTTTTGGTGCTCTCGATGTTTGGTATGTCCATTAACCTGATTACTTTATTTGCTTTGGTCCTGGCCATCGGCATTGTCGTCGATGATGCCATTGTGGTGGTTGAAGCAGTCCACAGCAATATGGAGAAAGACCCGACTCTGACGCCTTATACGGCGACGCAAAAAGCTATGGGCGAACTGGGAAGCGCTATTCTGGCCATCTCAATGGTGATGATTTCGGTATTTGTGCCGATAGCATTCATTCCCGGCCCGGTGGGTGTATTTTACCGGCAGTTTTCTATCACGATGTCCAGCGCCATTGTGATATCGGCTTTGGTGGCGTTAACGCTAACGCCCGTTTTATGTGCCATGTTTCTCAAGAACCATGCCGGTCATGGTCACGGTGACGGTGACGGTCATCGTCGCAAGCCCTCTCTCAACATATTTCAAAGGTTTATTGGTCTATTCAATGCCGTTTTCGAACTATTTACCCGCGGCTACATGTGGCTGTTGAATCGTTTCGTCACCCAAAGACTAATGTGCCTGGTGGTCATCATTCTATTTTCTGCCGGCGTTGTTTATATGAGCCAAAAGGTTTCCTCTGGTTTTGTCCCGAATGAAGACCAGGGCACAATCTACGCTATTGTTCAAACACCTCCGGGGTCTTCGCTGGAGTACACAAACAAAGTGATGGGCCAGTTGCAAGAAGTGTGCAAAGCGGTTGACGGGGTACACTCGGTGACGTCGATGGCCGGCTACGAAATCATGACAGAAGGCAGAGGCTCCAATGCGGGGACCTGCCTTATCAACCTTAAAAACTGGGATGAACGCAAACAAAACGTCAATGAAATTATTGAGGAATTAGAACATCACACCGCTGGGTTAGGAGGACGGGTTGAATTTTTTGAGCCGCCGGCCATTCCTGGCTTTGGATCTTCTGGCGGATTTTCGTTGCGATTACTGGATAAAACCGGGGATCTCCGCTATCAAGAGCTGCAAGTGGCCACTCAGGACTTTATGCAAAACCTGATGAAGCGCAAAGAGATTTCAGGGCTATTTACTTTCTACAATGCGTCCTACCCGCAATATGAGATTAAGATCGATAACAAGATGGCTATGCAGAAGGGGGTTTCCATCGGAACGGCTATGAGAAACCTGGATGTTATGAACAGCGGCTCTTATGAGCAAGGGTTTGTTAAATTCGGACGGTTTTTTAAGGTCTTTACTCAGGCATCCCCCGAATACCGAAGAAATCTGGAGGATTTGACGACCCAGTTTGTCAAAAATGATCAAGGGGATATGGTTCCCTACTCGTCGTTTATGACCCTGGAAAAAACAAAAGGGGCCAATGAAATTACGCGCTATAACATGTACAATTCTGCCGCCATTCGCGGATTTCCGTCAAAAGGTTATACGTCTGGCGACGCCATTCAGGCTATTCGCGAGGTGGCTAAGAACACCCTGTCCCGCGAATTCGACATTGCCTGGGAAGACCTTGCCTACGACGAAGCGAAGCGTGGTAATGAGTTTCTTGTTATTTCTTTGATCGTTGTGCTTTTTGTCTACTTAGTGCTGGCGGCGCAGTACGAAAGCTTTGCGCTGCCTTTCGCCGTACTCTTTTCCTTGCCCGTCGGTATTTTTGGCTCTTTCGTAATGCTCAATATGATGGGATTGGCCAACGATGTGTATGCACAAATTGCTGTTATTACCCTGCTTGGACTGTTGGGTAAAAATGCTGTGTTAATCGTCGAGTTTGCGGTTCAAAGACGGAATGAAGGTTTATCATTGCGAGACGCGGCCCTGGAAGGCGCCAAGATGCGGTTTCGTCCTATCCTGATGACGTCCTTTGCTTTTGTTGCAGGGCTTGTCCCCCTTGTGTTGTCGCACGGCGCCGGGGCGGTGGGAAATAGAACCCTTGGTTCATCAGCCATGGGTGGGATGATTACTGGCACCGTCATCGGCGTGTTGGTTATTCCAGGTCTCTACTTCTTGTTCGCCACCATGGTTGATGGCAAAAAACTGCTGAAAGATCAAGAACACACCAGTATCACGGACTCCATTGTTAGAAGGAGAAAACACCGAGAGCAAACTGTACGACTTATTAAATTGCTCATCAAGAGAGCGAAGCCGCCAGTTGCCGCCGAGAATGTGGCAGCAAGGGTAGAAGCAGAACGTATTGCAGCCGAGAAAGAAGCAGCGCGAGTCGCCGCTGAAAAGGAAGCAGCAAGAGTAGAAGCAGAACGTATTGCAGCCGAGAAAGAAGCAGCGCGAGTAGCTGCTGAAAAGGAAGCAGCAAGAGTAGAAGCAGAGCGTATTGCAGCCGAGAAAGAAGCAGCGCGAGTCGCTGCTGAAAAGGAAGCAGCAAGAGTAGAAGCAGAACGCGTTGCAACCGATGCTAAGCCTTCAGTTGCGGCTGATGCGAAACCGGATGCCTAAGGATTAGTCAGTTAACCATGAGCGGAAACTGGAAAAAAATTGTTAGTTTGACACTCATAACTTCTATGGTAGTCCTTCAAGCGCCTGCTTTTGCAAGATCGTTTTTTCATCCGATTGATCTGTTGCAAAGAAAGCCGACATTCAATGTACCAAAAAAGTATGACGCTCCGCAGCTTCAGGGCTCTGTTGAAGTTGATAGTGCGGCTTCCATTAGTTGGCGGCAATTTTTTTCAGATCCTGATCTTGTCCGCCTGATTGAAACAGCCCTGGCAAACAACCAAGAATTCAATCTTGCGATACAAGATATTGAAATTGCTGCCAATGAAGTGAAAGAAAGACAAGCTGAGTATTTGCCTAAAGTCGGCTTGGGGTTGGGCGCAAGTTACATTCATCCATCCGACAACACCACGGAAGGCGTGTTGGATACGATTACTGCGAGAAACTTTTTTAGGTACCCGGATTTTAACTTGAATCTTGGTCCGTCCCTGACCTGGGAAGTGGACATCTGGAAAAGATTGAGAAATGCCAAAGAGGCGGCCAGGCTGCGTATGATGGCACAATACGAGGTCCGAAATTTTCTCATTTCCAGGCTTGTTAGTGAAATAGCAATTAACTACTATGAATTAATGGCTCTGGATACTTCTCTAAAGATTCTGGATGCAAACATTGCTATCCAGGAAGCAGCTTTCCTTAAGATGCAGACGTTGAAGCGTTATGCCAAAGCTAACCAACTAGGGGTCAATCGGTTTGAAGCCCAGTTAAACAAGACTAGAAGCCAGCGGTCTGAAACCAAGCAGAGCATTGTCGAAAAAGAGAATCGGCTGAAGTTCCTCACCGGTATCTATGATGAAGCGCCAATAGCGAGAAACTCTGACCAGTTTATGACGATACCGGTGCATGAATTGCAGACGGGTGTGCCTGCTCAGCTGTTGCAAAACAGAGCTGATATTCGTCAGGCTGAAGCGGCGATTAAGGCGGCAAAGCTCGATTTAAAAAGTGTCAAGGCACAGCTGTATCCCAACCTGACGATTAGGGCAGGTACTGGCTGGTCGGGGTGGAACCCTCAACTGCTGTTTAGAACTCCACAGTCTTTGCTCTACAACGCGATGGGTGACTTCATGCTTCCATTGATCAACAGAAGAGGAATACTTGCGCGAATAAAGATAGCCGATGCCCACCAAACCCAAACGGTTTTGACCTATGAGCAGACTTTGCTAAAAGCCTACACTGACGTTCTCAATCAGGTGTCAAACATAAGAAACATGCAGGACGCTTTTGATACCAAAAAACGAGAAGTCGTATTGCTTGAGGAATCTATAGGTACAGCAAACATGCTGTTTAAGTACGCCAAGGCGACTTACATCGAAGTGTTGCTTGTCCAGGAAGAGAAATTGAACGCCGAAAAAGAACTGGTTGCAGTGAAAATGGAACTGGTCGGATCCAGAGTAAACCTATATCGAGCACTAGGGGGTGGCTGGCGGTAAAACAGAATTACATTAATAGCATTGAATTCGAGGTATCTTCATTTGAACAGAAATTTTGCAGCAATCATATGCATCGCCGCCGCATTCAGCGGGTCGTTTGCCCTGAGCATTCAGTCTGTTGAGGCGAAAATTCCGCGAAATAGTGCGCACGTATTCAGAAATTATTTTGTCCCCGCGCCTCCGCCTTACACACCATCAATGGTCCCGCCTGCGCTGCTCATGACGTACGCCCAAGCTGTAACGGCGGGCGCAGAGCACGCTGTCGTGGAGAAATTAGTCAATTCCTACAGCAAGCAAATCTTGGCGCGAAACCAGGGCGACATGACGCAAGTTGTCCACTCCAATCCTTACGCAAACTACAACCCGATCGTTGAGACGAGAGTTCAAAAGCGCATTGATACCATCGATTCTAAGATTTCTGGCATTGAGAAAGAAATCGGTGTGTTGCTGAATCTTGAGGACAAGAAGAGCGAGGAAGCTCAAATCTGTAATTCTGACTTAAAGGCGATTTGAGCTATGTGGATTCTGCACCGCATACGGTGCAATTAATCTGCAAAGGTTGAGGCAAGTGCATGTGCGAAATCGTCTCTCTAGCTTTCACGCAGCCGCAGGATGCGACCCGCCTGGTGATGCGTCTGACGCGCTTGGTGTTCTTCTTCCAATCGATAACTGCAGCTGCTATCAAGGACAAACAGAGAATCACTAAACCAGGGAGTTTGTAGTGATGGGGCGCAAATAAAAGAGCCATGATCGAAACGAAGAGAATTTCGTTTCCTTGGTCGAATTTATTTTTATTGAACGCCATCTGTCGTCCTCCAGTATTGGTGGGGGGCGGATACCTTGTTCAAGTTGCAAGAGAATCGACTCAAGCGATCTTGCTGTCTCGACAATTTGCTTGGCTGCATGTCAAGCATAATAGTGAATGAGCCAAATGGCAAGGAGTTTAATTATTTACAGGTTTTAATCTGTCCTGTTCTTCCTGCGCTGGGGCTGCCCTCAGAGCTCTGTACAACTTCGCTTTAGCAGTAGCCGCATCTTCGGCAGCATGAAAAGTGTTCAGTCCTACTATAGGGCGTACGTTACTGTCTCTCTTGCTCGGGTCCACTGTGTGGCATCGTATTTGGTGTCGTAAGGTTTCTGGGAAAGTTGACCTATGAGTTGTTTGTATGAGAAGAAGCGGGAATTGACATTATTTATACCTGCGGAACAGTCCTCGGTTGAATCTGCGTGGACATTCTTTGCTTGTCATTGTGACCATTGTTTTCAGTCATTCCTTGATGCTTTTAACATGGCAACGAATCTATCCAGCCCTAGTTGTCCCTTTTCCGTCACCGAAAAAGCGCATACGCCTTCAGGCGCATCTCCCTTCTGCATCCAACCCAGGTCCGCTAGCTTGGACCAGAGGCGATGATTGTCGCTGCCAGACGAAGTTAAGGCGGACGACGGTTGCCCTTTCTGCGCAATTGAGTCCAGGATCGAAAGGTCACCGTCGCTCATTTTCGTTGTCAGCGAAATCAGTTGCTTGCATACCAACAGCTCACGGAGATAGACAGTTGCGTCCTTGTTTCCGAGCTCAACGCCCTTTTCGAAGCAAGCTTGAGCGGCATCCAGATTCTGTTTCACCCCCATTCCCATCTGGTAAAGCAAACCCAGCATCGGATAGGCGAGATCCACGCCGTGCTCAGCGGCACGCTCATAATGCTTGAATGCAGAGGCGTGATCCTTTTCCACACCCAATCCACGTGAGTACATTGAGCCAAGGAAATAATGCGCGAGGGCGACATCCTGCTCGGCAGCTGTCCGCAACCAGTGTTTCGCCGTGTTGAAGTCTTGTTTGACTCCGCTGCCTTCGAGAAAAGCCCGCCCAAGATTGTATTGCGCGTCGGGCATGCCTTCTTTTGCTGCGCGCTGCCACCACTTAACAGCTTCAGTCCAGTTTTGCTTGACGCCAATTCCGGAAGCATAAGCGACGCCAGCGTTGGATTGCGCTTGAGGCCAGCCGCGGTGCGCCGCGTAGAACAAAAGCTTCAGGGCTTCATTGGAGTCAGCCACAACACCCAGCCCCCGCATGTACATCATCGAGAGGTTATAGGCTGCCTCCGCATCGCCCTTTGCGTAGGCTTCCTGCAGCAGCGGCAGTGCCTTGGCAAATTCTCCGGACTGGAAATACTTTTTACCTTCTTGGGCAGCTTTGAGCGACATTTTGGGAGTTGATAAGGGAAGAGTTTCTCATTGTACCAACTCAATACACTTACCCAGCCAATCCTTTACAGCTGTCGATCAGTAAATGCATCACAGTGTTAGTTCCTGCTCGCCGCCTTACGACCAGCTGCTAATTTGCTCTGTACGAAAGTGTATTTCAGTTGCATAGGAATAAGGATGGAAGCGACCGTCACCTATTCGGCGACCACCCGGTTGTGTGCACCGTATTTGGTATCGAAGGATGAGTGCAGGCATTTGCAAGTTTTTGATGTCGGTAGTTGCTTGCGATACCATCTCAACAAAAAATCGGCTTCTCCCAGAGACAGCCGATTCGATATTGCCTAATTGGTTGCGGGGGTAAGATTTGAACTTACGACCTTTGGGTTATGAGACCAACGATTACACTGAGACAGAGTCATTAGACGGGATGGTGGGCGCGAAAACTTAATAGATGGTTGAC
>JAIETE010000294.1 GCA_019745505.1 Candidatus Obscuribacterales bacterium | reverse complement strand
GAATTTTGAGCCTTGCGTGGAACAAGGTGACTGACAGAGGTATTCTGCATTTGACTCAACTCAAGAGTCTTGAGTATCTGGACCTGTCGGAAACTAAAGTTAGTCCTGAGGTATGGAAGACAATCGTCCAAATACCAAATCTGCGCAAGGTGAAGATAGCTCAATTTAGAAGCAAGGATTGGTCGCCTGGGGAAAGGAGGTTGTTTGAACAAAACTTGGCCAAGGCTGCTCCTCGGATTTCAGTGAACTGGACTTACGAGGATAATTTGGACTTTATTTGTGCATCGACTGATCTCACGTGGCAAAACGAAGGGATGAGAGCGCATGTTTGCCCAATTTTGAGTGTCTTGAAAGATGTTGAAAAACTCTCTCCTTCAGCAGATGGATTGTTGCACGCGGCGACCAGTCAATTCTAAGAGACGGCGGAAAGCTTTCGCAAATTCGTGCTGCTGCTAGAAGTCCGTTGAATTGTCGGGCATAGGAATTTGCAGAAGTAACTATGAAAGAGTCGGCTGGGACATTACTTTATAGAACGGTAGATGGCGCTGTTGAAGTTCTTTTGGTGCATGCCTCCGGCAACTACAACAAAAAGTCGAAGTGGAGTATTCCAAAAGGTGTGCCGGACCAGGGTGAGAATATGGAGCAAGCCGCCCGGCGCGAGACCCTGGAGGAAACCGGAGTCAGTGCCGGTCGCTTAGAAAGTTTGGGTTTTGTTGAGTACACAAAGAGCCGCAAGCGTGTTCATTGCTTTTGGGGACCTGCGCCCGAGGGGGCTGAGCCTCATTGCGCTTCATGGGAAGTGGATAGAGCGGAGTTTATTGACCTGGAGAAAGCTAAAGACATAATTCATCAAGATCAATTCGAGTTCATTGCCCGATTAGAATCAATGATAGTTAAACAGTCAAAGTGAAGTATGTGTTTGATTGAGGTCCAATGGAACTAGGGGATCTAAAAGATCTAAGAGACTGGAGTGTTGCTGCCGAAAGATGCTTTGCCAAATTGCTTGGTGTCTACGAACTTCAACCTGCTGAAACTACAGATCCTCAGTTTCTCGAGCTGGGAAAGAAGTACGGAATTAAGTTTGTCACTGATGATGAGCTTGATTGCTCCGATTTTTCATATCAGAAAGCGACCGAGCAACAATATCAGCGATCGAAAGAATTGATCATTGCGGAATTTTCGCTCTATCCGAAAGAAGCGATTAGTAAGACCAGAATTGAGCAAGTCATTTTTTGCTCGAATCTTGTTGTAAGCAACAAGCGCGCCGCCGGAACATTGAAGGTTGGGCTGCACTACGTAGACACTCTGTTTATCGATTTGTCCGAGTTTGGCAATGAGCTGCATGGGCGCCGTACATTACATCATGAGCTTTACCATGCCATCGACTTTCGCGACACGTGGCATGGCTATGTTGATGCCGATTGGAGAAGAATTCAGGGTGAGGACTTCAAGTATGAATTTGATGCCGCTGCTGAAATGCACCGTCAGCTTGGAGAAAATCCGCAAGATGCAATGCCTCGTGAATTCGATGATCCATATAACAGAATGTCGGTGAGAGAATCTCCGACGCCTGGATTTATTACTGATTATGCTCGCTATTCGGCTGCCGAAGACAAAGCGGAAATATTTTGCCACCTGATGGTTTCATACAAAAAGGTAATGAGGCGTGCTGCCTCTGATGCGATTTTAGACCGTAAAGTTAAGCGCTTGAAGGAAATGTTGGTTCAATACATTCCCGAGTTGGACGATAAATTCTGGAGAAGAATTGCAGCAATTCCCTCATCGCAAGTCGGCTAATCGCAGTGTCGATCCTTAAGACTTGATTGGAATGGCCCGTTTACGGGTCATTCTTAAGACGCTCTTAACCGGTTGAGTTGCAGAATGGGAGCAACTAACAATGACAAAGACAAGAAGACAAATGAAGAATGAAGACTATCGTACCTGAAGATTGGGATATACCCGCTCAATTTCGAGCTCGTTTCGGTGAAAGTGCCGGACGCCAGAGAGCTATGAGCGCGAACGGGCACTTGTTATTGGTGTTGCACGAGCCACCTGGACCAAATGACAGAGAGCGTGTGGCTCGGCTAATCTGGCGAAGTCCGGATGGTAATTGGAAATGGACAAGCGACGGCACAAGCACTCATCTGCTGAAGAAACATATTTCTTCCTTTGTTGTTTGTGTAGAACAATTGGAAAGTCAATTGCAGTCGGCATCCTGTGCGTCTGATTACTTTGATCTGCTGCAAGCAATCACGCCGTTGCATCGTACCAGCCGCAATTTGCATGCCACACTTCAATCCGCCCGCGATATGATTGCCGAAGATAAGGAAGTAATAGTGGCTCGAGACGCAGCCGGTGATCTCGAGCGTGCTTTTGAGCTTCTGCATGTCGACGCTAAGAACGGTCTGGACTTCACGGCGGCCCAGAAAGCGGAATTACAGTCTCAACGCAGTTATGAGATGGCGATGTCGGCTCATCGACTCAACTTGTTGGCCGCTCTCTTCTTTCCAGTTACAGCGATAAGCTCGATTTTCGGAATGAATTTCCCCTCCGGCTTGGAGTCTATTCCTGGGCAGTGGCTCTTCTGGGGAATTCTCGGCGGTGGATTCATGACCGGGGTGCTTCTGACCCAATTAATCGCCAAAAAACCTCAGCCGGTCGATGTTCCTGGGCGAGCTCTAGTTTCGAGCGACTCAATGCACAGATATAAGAGCAAAAAGGGCTCGAAGTACAATCGTCGCAAGATTCCCGCGGTATAGCTCCAGCAGAACCTATATCAAGGGAGTTACCGGCGTATTTTAGTGTGGCATACCTGTTGTACTAAATTCGTAACCGGGTGTGGGACGTACTTCAGTGGGCAAAGCAGGTATGTATGCAAAGAGAGTGGGCTTCCAAAAAGCTCGTCTGTAATCTGGTAAAGAAAGAAAAGTATGAGCTGGCTGGATACGTTGTGCTTGGAGAAAAGGTTGTCTTCGAGATGTATTCCAATTGGATCTCGGATACCGAGTCGAGAACCCGTGACGCATCCGAAGACAGCCGCAGGAGAGAACTTGCTTACATCATCGAAAGGGCGAAGGAAGAGATTCGCGAACACCGCAAGTGGCAGGAGGAGGTCCTCTCCAGTCTGCCACGTAAAGACGATGCCTTGGGGTTGACTGGGCCGTTGCGCCTTGCTTTCGCCGATGCTTCTGACGCTAGAAAAGCTCTCCTTCAAGAGGTTATGCATGCGCATGGCAAGTTTATCGAACCGGCTTGCACAGCGACTTGTTCTGAAACTGAAGAGGCGAGCTCTTATTAATCAAGTCTCGCCGGTTCGGTATCGTTGGTTTTCTGCGCTTTGGAATTGAGCGTGATTGCTTCAGCACTTTCGCCGGTTTCAACCGGCAAGCTGACTTGAGATGAATGCTTTTCGCCGCATATGATCTCAATTTGGTCGCTCATTTTTGCAAATAGCGGCTGTTTGAAATGGTTTCTATCTCGTCCGGCGATCGAGAGACGGATTCGGTGTCCCTTTTTGAATTGATAGGAAATGGGAAACATCTCCAAATCTACTTCTCTAACTTCACCCGGTGAGAACTGTTTGTAATCTACTTTTCTAAATGTGCGCATCGGCGCGATTGTTTTGTACTTTTGCTCGTTCTCGGCACTAAGAGTGTTTCCGCACAATATCTCGCCCTCGGTGACGTAATTTACGGAGCCACCCGGAGATACATCTTCAAGATAGACAAACAAGCTGCAGTCCTCTCCGTTGGGTTTTACAAAAACCTTGACCGTGGGATTACCGCTCACAATCATGCTGTCTGCCAGTGGAGCAGTTTCAAAACAGATATTGTGCTTGTCTTCGCCCTTTCTGTTTGAATACGGATCAAGCAAGACATTCCCAAGCAAACAATCCCAGCGAGAATTTTTCCCTGAGCCGCTTTTCTCGCTTACTTTATATATTGTCCCCTGTTCTAAAACGGGAGCTTTGTCATTCATAGACTTGTCAGCCGATAAATACAGCGTCTTTTGATTGTGCTTCGGCGGCCAGGTGTCACTGCCATGCCAGCGTTCTTCCCCTAGTGTGTAGTAATGAACTCGCGAATCATTCGCCAGGGAGTTTTTGTTCAACATATAGTGATCGAAAAATTTCAACATCTCTCGATCGATACGAAAACGTGACAAGCCTCCGCGCGTGAATGGGCTAATATTGAAGAAGTCGTGTTCCCAGGGACCTAAGATTAGCTTCGAGCCGGGTGAAGTGTAGTTGAGAAAACGGTTGACAGCCGCCCGCGAATTCGAACCTTCAAGCCAGCCCGAACTCATATACATCGGCACTTTCGCTGCATCGAATTCTTTCCAATAGTCGCTTGGGCTGCTCGGATCCACACCCAGCGCCTCGTAGTCTTTGCCGTATCTCTCACGCAAAATGTCGCTGGAGAGATCGCGTGTTTTGGTGGCATGCAAGTCCCTAGCAGTGAACGGAGAGTCGTCTCTGAAATTCAACTTGTCCGCTGACAGTGCCGAATTCTTTCTGTGTTCGGCAACGGCTTGTTTCAACAAATGCTTATTTCGGTCTTCATCGACCGGTTTCATATGACAGAGTAAAGGACGCAAAAACTTCAAATTACGCGGAAGAACATTGGCGTCGAAGTCCTTATTCAATTGCATCCAGTTATTGATGAATGGTTGAAGAGGAAGACCACCTGGTCGTAGCACATCGGCATAAATGTCGAATGGGCTGGAGAGAACGGCGGCAGCTTTTACCCCGGAATGTTTGTTCATCAGCGCGAATTCAGCCATATTTCCCGAGTAGGAGTGGCCGATCAGACCAATATCACCATTGGACCATGGCTGTTTCACGATCCAGTCCATTATCTCTTTGCTGTCCCTGATATCCATAGGTGGCAGCTCCCATGGACGGTCGCCGAATGAGGCTCCTGCCCCCCGGGCGTCCGTGACTACCCATACATATCCGTGCGAGAGAAATTCCGACCGATACAGACTTAGTGGTGTCCAATACAGGAATTTCAAATAAGACTTCGGTTGAATCACGCGCCAATAACGGCTCTGCTCGAACATGGTCGGCAGCTTTTCGCCACGCTTATAGCTGTCCGGCAGATATACATCGACGGCAATTTTAGTGCCGTCGCTCATCGTCAGATACTGCGAGACTTGCTTGTAGCGATGCGAGGTCTTGGGTGTTTTGTAGACGCTGGGAATGCCTTTTGCCTGATCTGACTTGCCTTTTGCTAAGTTGCGATGAGCCTCAGCATACTGAGGAACGACAAGGGAAAGGCAGCTGAGCGAAAGTAGGAACTTTGCCCAAGTGTTCCGGTGTTTCAACTTTTCTTGCTTCGGCATCCGACCTGGTTTCCGGTGTTTCATAACTTCCATGGGGCTGGCATGCTTGCAGAGGTGGCGTCAGCGCTGCCCAAAGCCCTAAAATGATTCTACTTATGATGCCTGTTTTAAGCAATTAACTGGATTTATACCCAGCGCATAATGCCGCTGGTGGCACTTCTTGCGTCTTAATTACATTGTAGAAATCTAAAGCAATCAGGTCTTTCGTGTCGAAGGTGCTTGTATGCTATGGAATTGGACGCTGTTGCCATGCCTTAGGCTCTGAGCAGCTGTTCGGAGTTTGCTTGCCGCACCTCCAAACCCGTAGGCATCCATGACAGTTGCGCCAAAGTCGAGAAATGGTGGGGCGTCTGGCGGCACGGAGGTGAAGCTCTTGGTCAAACATTTGACCATCTCATCGGCAATCTGACGTGAGCTTTCTTTACTCGAGTCAGGTATTCGAATGAACAAAGTAGCCAATCTGTTTAGTGAACCATTGTTTGTTTTGATTTTTGAGTATGTTTTACGTGCATCCTCTTTTCGGCTTTGTGTCAAATAGGCTATTTCCAGCAACAGTTCTGATTCTCCTAAGTCTCTGTTTCGAGAATAGGAGACGAGAGTCTCTAATTCTTTGATTGAATCCGCACTATCCATTCCGAGGAGTGCTCGAGCGGCAGTTGAGGTGCGAAATGCTACACACTGTTCTGGCCAATCGACACATTCCGGCAGGTCGCTTACTGGTTTTATCGTTTGGATCAAATCCCGTGCTTCTGCGTATTTACCTAGATTGACTAAGCAATCAGCTAATAAATCTTCCGCAGATGGGAAGTACCAGAATTTGCTGAATCTGCTCGAATACTCTATTGCTGAAGGCGTCATGAGATTACATCGTAGGTCTAATGCTCTTTCTGCGAATGAATTGGCTTGTTCGAAGTTCCCTCTGTAAGTCAGCTGAATGGTCGAGTCTGCGCACTCTCTGTATGTCTTGCTCAGCCCAGATTCATTAACTAGGGCGGTGTCATCTAGCCGCTCAAACCGCTGTTTGTGTTTTTCTACAAACGATGAAAAAGCAATCTGACTCAAAAGATCGAGGATTGCTTCCATTTTCTGGATCGAGAATAGAGCATGTTCATCGGTGTTCTTCTGTCTCTGTAGGCACGTTGCATCGAAACGAACGTATTCAGATATTCTCTCGGCTTGTGAGGGTATTCTTGCCGCTAGTTCCAACGCGGCCTGTTGTTCAATTGCATGAGGCAGATGAAACCCGAGGACGTTTCCCGCGAGCGAAGAGAAAACAATGATAAATACCATGATTCTGACCATAATCCTCAGCCTCTTGCCAGAGCATGGGCATGGTTGAGAGATTTGAGAATACGGTTTTCCTCACTGTGGCCGGAAGATCGCCCTATATAAGTACTAGTTACAAGCGTAATATGTGTTTTGGAAGGATTTAAGACATGGAATTTGCGTTATCTTGTTACGACGATTTCAAATTGCTGCCCTAATTGGTGGAGTTTTTGGCTTTGTTCTGCTTTTGCATCTCGCGGCAGAGAAGGCCGGCGCATTCGGTTGGAAAGATTTTCAATTCCCCAACGTTGTCCTGTTGCCGGTTACCGAGCTGAAAATATGCCAATTGATTGATACTGGGCGGACTCTAATTTTCCGCCGCGAAATTCTGGAGCATGGCTTCGAGTTCTCTATCAGAGGAGCAGGCGCCGGAGTTATTGGATTGCTCTTATTCAACGAATTAGTCAAACGCTTCAAGATTCCGTGCTCGACTAGTCCATTTTTTATCTCGGTCTCGAGCAAAGGTAAGTCATCTCGGTTAGCTGAATTCGCCTGGACAGCCTTGTTTGTTCTTGCACTCTTGTCTCTTTTTCCTTTGTTCATCTGCCTGCTCAGAGCAACCTACTATCTAATTGGAGAATGTCTGCACGCGACCACTGTTGCTATTTTGCTTCCATCCATAGTCCTCAATTGTTTGATAATAGCTGCGGCTTGCAAGAAGAAGCTTTTCTTGTGGCAAGTAATGCACGAACGTTTCGTCACTTGTGGCCCAGTTAAGTTGGTTTATGTTGCTCTTCTATTGCAGCTAGCCGTCGTTCTGGCAAGTCCTCTTATAGCTTGCGGAGTTTTTGAGCTATTTTCTCATCAGTGGGGAGGAATTTGCGAGTATGCCACCAAGGCGAACCAGTCTTTCACTTCATACAGAGAACTTTTCTATACAGAAGCCTTTAAGACCTTCGTGAGTGCATGGATCACCGGACTTGTGGTTTTTGTCATTAACCTGTTTGCTTTCAGATTGGTATCGGGCAAGCCTCTAAAGGCGATAGTTCTAACTTCATCTTCTACTGCCTTATTCAGCGTCTGGTGCCTGCACTGGTTGCTGCCTGCCATTGAACTCTTCTGGCTCAGTCCATCCGTTGAGCAGTTGTCGAAGCGTCAATTGGCGGCAGATGTCTATAGCCTTTGCTCAGCGCTATCTACTATCCCCTCAAGCCTCATGGGTCTTGCAGTTGCCTTTTCGGTCAGCAGTAATTCGAGAACGTTTATAGCACTTCGCAAGTTTTATGAGAACATTTGAACCAAGACTCGACGGGTCAAACTTCTTTCAATAGTGCGCGAGGCCAAAGAAGTTTTTGAATCTAAATCCATAATTTCTCCATATTGCTTTGATAAGTTGGAAGTGATGGCAAGCGAGGGCTTGCCTGTAACCGAACAGCAGCAATGGCGGAAGTGGTGGGCACGATACGTCACTTCCGCTCCTGTGGTTGTTTGGTCGCTCCTGGAGACTCGATATGCGAATCAGTTTGACTTTTGCTTTGCTTGCCCTTTGCACGATGCTCAACTGTGCCGGCGCCCGCCCCGCCTTCGCGGAGTCGGATGGCATAGGTTGGATTCCGACCTGGCGCCAGGCCATTTCAGAGGCTTCAAAAGCACGCAAGCCTATTTTGCTGGTCGCTGCAGCGCCGCAGTGCGCAGGCGTACCCGGCATCTGGTGACCAGGCAAGCAAGATATGGATGGGAGGTTCCTGTCCAAGCCAA
This sequence comes from Candidatus Obscuribacterales bacterium, assembly GCA_019745505.1. GTDB lineage: Bacteria > Cyanobacteriota > Vampirovibrionia > Obscuribacterales > Obscuribacteraceae > QKMZ01. The sequence goes on along the minus strand of JAIETE010000294.1, from coordinate 7,176 downwards.
ACGTAATACAAGCCTCCAGGGATTTCGTCTGTGTCAGGATGATGACCTATGAGAGCGCCAGCGAAGCGGAGCTGCTGAAGACTTTGTGGCGCCCTGATGCACCGCTGGAAAACACCGTTTTTGCGATTCTCGACCCATCAGGACGTTCGATCGTTCGCGGTGGACGCAGTCCTCAAATGGTTTTTCGCGACTCTGATGAGATGGCATTGCGCATGAATGAAATTGCGCGCTATTACGGTAGTGAAGGAAAGAGCGTGCCAAAAGAATTGCCTGCTGTGGATACGGTTCGTCTTGCTGTAGATGTAGCTGCCTGCGACAAGCGACCATTGGTGATAGTGGTGGGGCAAAGCGAGCAAGAGCGAAAACAGCTTGCTGAACGCTTGGCACCCAGTGCGTGGTCTGATCAATTGATTGGGAAGCTGGTGTATACAACCGGAAGTGGAAGTGATTTGGGTTCTATAAAAAATGCGACGCGCTCAAGCGGCTACGTTTTTGTTGCGCCTGGATTGTTTGGCACTGATGGGTCTGTTCTCCTTCAATTGGATGCCAAGGCCGATCAAAAGGAGATTGTGTCTGCATCAAAGCGGGCGCTGAGCATGTTTCATCCTCAGGTATTGAGTCATCACGATCATGTGCGAGCGGGGCGGCAGACGGGAATCGAATGGAAGACTGCAATTCCGGTGACAGATCCGCATTCTTTGCAGGCGCAGCAGAGAGAAGCAGGCGGTGGCGCCTTTGGTGCCGGCAGCGGTTTTTCCGGTGGGATGCAGAACGGGTTTAGACCGCCAAGACCGACTCAGGGGTTTAATCCGGGTGGACCACCGGAGAGAATGGGTGAACAGGGTATCGGATACCGTGCAGGACAATTTCGCAGTCCGTCAGCCAGCCGGCAGACATATGTTCGCGAATACAGGTAGATGAGCTACTGTTTGCCCAGATACCAGTTCATGATTCTCGAAAGTATGTTTGGTAATTCCTCTTTCGCCGCACTGCCAGTGCCTATAGTCAAACCGTGATTGGCACCATCGATTCGCTCGAATACGGCATCCCTGCCATGGCTTACAAGCTCCGCGCGCATTGCGTCGAAAGAGGTGACCGGTACTGTTTGGTCGGCTGTGCCCTGAACCAGATATGCTTTAGTTTTGCAATGCAGCAGATCGTCCAATGACGAACTAGCTAAAAATGATGACCATCTGTTGAATGGATGACCCCATGCTGTTTTAGTGATGCTGTGCGGATCTTCTTTTATCTTTTGCCACTTTTGATAGACTCTCTCGACTTCTGCGCTCGAGTTTTGGTTTTGCTGTTCTCTGCCCGATGCAGAGTAAGCCATATCGAATAATTGCGTGGTGCCTCCGCCTGCTAAGCTCGCAACGTGAGTTACTGCGGAATTGCTTCGAGCGAGGTGTGTCGCGACTTGCCCTCCATCGGAGTGTCCAATCACGAGGAGTTTGCTCTTGTCGATTTCAGGGCTTGAGCGCAATGCGCTGACAGCCGCATTATTTGCTTCTGTCCAGCGATCTAGAGTGTATTCCTTCAAAAACTCTTCCGGATTTTTGGCGCGTGGACTGAAGAGCTGAGCACCTGGCTTTTCCACTATCATCAAGCGTGCGCGGTTACCCATGACCTTTAGAAATTTATCGTAGGGAAAATCGCCGACTATTCCTTCGGGCGTTTTTTGAAATGCTGATTGTCCACCTGCACCATTGATAAAAAGTACAATTGGTAGAGGTTTTTTCTGCGTAGGCTGGGAGACGAAGAACGTGATTTTTCTTCCGAATTTGTCTCCTGTTTGGTACATTCGGAATTCATATTCTCTGTACTTAAAAACAGGGATCGGTTTGGCAGCGGTGGCTCCATCTTTTGCTTCCGCGCTGGGCGTCAATAACAGTGATGTTAGTAGCAGACCAACGGATATATTGTGCGCGGTGAAAAACTTCATAGAGTAACTCCGGATGCTACTTCAATCCCTGACCACTTTCAGGCAAGTTTACCCTAAAATGTAAGCAGAATTATGTTTTCAGGACTTTTATTCCCGGGGATCCGGAACTTCAATGATTGAGTGCGAATTCTAATCTTCTATTTGTAAAGTCCGCACACAGTCCCTTTACAAGAGCGTCTGCGGACAAGCCGCTGAACAAGCGTATTCCCGAATTTGTAGACATAATGGTTGCCACTTGCGGAGCAAAAGATTGTAAGCGCCTCCACAATTGCCTTACAATTCTCATCCTGCGAAAGCCTAGACGCAGAGCGCTGTTTCGGTATGATGGAAAAGTATATTCCAACGCACTGTGAGGCTCAACTTTGTTGCAGCTCCGAAAGGCACATCGCATGGACAAGCGCTCCGCAAGCGGTACAGCGATCAGCGAGTTTGCTCCAGGCCTATTTTTGTTGTTGATGTTTGGTCTGTTTCCCGTTGTCGATGCGGTCTGCATTGGAGTCGATTATGCATCCGCGCGCTATCTGAACGAACTGCAATTACGAGAGGCGCAGAAATTGCCACGATCGAAAACCCTTGATAACAATGGAACTGTCATGAAGACGATTCCCGAGCAGTGGCGTCGGACTTTATTAGGTGGATTGGCCAATCCGGATCAACCACCGGTAACACATATCGAATATAAACCTGTTCCCTGGCAGCCGGTAGGCAGCAATCAAACTGCTGACTTTTGGTTTGTCAACATTTCTACCACTGTTTCTTTCAGACCGCCTTTGGCGATTCTTTTCTTCAAAGGTGTTCCGGGACTGGGCAGTCCAATCACATTCACCGTTGTTGGGCGGCGCCCTGTTGAAAATAATCGTTTCTTGAACGAATAACCTAAAGCAAGCCAATCAAAATGAAATACAGAAAAATCAGGGGCAACGCCCTAATTGAGTCGATCGTCGGTGTCGGCATTGTTTTTGTTCCTCTCGTCTTATTTGCAGCGGATCTGGCAGTGATGTTTCATGCGGCTCATGCAAATGAGGAATTCGCGGAGCAATTGGCGCGCTTGTGTTCGACGCTCCCGGACAAGTCTAATGCAGCTCAAGCCTGCTCTGATGTGATTCGGCAGTATCATTTGCCGTCCAATATTTCTAAGCTCGAATACAGTAACTTGAACTTCGATGTCGGCACGCAGGAAGTTTCGCTTACGACATCCATGATTGTTACCATGCCCGTTCCGTTTCCCGGCTACGAGCGTGTAACTGTCTCTGCGAATGTAAAACAGCCGATTGTTTCAGTCCCGGTTCCGCGCTGAGGTCTATGTCAAATATGTTTCGACAACGTTTCGTCCGTAAGAATACTGGAAGCGCATTTGCAATTGTGGCGGTTTGCGCTCTGTTGATAATTATTGCGATCGTAACCGGATTTCGCATGAGCGTTTTTCTTGGAAGCTCTCAGGAAATGAAAAACTCGATTGACGCAGGCGCTCTAAATGTGGCTAAGCGTGTATTCGAGATTAAGACCAATCCCACTGCTTCGTCCTCGAAGCAAGGTCTGGGATATGACGACGTTACCGACTCACAGCGGACAATCAGTCTCGCCAACATCAACCGAGTGTGGGGTAAGTCTTTCCTTGTCAATGCCAACGCTGAGTCTATGAGTCAGCAAGGATACGGAACGGGCGGCAATTCACCGAATGAAGCCTTTCAAAATGCCCAGTCAGTGAATGATGATCTTTACAACAAGCTCACCAACAAATCAGCGCTGTCGGTCTATTTCAACCAACTCGTCTCAAGCAAGCCCGCGAAATTGCTGGGGCGCGGAGGCAATGTGACTTCCTCCAATACATCAGAGTGGGACAGCGCTGCGCTCTACCGAGGTGAGGAGTCAAATATCGAAGTGAATGATCCGCAGACGATTCCCGGTGGCATAACTGCTAACTTGCATACCAAGTTCAATCAGACCTTTTTGCAAGGATACAACCCTTCTGAAGCTAACGGAAAACACTTCTGCTTTGTGACATTCCATTCTAATGAAGCATCACATTTGGTATCGAACAGCACATTCGACCAGTGGAAGAATGTTGCCGTCCCAAACAGCACCGTTATGACTTTGCCGAATGCCTTCAGGGAGTCCGGGCAAATTTCAGAACAGGTTCAGCTCGCTGCAGCTGCCTCTGCTGTGGCAAATCCGATGCGTAGTTATGAACTGGCGATCCCGCATTCTTTTGTGGCAATTAAGCTCACGTCTATCGCTACTATCAGACTGGATGATGGGCATGGACACACCACCACCTATCCGCAGACCCCATATTATGCAGATACTGGTACTCTTCAACCATTCAAGAGTGTTGACTTGGAAAAGAAGAGGTATACGTACCCTTACTCTTCGAGTAAGTGGTTGGGAACCTCGGGTTTGCTTAATGGATACGTGTCGCTCGGCAATGAGCTTCAACCGGACAATCTGTGGCAAGCTATCAACGCTTTGCCGGGTGATCATTCCGTCGCGATCAGTGTCATCTTGCAGCGTGTAAAAGAGTTCAAACCAGGTTATACGCAATCCGAACTGCAAAATTTGCTCAAGTCGCAGCATCTCGTCAACAACGGCGAGGAATCCGTTACTTATTACATCTATCCCAAGTACAGCACTCCCGATAATACCAGCGCTCAAGTTGCAGTGGGTACGTCTGGGCAATTGCCCGGTTGGCTTAATACCAGCGCTTCTCCTGAAGGTTCCTCCAAAACTATAGTGAAGGAGCAGACACAACGAGACAAACCTAACACCGCATGGAGCACCATCATTGATGGTCACTATGAAATTCCCATGACTCGCAAACCGGATTGGCCGAGTTATTCTGCCGATGTTCATCGCACTGCTCTGTCCGGCACGCTTTCATGGCAGCCGGGGACAGGATGGAATCAGTGCCTTGGTGTATTGAGCATCAATCGAAAAACTGATGTGATCTTCACTGGCTGGCCTTCACGTTCTTCTGACTATATGGATGAGATTTTCGGACCGGTGCAATAGAGATGAAAGTATTGAGAAACAGCGCCTTTGTTTTTACTGTGGCAACGATAGGGTTGTATTCGCCTTCAGTACTGGCTAGTGAATCAGCAGCGCCAGCCGGATATGCCGCCAAAAAGGTCGCAGCCATAAGTGTCAACAGCGAGTCTGCCTTCGATGCCGGCTTTGGTGCAAACAACGTCAAAGGTTTTGGAGTGAATAATGGCGGAGAGGAAGCGCCGCATGTGATTGAGCCTAAGGTGAATCTATTGAGCAATGCAATTGCTCTTTACCGTTGTCGTCAGTTCGCAAACGCTGCAAACGATTTGGGCGCCGCACTGCCGTCCGAGTTCAACAATCCGCTTCTGCATTATTACTATGCGAACTGTATGGTTCATCTCCGGCATAAGGAATCAGCAATTCGCGAGTACAGAATTGCCTACGCCTTGCAGCCGACTGGGACGGTCGGTGAGTATTGCCGGTTGTGTCTCGATCGCTTCGGCATAGACGCAGAAGGCAAGAAGTTGTCTGTGCCGAAATCACCACCGTCAAAGTCTGGCTCCAAGAATGCCGTACCGGATATTCCTGACCCGCCAACTGCTGCGGAGTTGGCAGCGTTGAAGGCGAATCCGAAAGACGGGTCCGAAAGCGCTCTTGCTCGTGAGAAAACGGTCGAGAATCTGCGTGACCTGATGCAACAGAAGAAGCGAGCAAATGGCGCTCCTCTGCCAAACTTCGTTGGGACAAATCTGTATGTTCGCAATTACAAAGAACCGACTCAAGAGAAAACAGCTAATCCTCCTGCTCAGGCGCAAACTTCAAGACAAGCATCCTCGCCCGTGCCTAAAGACAAGCCTTTGTTTCCTTTGATGAAAGGATTCAAACTGTGGTGGTGGTAATTGCTTTAGAGCGGTCTCTTCCACGCTCTGAACACCAACCAGCTTATGACCGCAAAGCCTTCGAATGCGTATACTCCAAACCAGTTTTGCATTGTTTTTTCTGCTGCCGGAATTGAGCAAACTTGAAGCAGCTGATATGTGAAAATCGGCAAAAGGACAAGCCAGCGGACTTTCTGGTGCATGGTCGGAGCGCAGCTAACTGCAAAATTTGTTGCCAAAGTCGCGCTCAAGTAGGTGGTTACGGCACCAGTAAGCCACAGCAAATACGGCACGAACGGGATGAAGGTGAAAAAAGCGATGGCACCCTGCAGTGTGGCGCAAGCCACTATTCCCAAGCCATAACCACCGAGGGCAGCAAACGGCGTGGCTATCCAACGTAGTAAAACTCGGCTTGTCCGCTTAAACTTCAAATCTCGGATTTCCTATACATGCGAGAAATCAGCTATTAGCCAATGAGCTTGCCTTAGAACCAGATTCCATGTGGCGCAGGTCAGTATAAACTATTGGAAGTTCGATTCCTAATGGATTTTCTTAAATGCGCAACCTTACTTTGTGGCTGATTTCATACTTTTTCCTTACCTGCACCGTTGCCGGTGCCAAGCCTTCCGACAGTGACTTCAAGGCAATTGAGAAGCGCTTTGCTGACTGGACAGAGGCGTTCAACCGCAGAGATCTCGAAGGAGCATGCGAGTTGTTTTCGAAAGAAATCAAAGCAGATCATCAAGGTATTCCCACAGAAGATTGGCATACGATGCGCGCTAGATTTCAGAAGCTCTTCGCGGACAAATCAAAGCAGTATAAATACCGATTCAAATTACTCAGAGTCTATCGCGCTGGTGATCTGGCGGTTGGTCGCATTACCTGGTATTTGACCGTAACTAAAGACGGCAAGAAAGCTATTGAAGAAGAAACTCAGAGTATGGACATTTTTAAGCCCAACAAGAAAGGCGTTTGGGAAATGATCGACTTTGTTTCTTTTACTGAGCTGGACAAAGTTTTGCCCAGTAAATAATTGCAAGAACGCCGGGAAGCTTAATCGAGCAATCCCAGTTCACGGCGTTTCTTTTTGGAAACACCTTCGAGCACAAGGTCGTATGATTTGCGAATGTAGTCTTTCAACTGCTGGTCGTTGAGTCCTGGTTTTTCGTAGTGTTGTATCCAGCTTAAACCACGTGATGCCAGATATGGTGCCGGTCGCAGGCCCGGTTGCTCTTGCAGCACCTCAAACGCCCATGGGCTAACTTTTATAGTGTAGAACTCCTCATTCTCTTCTTCGTCCAGTCCGCCGATTGCAAAAACTTTGTCGGCGACTTTCCAGACATGGCAACCACCCCACTGATTGACGTAGGT
>JAIETE010000146.1 GCA_019745505.1 Candidatus Obscuribacterales bacterium | reverse complement strand
TTTTGTTCAGTCAAGAGAAGCTGGAAAGCCAACTATATATAGGGTCTTCACTTGCACAAAAATAGTGACCCACATATACTGAACGATATATCTCGCTAGAAAGGTTTCGTTCAATGGCCGGCCAAGCCGCAATTTTGAAAGACAAGGATATCCAAAACATATTTCAAGTCATTCCGTCCGCTCGAAACAAACTTCTCTTCGCCATCGGTATATACACAGGACTCCGCATCGGTGAAATCGTCCGCCTCGAAACCGACCAGGTGGTTACCGAAAATGGAACTGTCAGAAACAAACTAACCGTCAAACGCCTGAAAAAGCGCGGCACCGTCTACAGTGACATTCCGATTCACCCCAAACTGAGATCGCATATACGTGAATACGTAACGTCGACAACACTTGGGACATGGTTGTTCCCATCCAACCGATCTGCAAGCGGCCATATTGAGCGTGTCCAGGGACACTACATAATGCGCAGCGCCTTCGACGCGCTTCGCCTGGACGGAACTTCCACGCACTCAATGCGCCGGACGTTTTTGACGACACTTAGTCGAATGGGGGTGCCTCTCAGAACAGTCCAGGAAATGTCCGGGCACTCATCGCTGTCGCAGCTGCAGGCATATCTCGCAGTTGATCCGGAGGACACCCGGGATGCAGTTCACAGGCTGAGGTATTAAGAGATACCGAAAAGATATCTTTCAAGATCGGGGATCACCACATTCGGTGGCATATTTTTGGCCAACGCTGTTTTCTAATGATCCTGGGAATGCTTGAAAGTCAGACGATCACAGGATCTCTGCCTGAAATTCAACAAATTGATGCTTGCCAAAAGTGACGATCTGGGTGTTTTATAGAGTTATCGAATTGGCGAGTTGCTGTTAAAGCAGCTGCGATCGCAATTTCTACAGAATCAGTACGACGCGAGCTCTTCGCATCGTACGAGTGAATTGGGAGAAACTTTGTGCTTAGTGATTTAGAAGATTTGATTGAAGAAGTGAAACCGCACTTCTTATCGACCATACGACACACGCCGATGGTTTTTGGAAGTCGCTCAGGCAGTCATTTCCCAATTGTATTCGACCGCCCCGTCCCTTGGATTTCAAAAGACAAGATCTATTGCCCGGCTTGTACCAAAGATAGGCGCGTCAAAGTCGATGTTTTGTTGCACACTGGCCCACTTTGCAGACTTTCGCGTTCCAAGCCTATTAGCAATGGACAATTTTTTTCTGACAGTGAGTGGGGACCTTCTCTGTTAGTCTTCACTTGCGAGCAATGTTCTCTGCAATTAAATTGCCTGGTTTACGATGAGTTTGTCTCAAGCAAACCTGCTCCTAAGTTAGCGGTATTCCCAACTAAAGTAGGTGGTTTGAGTACGTCGAATACACCTCCGGAAGTTAAGCATTTCGTAGATCAAGCATATTTGTGTCAATGCTTAGATGCGCATGGCGCAGCAGTTGAAATGTATCGTGCTGCTCTAGAACAACTTTTACACCTTGAAGGCTATGAAGAAGGGATGCTCAATAGCAAAATAAAAGCACTCGAATTAGATCGAAATAAGGGGACGGCGAAACCGTGGGCTTTTGATTTGGATACTGAGATGCTGCAAATCCTGCGAAAACTCGGTAATGAAGTCGCTCATCCGAAGGATGTAACAGTAGTGTCCGCATTCAATTCGGAGACAATCATCGGTATACAGGAGGTGTTTCAATTTCTTTTGGCGGACATCTATGAACGGTCCAAAGAAGAGGGTGACTTGATTTCCGACCTTGTAGACATGCGTGATAGGAGTTAGGTTGTGCCGCTAAATGAACTTCCAGATTTAATCAATGGACTGCTCCGTAATCCTGCAGATCTCAGTCTAGCGCGTTTAAGAGCGGGTCTTCCGTTTGATGCTTTTGGCCATGCTGGAACAATGTATTGCCCTAATTGTTTTGAGTATTCGGGAATGAAGCTGGAAAAGCTTTACTTTAATAAGACCGTGGGTCAAGAAATCATTGCTGAATTGTGTAGGGAAGATTCAATCGGTCCAGGTGTAAGAGCAAAATTGCCAGAGTACACAAATCCGGCTTTGGTAAGGCTTTCTTGCGTAAACTGCCAGAATATTTTCTACGGGTTGATCTACAAAACCGAGAAGGCTCCAGCGCTTGTTATAGTCTCCGTTCGAGGAGGGGGGATCGCGACCCCGAATACTTCGGCACTAGTAGCATATTACTTAGAGCAGGCATACAAAGCTCAAGCAGCCACCGCATTTAGTGCAGCACTGGCAATGTACCGGGCAGCACTAGACCAGATACTGGAAGATAAAGGCTATGACGGGAGCTTGCCGGCGAAACTGACAAAACTAGCAGACGAACAGAAAAATAATACTATGCCACCATGGGCAAAACGCTTGAATTCAGAGATACTAACTGTATTGAAAGACATCTGTAACCGGCATGTTCACCCGAGTGAACTCGCAGTACTGCAAGCTTTAGATGCTGAATTTATGTCAAAAATACAGCGAATTTTTTCGGGATTGCTTAGCGCCGCTTACGAGCAAGAGACACGCCAAACTGCAGCCAAGGCAAAACTTAATGACACCCTGGCAAAAGCAAAGAATAGAACTCAAGGTACTGGAAGTACATCAAATTGAAGATCGCTCTTGCTCTCGATGATATCAGGCATGTTTTACTTGCCTCAGCCGGCCAATTGCTCGCCGGTGGACAAAGGCAGACTGGGCTGACAGTTTAGGGGTGAAGCCTTAAGATTCAGAATTCTGATCAGTTTTTTTCTTCCGTAATTTTGACGTTGCGCGATCCTCGACGGAAAAAATCGTTGTGCGCGTTTTATCCGGATCCTTAAAGTCTCGGTAATTAAGTATCAGTTCCATCTTTTCCTGTCGGTGAACTTTAAAGGAATCATCAACGTAGTAAGTTTGGTCTCCCGTGGCACTCTGCAAAATGTGCGTAACGAACAGCGAAGCTTGACCAAGGAGCTCTGTTTTCTTAGTTATGAGTGCACGAATAGCGAGAATTTCAACTTCTACCTCGGGAGATGTGCGGACGAATAGAGGTTCCTCAGGAATAAAGGTTAGGTCTTGCCCATCATTATGTATTCCTTTCTCTTCAGCCAGTTTCTCGATCAATCTGGTCATTTCAGACAACCGGCTCTGTTTTCCACTTTGAGAATAGAAAATCACCTCGGACCGTTCAACTTGGTTGGAATACTCGCGAAATGCTTTTGCTTGCTCTTCGCTAGCAAATTTGAAATTGGAAATACCAACAGTTACGTCCTGCAATAAGGCTCTCGCCGCAAGTCTGGGGCCGCTACCACCCTTGAAAATATTTCCGTACTCATCTAGGCGAAGAAGCTGAATGTTGTAGGTTTTGGCAATCTTCTCTATGTTTCCTTTGTCGTAGCCCTTACGTGTGATCATGACGCCACGGGCGTCTGCAATATCGCGGAGCACACCACTAAATGTGTTGACTGCACCAAGGGTTACTTTTTCGGTCCAATCTTTTGCTTGAAATATTGTTTTGTACTTCTCTTGTTCGATTTCAAATTCCCATAGAACGTCAATCTGATGCGATGCTCCGGAAGCACCAGCGACTTGGGCATTATGTTTCACGTGTGAATTCGTCAAACCCTGCAGCTTACCGAGGTTTTCAACAATCTTCGCTATAAGGCGTTCGTAGTCTTTGTAACTCAACTTAATTACCTCGTGCGCCCGGTATGAGGAAATAGGGGCTGCATACAAATCGCCGTCTGGTAGCGCTCAAACTTCTGGAGCAGCAGCAGTGCTTTTACATTCGAGATAGCCGGCGCCGAAACCCCTTGGTCAGGCTGTGGGGACTCCCGCCTATCCTTCAGCCAAAGAACCCCTCAGGCTCTCCTGATATCAGGCATATTTTACCGGCAATCTAGATGTGCAGTGTTCTCGATATCGGGCATATTTAAGACGAGAATGCCCGATACTGGGCAGTATCAGGCATCCCCCCGCTCGTAAGCGCAAAGGGGTACGATTTTAGATGAGGCAATAGACTTGTCAGGGTACGTTTCTTGATGGGTCAATGCGCATACGAGTGAGCGGAAGATACTTCTTTCCAATCGCGCTGACTAGAGACTCCGTCCGGCCCCTCTAACTTCATTCGTCAGTCGACGTTTGTCCGTGGTTTTCGGCTAAGCGAAGTGCACAAGCAAAAGTACATTCAGCAGTGAAGAGTTCATTGAATTCAGTGCGCCGTCAAAATCTAAATTCTTGACATGAGCTAGATTCTAGGCGGTTGATTACTTAAAATGGTAATACGATGTTTCTCAAGAACATAGAACTGAAGCAGTTTCGTTCGTTTGAATCAACAAATATTGAATTACAGAAAGATTTGACCGTATTTGTTGGTGAAAACAACGGTGGCAAAAGCAATGCCATTGACGCCATCCGTCTGCTTACATCCCCTCTAGGTGGACGCAGAGAGATTTATTGCGAGTCCACAGATCTTCGATTTAAGAGTTCGACAAGTCATTTTGAGCTTGTTGGTCGATTCGCTGAATTATCAACCGGGCAGCAGGGACGTCTTATTTCTGCCGTAACTGATTCGTCTCTCACCGAGGCATGTTTTGGCCTTCGCTTTGATGCAGTTACCGTTGGTTCAAAGCCGGGTATTTGGGCGGGTCGAGAAGGAAACACGCCTGAACCGGGCTGTTTTGAGATGGTTCGACACGTTTATCTTCCTCCGCTGAGAGACGCTAAGCGGTCCCTGGCATCGGGAAACCCAACACGAATTATGGCGCTTCTAAATCATTTTTTGGAAGGAACAACAGCTCCGCAGCTCGCCAAAGATCTTGCCAGAACGCATTCTCATGATGTTCTAAGCAAGGTGGACAAAGCGGTCGAAAAAAGCCTCGTAGCCCTCACTCTAGGAGTTCGTCGGCAGTCCGCAACGCTGGGATTTTCTACAGATGAAGCGTTGATTGAAATCGCGCGCGACCTGCGTTTCAGACTCGCTGATTACGGGATTAACCCGGAGGACCTTCGCTACTCTGGACACGGATACGCCAATTTATTATTTATCGCAACGATTGCTGTTGAGCTAGAAAAAGTCAGATCAGCAGACTTGACATTGTTTCTTGTTGAGGAACCTGAGGCTCATTTACACCCGCAGCTTCAAGCAGCCGTGCTCTCATTCCTTCAAGACGAGTCCGCGCAATCACGGAAGCACCAAGTAATCGATCATGCCCCGTCTGGTGAACTTCAAGTGATTGTCGCTACGCACTCACCAAATCTCTCTGCATGGGTTAACAGTGACCGGCTAGTTGTTTTCAAATCCGTAGTGCCGGATAACTCAAAATTTCTAGATCAGGAGTCGAAACCAGATCCGGCTGGTTCTGGCGACACAGGAACGAAGAGGGAGGATCAAGCAAGTGCGGCTTCGTCAAGTGTTCCTGCTGGAGCTGAAACCGATGTTACACCAGCGGCGGAGAAGCTTTCGGCAGAGCGACGATTGACCAGTTGCATTGCATTGTCAAAGATGCAACTTAATCCGGTAGATCGGCGTAAGGTTGATCGCTATCTGGACGTGACGAAGGCAGCACTTCTTTTTGCGGGGCGGGTTTTACTAGTTGAGGGAATCGCAGAAGCTTTACTCTTCCCGGCAATCGCCAAAAACTACACTTTAAAAGATGACACCGACAAACTTCGCGTGTTCAGGTCTGCTGTATTCGTTCCTATTGATGGTGTTGATTTTCTTCCATATGCAACTTTACTACTAACCGCATTGAATAGTGTTCGAATTGCAGATCTTGTGGTGGTTGTTACAGACGGAGACAAAGGAAAGAACAAGAAAGACGAACTACAGCCCGAAAATGAGAAGTCCGGAACTACTCATGCAACTGGAGCAGGCAATCAAACAAAGTTAGGGGCTTCCGGCTCGTCGAAGACGGCTATTCCAGGCGAGCTGCGAAAAACCGAACTGATTGCTCTTGCTGAAAAGCTAGGAGCGGAGAAACATTTGGCAGTCATAACGAATACATACTCACTGGAAGCAGAACTTCTTGAAGCTGGCAATGGCTCTATTCTGCGCAAGGCGTATTTGACGATTCACCCGAAGTCTCAAGATAAATGGGATAACGCTGTAGCGCTGTCCGGTGATGAAAGAGCGAATAAAATTTATGAGATTTTCAAAGACACGCGGAAAGGGGATTTTGCGCAGGTTCTTGCGGAGCTAATAGAAACGGGAGAAGATTTCAAGGTTCCGGCTTACATAGCTGAAGCGATAAAAGCGCTTGTTGACTGATGATGACTGGGTATACTCCAACGTCAGAGCAACAAGTGATTATCGATCACGCGGGTTCTGCTTTCGTGAAAGCATGCCCAGGTGCGGGTAAGACCAGAACCATGATCGAGCGCACTCTGCGCGTGCTCAAGAATTCTGAGGATCGACGGGGCGTTGCATTTCTATCCTTCACAAAGGCCGCGGTCGAGGAATTTCAAGAACGCTTGCGGCAGTATGACATTCTTCCAACAAGACTATTCCCGAGCGTCATTTCGACATTTGATAGCTTTCTATGGCAATTTTTGTTTGCTCCATTCGGCATTCCAGGCTGTGATCAAATACCAAGACTCATTCCAGACAAAAATAGTTGGGAGGTCAAGCCTTTTGAAGGGGCACAGCCGTTGAAACTAAACTGCTTTGACAGAGTTACAGCAAAGGCAGATCCCAAACTTCTTGCTGAAGCAAACTTTGACGTAGAGAAAAGAAAGATCGGTCCGTATGAAAGCCGAGCACGTTCCATAATCGAAAACGCACGGCGGCAAGGTCAGGTTGATTTTGACGATGTACGAGCAATGGTTCAAGAAAGGCTTTCTGATGCCGCTTTTGCCAAACGAATCGGAGACGCTCTTTCGGCTCGATTTGCAGAGATCATCGTAGATGAGGCGCAGGACTGTAATCCATCTGATCTTGCTATTGTCGATTGGTTGCGAAAGTCAGGGATGGTGGTGAAATTAATTTGTGATCCGAATCAAGCGATATACCAGTTTCGGGGCGGTGTTACTGACGAGCTCGAACGATTTTCTTCTACCTTTGAGAAGGAGACTCATCTTGTTATGAGCGGGAACTTCCGATCAAGTCCATCGATATGCTCAGCGATTGTGGCACTTCGTCCACCATCTCTGAGAGAAAATCCTGATAAACCATTGGGCCGCTTTAGGGATGACCAGACTCCAGTGCACATCCTTTCGTATACTGGCACCGTGTCTTCGAAAATTGGTACAGAATTTCAGTCGCTCGTGAATGCTGCTGGAATTCCACTTTCCAGTGCACCAATAGTGGCATCAACGCATTTAAGTGCTTGTAAGGCGATTGGTCAGCCAGTGCTTGATCGCACTGAACATCTGACTCTGTCGCTAGCTGATGCTGTGATGAGTTATCAATTCGCATTCTCGACCGGAAATCTGCGTTCGGCACTAATAAATCTACACCGGACTATTTTGCTGGTACGACAGCAAATTTCTTCACCAGGCGACTACAACAAGTATCTAGTAAGTAACGGACTAGATGATGGTAGCTGGCGTCCCGAGGTGATCGCGTTAGCAAACAAGTTGCGGTTCGAAGGGACCGACACGGCTGATGGGTGGTTGAATAATGCCCGCACGGTGTTGGGTCCTGGGCTAGCAGGAAATTCGACCATAAATCAGCGATTGAAGAAAAGCCAGAATCTGACTGACGGACTGCTAACTCCACCGGTTAGCTCATCGCCGGCTCAAACCATTCACTCTGTCAAAGGTTTAGAATTTCCCGCTATCTGTGTAGTAATGACAGCCCAAACAGCTAAACGAATCCTTGACGTGTTCGATGGAACAAGCGTGGACAGTTCGGAAGATGCCCGCAAGATCTATGTTGGCGCATCACGCGCGCAACGACTTTTGGCGATCGCCATTCCAAAGAGCCAATCAGCTCGACTTTGTGAGCTGTTCAAGAGCACTGGCTGTTTAATAGAGATTCATCAGATTTAGCATGCTGCACTCTCAGGGGGCTTGTTAATGAAATTGATCAGTGGCGGAAACCGTTGATCTGTTAGAAAAGTCCGACCGATAAATATATGAGAAATCACACTTTTGGATATACCAAATCTTGTCATAAATGTCGCTCTGAAGCGGTTTTTCGCGAATTGGAAGTTATCGACTAAAATGGTTTATATTAGACTGCACATACTGATGTATGGTATCATTTTTTGGGTAATTGAAATGAAGATCCTAAGCTGATGGCGCGCTTTGAGTCACTTGAGTCAATGGAATGGATTGAGGCAATTAATTTTGCTGTCATTGGTGCGATTCTCGGTTATGCAAAACGCAGCATGTCATCAAAGAAAGAAGAAATTGATGACCTTGTTTATTCAGGTGTGAAACTTAGCGAAATTGCCAAGCAAGCTTCCGTTGTATTGGGATGTTCTATAACGGCAGTTGAGGAAAAATTTCGCGAGACGGAGGCAGCATTTCTCAGGTTGAAAGATGAGCTTGGAGACGAGCTCCGGATCTTGAGTGTACGCTGCGCGGATTATCCTCACAGTCTTTCAGTCTTGTCGGAAGCGCCCAGGTTTCTTTTTGCCCAGGGTCATCTCGATTTCTTGCAGAGTAAATGCATTTCCGTTGTGGGAACAAGAAATCCAACTTTGGAAGGGATTAAGCGCGCTCAAAAAATTGGAGTGCTATTGTCGAAAGCTGGCTATACAGTTGTTTCTGGTTTAGCCAAGGGAATTGACACAGCGGCGCATACAGCGACCATCAAAGCCGGCGGAAGAACAATTGGAGTGATTGGAACTCCACTTGGTCAGTACTATCCGCGCGAGAACAGAAAGCTGCAGGACAAAATTGGAATTGATCAGCTGCTGATTTCGCAGTTTCCACCATCGCAGCCAGTTTCCAAATTCAATTTCCCTGTCCGAAATCTAACCATGGGTGGACTGTGCATAGGTACAGTCATTGTGGAGGCAGGAGAAACCAGCGGTGCGCTGTATCAAGCAAGATACTGCATTCAGTCAGGCAGAAGGCTGTTTTTGATGAAGAGCTTGCTCGAAAACAAGAATTTGGAATGGCCGCGGAAATTTGTTGAAAAAGGGGCGATTGTAATCAGCGACATTGATGATTTGCTCAATGAGGTCAAGGATTTTGAGATTTCGAACACAGGCAAATCATCCTCTGCTGACAAACAGCTGAAGCTGTTTGGCTAATGATGAGCGGCGCAGGCGATGTTCTTCACATTGAAATCGGTTGATTGTTACGTCATTGATGCCGACGGTTATTTGCCCGATTTTGAATTTCTCGACAAAGTGTTCGAAGTTCTTTCCAATAAAGCAGCAGTTGTTGCAGTAACAACTAATGCTGATGCAGCTGACAGACTGCTGCGCTCGGGCTTCGCGGTAAGCGTAACTGTGTCGCAAGGGCCTGTTGAAACCGGGTTGTTTCAAAACGTCATTCGTGCCTCCTTGGGCACCAATTGGAATCCAAATCAGGCTGTTTTCTTGTCGGCTTATCCGGAGAGAATTCGAGCAGCGCACGAGTTACTTATGGGCACAGTAGCCTTGCCAGTGAAGCCTGGCAATGTGCTCTTGAGAGACATATTCCGCAGTTTTCCAGATGTCATCATTGAAGATATTACTGAACTTGAATTGCTGGCTCGTGGAGATTTGGTTGGTTGCGGTGGTGAATTTGTCGCCCGAGGAAGAGGCGCGTTTTTGATAAACCCGGCAATTCGCGATCCTATCTTTTTGGCTGGAGAGGTTCCCAATTTTGAGAATATTGATTGCCCGGTGATTGTTTCAGGTCGATATTTCAGAACAGCAGATCCGCGACACACTTTGCACGCTCTTACGCAGCGAATCATTCATTCGAAGGAAAAACCCGCATCGCAGGCACGTGTGTTTGCAGAAATTCTTACTGATTTTGGAAGATTTGCGGCACAGAGGAAGGGGGTGAAGATTGACAGAATTGCTTGTATTCCAGGAAAGCCAGGCGAAGAGAATCGAATTGGAATTTTTCTCAATGCCATGATCGATGAGTCGGTGTCTCATGGGCTGTTTCCACTGACATCGCAAAATGTTCGGCCAGATTTGATCAGGTGCATCCGCGATTATGGCTCTCTTAAGCATTTGAACTATGAACAAAGAAAGGCCGCAGTGTCAGGCGCTTTTGAGATTGCTGAAGTGGTAGATGGGTTGAATGTAATGGTCGTCGATGACGTCTATTCAACCGGGGCAACCATGAATGAAGTGATCAAGACTTTGAAGGAAGGGGGAGCCAAATCAATCATTCCAATTGCGATCGGCTATCACCCGCTGAACATGCCTGGACTAGCATTGCAGGACGACGACCAGATGCATTGTCGTCAGTGTGATGGCGTTATGGTCTGTCGATTGAATGGCACGACCGGCATGCCATTTTATGGTTGTTCGAAACGCACAGCGAAGGATAGAAACCACACAACCCTGGAGTTCAAGGAAGCCGTCGAAGGAAAGATACAGCGCTTGCAGGAGAGATTGATGGAAAGAGACTCTGAAGCAGATTCGGATCTGCCATTCTAGAGTTTATGGATTTGGATCGGATTTCAAAGAGCGCAGTTTGTTTACCGTTCGGCGCGAGGTGCTCAGAATGCGATTTTTTAAGGAACTTATCCAGTCAGCAAGCATTATGACTTCGACCACACAGCCACTATATACGGTGGCACCCGTGTCAATATTTTGCAAATGTCCGATAATGGGAATTATGTTTATCAAAATGAATCTGCTATCTGACCGAATTCACCGAATATCCGTAACTATCTCCGAAATATCACTATGATTCTCGTGACATTCGGATTTGCAGGCAATTAAAGGACCAAGCTGAATTACTACGGAAGATGCCCACGAGAGAATGGACAGCCTGGACGAGCTGCTGCCGGATTTTGACGGTTCAAGTGGTTTAACTAACTCTATCCGCTAAATCCAAATTCCATTTGTCGATTCATTCCTGAGATCATAGTCAAGAGGCAAGAACGTAGCTTTTAAGGGTCTTCAATGACGTCAAGCGGCAAGAGCGGTTGAACACTGGACGTACGAGGATGCGTGCCGTACCATAATTTCACACTAGGTAACACACACTATTCCGCTGGAGGCGACAGATGCCCATAGCCTTAGAAGAGCGCGCACTTCCGGTTGACGAATTTTTAGATGAAATAGAAAAACTGCGTGAGCAAGCCATTGCAAAGATAATGAACGGAGACTTTGGTAGGCCGCCATTCGGAGAATCTACAGACCGAGTGTCATTTTCAGTAGTCGCTGTCACTAGATTTCAATAGTCGATGTCACTGATTATCAGAAGCTTGTGCCCAACAGGGTTTTACTAAAGTTTTTGCTTGACACTTTTTCAATAGTCGTGTTCACTGGAGTGACATGGTATCGCCTAGAAAGACTGGCACCTGTTGCATGAAAACGGATTACTGACACTCTCAGATCAAGCATGGGCACAGGCAAAACGTAGAGCAGCAATAATAATTCCCTTAGCAGCGCAAGCGGCTGTTACTCAGCTTGAAGCGCGTGCAGCAGCAAAGACGCTCGGCATTTCACATAGGCAGGTATATAGACTCATTGCAAGGTGCAGGAACGGTGATGGTCTTGTGACTGATCTTGCCCCTGGTGGTTCATCCGGTGGCAGAGGGAAAACCCGAATACCATCGGAAGTTGAGGCTATAGTCGCTGATGTCATTCAATCCTCTTACTTGTCTCGCCAGAAGCGTTCAATAGCGGCAATAGCTCGTGAAGTTAAGATGCAGTGCGTCAAGCTTGGTTATCAGACACCAGCCAGAAACACCATCGAAACTCGTATCAGGAAGCTTGACCCAAAGAAAGTCACAGGCAGCAGAGAGGGATATCGCGCTACAAAGAGACTGAACCCGATTATTGGTGAGACACCGCCGACCAGCGCGCCTTTAGAGCGAGTGCAGATGGATCACTCACCGGTTGATGTCATCGTAGTAGACGAGGTTTCCAGAGAGCCAATAGGACGCCCGTCTCTGACCTTGGCCATTGATGTTTTTACTCGGTGCATCGTCGGTATGCTTTTGTCTTTAGAAGCGCCTTCAGCGACATCTGTTGGTTTGTGCCTTGCTCACACAGCCTGCAGCAAGGATGCCTATTTGCGTCGACTGGAACTTGAAGACATAGAATGGCCGATGTACGGCAAGCCTGAAATAATCCATGTTGACAATGCCGCAGAGTTCCACAGTGACGCCCTTCAGCGAGGGTGTGAGCAACACGGCATTAAACAAGAATTTCGTCCGATAAATGAAGCTCATTTTGGTGGGATCATCGAACGAGTAATTGGGACGGCAATGAAGATGTCGCATGAGTTGCCGGGCACGACATTCTCTAACGTCCAGGAGCGCGGTACCTACAATTCAGAAGCGAAAGCCGTCTTGACATTACATGAGCTTGAGAAGTGGCTTGTTCTAGCTGTGGCGAGTTATCACAAGAGTAACCATGCAGGCTTGCAAATGCCGCCGGCATCTTCTTGGGCCAAGCATGCAAATCCAGAAACCATCGCCTCTGTTCGTGATCCAAAGGCTTTCTTGATAGATTTTCTGCCTGTTGTCCACAGAAACGTAGGAAGAGCGGGCTTTGTTATTGACCACATCACATATTACGCCGATTCGCTCAAGCCCTGGATTGCCAGCCGCGACAGACTTGACAAGTTCACCATTCGTCGAGACCCACGTGATTTGAGCCGCGTATGGGTTTTAGATCCGCCAAGTAATCAGTATATCGAATTGCCATATCGCTCAATTTCAAATCCGTCCGTGACCCTCTGGGAGCACAAGAAGGCTGTGGCAAGGCTTCGAGAACTTGGCAGAGCTGAGGTAGATGAGCCAGCAATATTTCGGATGATAGAAAAAATGCGCCTGATTGTGAGCACGGCGGAAAAAGAAAGCAAACGCACCAGAAGAGAAATTGCTCGCCGGAACCATCTTTCTGAGAATGAACAATGCACACTGGTGCCACCAAAAAATCGGCAGAAAAAAGCACGAGCCAAACGATTTGACGAAATTGAGGAGTGGTGAAGTGGGCAAGAAAAAGACAGACCTGTCACATCTGACGAAGGAATCAAGAGCGATCTTGGAGCTTTCTGATTACGACAGAATCTTGCGAATCCAGGCAGATAGGTGGATTGGCTACCCCATTGCCAAGAAAGTGCTGACTCGTCTTGAAGATCTTGCCAACTGGCCAGGCAAGCAACGCATGCCCAACCTCCTGATTATAGGACCAACAAATAACGGCAAGTCGACCATTATTGAGAAGTTTAGGCGAAAGTATCCAGCAGTTGAGACGCGCAAGAATTTTGATGATATGCGCATGCCGGTGGTCGCATTTCAGATGCCACCAGATCCTTCTGGTACCAGATTCTACTCTATGCTGATTAAGAGCACAGGAGCCGTTGTAAGACAGAGCCGGACAGCGGAGCTGGAGCAGGCCGCCTTAAACAGGCTGCGCTCAGTAAAAGCGCGGATACTTGTTATCGACGAGCTTCACAACGTACTGTCTGGCCAGTCGGACGTTCGGCGTGAATTTCTCAATACGCTTCGCTTTCTGGGTAATGAACTCCGCATCCCAATAGTCGGCGTTGGCACACGGGATGCCTATTTGGCGATAAGATCTGATGACCAATTGGAAAATAGGTTTGAGCCGATTCCGATACCGCGATGGAAAGAAGGAGACGATCTCCTTTCACTACTTGCAAGTTTTGAAGCCGTTTTGCCGCTTCACAAACGGTCTGAACTTGCCACTCCAGAAATGGCCAGATACATTCTTTCGCGCACAGAAGGGACCATTGGCGAGATTGCTATGTTCCTGGCCATGGCGGCAACAGAGGCCATTCGGACTGGTGAAGAACGCATGAGTTCAAAAGTGCTCAAAAACGCACAGTATCAGTCACCAACTGAGAGAACACGCGCTTTTGAACGACAGTTGCAGGTTGGCTGAGTGGGTGTCACATTTGCTTTTTTCATATCGTTTGTGTGACATAGATTTAGTGACCAGTTAAGTGACAGAAAATTTGGCAAATGGGAACAAAAATAGAGTGTCACGCAAACGGTCGTTTAAGTTACAGGTTCCAGAGCAATGCTGATTGGATATGCACGCGTCTCAAAGGCTGATGGTTCGCAGAGTGTAGACCTCCAGCTCGATGAGTTGGTTGCCGCCGGTGTTGGCAGAAAGCAGATTTATGTCGATCATGCATCCGGCAAAAAAGATGATCGGCCGGGACTGGAATCCTGCATGAAGGCTCTCAGAAAGGGCGATACACTTCTTGTCTGGAAACTTGATCGCCTCGGTAGAAATCTTGGCCATCTGGTAGATCTGGTCGATGAACTCCACAGACGAGAAGTGTCCCTTAAAGTGCTGAAAGGGCAGGGAGCCAGCATTGACACAACAACTCCCGAAGGAAAGCTGGTGTTCGGTATCTTTGCGGCACTGTCTGAATACGAACGCGCTCTTATTTCGGAAAGAACACGGGCTGGCTTGGCTGCTGCTAGATCGCGTGGCCGCCGTGGTGGGCGACGTTCCTCAATGACACCGGCTAAGGTAAATCTGGCTATGGCAGCCATGAGTAGCAAAGGCACTGTGGTCAGCGATCTTTGCCTTGAGCTTGGAATTACCCGCCAAACCCTCTATCGGTACGTAAGTCCTACCGGCAAGCTCCGTGAAAGCGGAAAGAAACTTCTGAAAGCAGGCAACCATAGCAAAGGACGCCAGTGACATCGACTATTGAAATCTAGTGACACTGACTACTGAAAATGACACTTGGATCGGCGCATATGCCAGAACCAGTTTTTTCCGCTCCGGCAACATGGCAATAGCGCTATTGATCTGAGTTTGCATCTCTTCAACATGACGCGCCGCCAAGATCCAGCATTCATTGTTCAATCTTCCCACCACGACAAACAGACCGGTGAGAAGAGACAGCAAAACCAGGGCGGCAGCGTTAAGGGCTGCTTTGTGTTTCAGCTCAATGAAATTGCGATTGCCTGGAACGATAACGACGGCTGCGATTATCGAAAGTACGGCTGTACTCAAATAGAAGAGTCGCGAGCCGGCCAGCGAACTGTGAATCATGAACACCTGGTAGAGCGGCAAAAATTGCAAGAACAGCCAGGTGGAGAGAAAGCCTATGAGCTTGAGCTGATTGGAACCGAATCGATCGAAGCGAATCCTTGCCAAAAGATAGATTCCAAAGAAAAGATAGACCGCTCGAAAAGCGCTTTCATAACCGCCCGCCCGTTTGACCACCTCTTCGTTGAAGGGAAAGGCGACTTTCCAGAAGTGAACGATTCGGTACCAGAATGTCTCAAATGAGAGCATATTGGCTTCGCCGACGGCTCCCACGTAGCCACCGAGAAAGGCACCGGTAGCCCAGAAGCGAACTATGAAATAAAAACCGAGCAAAGCAAAGTAAGGGGCTGATTCTAAAAGAGAGGTCTTCAATTTTTTCGAGAAAATCGCCTCTTTGCTTAGAAAAAGAGAACAGGCAAGAATCACAAGAGGCAGAGAAGCGGCCATCTCCTTGCACAGAAGAGAAAGTGCAAAAGCAGCCA
>JAIETE010000253.1 GCA_019745505.1 Candidatus Obscuribacterales bacterium | reverse complement strand
CGTCGAAGAGACGCTCACCTACTCTCTGGACCCCGACCTGCATTGCACTCGCCGACTGGCTTCCCAAGCCGGTTACGAGCGCGTGTTTTGATCGCTCAGCGAGCGGAATGCGCGACACGCACTGCGGAAAAGCGGAATGCGCACAACGCACTCCGAAACACAGGAAAAGCAATTGACAGAGCGTACGGAAAAAAGCAGCGAGCGAAGAGCGGACAGCGGAGACTCCAGCGCAAGCTGGATAACTTCACTGTCCGCCATTCCTCCTTCTTTCAAGACCGCGATTTCCTCCGGTCTTGTTTTTGGTGCCAATTCTATTACTTCTTATAGTTAACGCAAAAAAAACAAAAAGCGAACAGGAAGAAATCCGCAAAACAGACGTCTTCCGATTCGCTCTTTGTGTTTCACCTATTTGAAGATGATATCCATGAGCGCCTTATGGCACTCGAAGAATTCATTCTGCGCCTCGAGATAAAGCATGCGAGTCGAGCGGATAAGCTCGTGCGCTTCTGCTCTCTGACGGCTAGACACGAACGGTCTGCCCTTCAAGTCGAGCAAGTTGAGACGGGCATAGCGCATCGCATGCCACATCCTGTTCATCGTACGTTGCGCCTGGTAGAACCTCATCAACGGGCTCAGTTGCTGCTTCTCTTGAACTGCCTCCACGCCGCGCATCGAGACCTCTGGGAAAAGGTAGATACTGCCAGTGCTGCTCGGGCGAAACTGAGCCGCCGAGCTTCAACCGGCTGCCCCGAAGTGGGCAGCCGGTTAGATAATCCCCACGGCGAGCTACTGCGCCGCGAGCTTGGCGCGCACGGAGTCCAGCAGCCCGGTCAGGGGCTCGTTGTCCTCGCCGGCCTTGTAGGGCGCACACTGGATGCAATGGCGCTCGACCAGCTGCTTGTACTTCGCCTCTGCCAGAGCCTTCTTGCTGATGCCGAGCATCGACAGCTTCTCCTCGAAAGAGGAGGTGCCGTCCTGCAGGTCATCGACAAGCACCCACTTCTCAGGCAATGCGACCGCATCGCGGTTGTCGGCGCCGATCAGGTCGTCGTAGAGACGTCCCAGGCGACCGAAGTTGAGAATGATGTGCTGCATGCGACTGTGTCCGCCGGTGAGGATGACGATGTCGCATTCCTCGTCGGCGAGCGCGCGCAGAAAGGTTTCAGCACTGGGACGAGCCTTGACGTGATACCACTGCCCATCCCGTTCGAAGGCGCGGAAGCCCTCAGGAGCCTCTTCGCCACGATTTGCATATCGGACTGAAATGACAGTGTCATTGCAGTCGACGAACACAGTTTTTGACGATTTCATCGGGAGTTTCCTCGACATTTTTGGGTTGGACTCTGCGCCTCCACCTGAATTTTTCAACGCCAACCAGACCCCGCCTGCATCCCACCAGCCAAGGGCGGGTAGAAAGAACGCAGAACGCGGTATTGGGTTACGCTTAGTGGTTTAGGATTCGAGGCGAAAAGAGAAAGTAAAAGATGTCTTGAGCTTGCCAAAACCAAAACGCTTTTGCCTATATTCCGATAGCTTAATTTCCTCTTTGCAACAAGGCGTATCGCCAACCTGTAGACGTTTCGAGGCTTTCATCCAAGCCGGCGACAATGGTGACGCAATGGCCCAGCTCGCGCTACCCCGCCGGCGGACCTGGACATTGAGCTATAGCAGCAGAAGATGCGCCGCTTGCAAGCCAAAATCTCAACAGCCAGAGGTGGCGAATAGCCTGAGCTAGTCACCACCTCTGGTGTCTCTCGTCGAGTAAAGCAGTATCTTTTTCTCTATAAAGAAGAGCGCGTGGAACCTGCTGAAGCCAGTTCAATTGCCCCGCAGACCTGTTTGCCGGAAGTGGTTTCCATCACGCGACAGAGAGCGGGCGCTGTTTCTTCTTTCTTCTTGCCGGCCGTGATCAGCCAGACCGAAGCCAGAATAATCGCTCCAGCAGCCACCGTTTGCGCACTAATGGTTTCACCGGCAAAAGCCCAGCCCAGGAAAATCGCCACAATCGGATTGACATAGGCATAGGTTGAAACTTTCGATGGGCTCACATGATTGAGCAACCACAGGTAAGACGAGTAGCCGACAATCGAGCCGAACACGATCAGGTATGCAACTGCAAGAACAGAGTTCATCGACACGTGCAGATTGGCGATTTGATAGTGTTCACCCATGATCAGTGAAACCAATCCCAGCACCGCTCCGCCGCAGATCATTTGCATTGCGATGCCGACCATGAGCGAACTTGGCTTTTCCACCTTGCGCGAATAGATAGTGCCGACAGACCAGCTAAGAGAGCCGAACATCACGACGGCAATTCCGAACCAATTGATGCCGTTCGGAACCAAAAGGTTTTGCGGTCCAATCAAAGTAATGATGCCGAGAGTGCCCAAGACCAGCCCGCAAATCTTCAGCTTTTCAATCTTCTCTTTGCGATTTTGCAGCCACTCGAGAATAGCCACATAGACTGGAACCATAGCAATCAACAATGAGATGTAGCCCGTCGAAATTGATTTGGTCGCAAGAACAACGCTGCCGTTGCTGGCGGCAAGCAGCAGAGTTCCCATGATGAAGGCTGAGAGCCAATGTCTTTTCTTGGGTCTTTCGTGACCAAGCAGCATCAGCACGGCGTAGAAACCCAAGCCGGCCGTCAGGAAGCGCACGGATGCCATTAAAAATGGTGGCATCGTATCGATAGCTATCTTGATCGCGAGGTACGTTGAGCCCCAGATCAAATAGATGCCGACGAACGCTAGTACGATTTTCAGTTTTGAGACTGCCATATGCGTCTCCTTTCTTTGAGGTTTCCTTCCGGAGTTCGGAGGAAATTTTGCTATTTCCGCCGGTTGGCAGCACTCCGGTTCTTGCTCCTTAAATCCAGCCAATCTTTTAAGCAAATCCAGCCAATTGACTAACCGACTTAGGCAGCAGACCCAACTCGCCTCATCGTACACCAGCCTCTTCCAGAATTTACCTAACGTGGTAAAATATAAAGCAAATACGAACAGCGTTAGTTTTCAGTACACCTGTGGTGAGCCAGATGGACGACATTGACCTAAAGCTATTAGCCTCGCTCAAGGAGGACGCCAAAAGAAAGTATTCGGATCTTGCCGATCTATTGAATCTTTCTGCTCCGTCCGTACACGCCAGAGTGAAAAAGCTCGAGCAGCTCGGAGTAATACAGTCATATACGATCAATCTCAATCCTAAGTTATTGGGCGCTAAGCTGACGGCATTCGTGCGAGTGACCACAGAAGGCGTTGCTTGCATGGATATTCCGACGTCGTTCGAACCTTTTGCAGAAGTCGAAGAGTTGCACTCGGTAGCAGGCGAAGAGAGCCTCCTGCTCAAAGTTCGCACCCGAGATACCGAATCTCTGGATGTTCTTTTGGATCAAATCCGCAAAATACCCGGCGTGCGCAAGACGGTCACAAGCATTGTTTTGGGAACCCGCATCGACAGGGGAACGGATCCGACAGCCTTCAACCCGGCCAATGGTTCCAACGGCAACAGCAACGGGCACGCCGGCGAAGGCGGCAAATAGCCGACTGCTTGCCGGTAAATCACTTTTAAAAGCCTTTCGCTGAGGAATATGTATAAGTCCCTAGCGGGTACAATTTATGCAGGGAAAATCTTCTATGAACGTTAGTTTGTAAAAATGTCGTTTGCCAACAATAAGCACCAAATACAGTATCTATTCCCGTTCCAATCGAACGCGCCGACTACCCTTGGTGTACGAGCCTTCCCAGCCGTCGACCTAACCAGTTTGACTGACAGTATTTGCTTAGACTTGTTCTCTCAGTTCACCCAGGATTCATCGGAAACCCCCACTGTGGCGGCCAGATCGGAACCTGCGGCGGACGAGCACCATGAATGAGCGATGGCGCATTCTCATACTGGAAGACAGTCCTGATGATGTTAATCGCATCACATTAGAACTGAATCGCGCCGGCATCGACTTCATGGCGCGGGTGGCCTCGAGCCGGCAGCAATTCGAACAGGTGCTCGAAGACTTCGTCCCCGACCTGGTTCTTTCCAAATTCACTCTGCCGGGCATCAATTGCTACGATGCTCTCTATCAGGTTCGCAAGATTCACAATGCCTTGCCTTTCATTGTCGTTTCCGATCCCGTCGGTGAAGACGCTGCCACGGCTACAATCAGGCAGGGAGCCAACGATTTCGTTCTGAAAGGGCGTCTGGCCGGCTTGTCGCAATCGGTAGAGTCGGCACTTACGGCATTTGAAGATCAACTGGAAAGAGAGCAGGACAATGCGCTTGCCTACAGCCGTTTGCGCACCATGCAACGACCGCACACGCTGACCCGAGAAAAGCCCATGGTGGGCGAACATATCCGTGTTCTGGTTCTGGAAGACGAACAGGTAGACCTGCTGGCACTGGAAAATGAACTCGACAAAATCGACGCATCATCCACTTTGCTCGCGGTTACCAACCGCAACGATTTCTTGCGGGCGCTCATGGATTTCGAGCCGCAAATTATCATCTCCGACTATGCATTGCCTGGCTTTGACGGCATCTCCGCGCTAGGTCTGCGCAACGAAATTTGCCCGGAGGTGCCTTTTATTCTGACTTCCGGCATTCTCGACGAAGAAATCGGCATGGAAGCACTCAAGCACGGTGTCACCGACTATGTGCAAAAAGGTCCTCGCAGCCGCATCCACTTCGCAGTCGAGCGTGCCCTATCGGAAGCCGGAGCCAGAAAAGACCGAGCGCTGGCAGAGAGCAATTTGAAACGCTCCGAATTGATGTTCCGCCAGCTGGCCGAAAACCTGGGCGCCGCACTCTGGATAGCATCGCAGGATCTGAGCAAATTATTCTATGTCAATCGAGCCTATGAGCGCATCTGGGGGCAATCCGCTGATACGCTCTATCGAAAGCCGCTGGCCTTTCTCGACCCCATTCACCCGGATGATAAAGCGAAAGTGACTCGCGCTCTTTCATCTGCGACAGCCGACAATATTGACGAACATGTGCGCATCTTACGCCCTGACGGGGACATTACCTGGGTGTGGATTCGCACATTTCCCATCTCTTCGTCCGGCCATCAACTCAATCGCACCTGCGGCTTGGCTCAGGATATCACCGAATGGAAGCGCGCTCAGCTGGAAGCAAAAGAGTCGCAGCAGAAGGAAAAAGCCCTGATGGAGCGCTTGCAACTACAAATGGAACGCATGCCTTGCGCCTGCATTCTGCAAGATGCCGACTTTAACATCATCTACTGGAATCCAGTCGCAGTGAACATCTTCGGCTATACGGCCGAAGAAGCCGTGGGCAAACATCCCGGAGATCTGATCATCCCCAAAGACCGCGTCGACTATGTAACCAACAAAATCTTCACGCGCTTGCGAGAAGGCGACATGACTGTCAACGGCGAAGCGGATAACATCACGAAGGATGGGCGGACGATCCGCTGCAATTGGCTCAACACACCGCTGCTGGCTCCTGACGGCAGTTTCAACGGCACGATGTCCATGGTCCAGGACATCACCGAGAAGGCTCGCGAAGAGCAGCAACTACGTGCCTCGGAAGCCAATTACAGGGAAATCTTCGATTCGCTCAATGACTGCATTTTTGTGCACGAGCTCGAAACAGGCCGGATACTCTACGTCAACAAGCGCGCCGAAGACCAGTACGGCTACACGCGAGAAGAGATGTGCGAGTTGAATGTCGGTGTGATCAGCTCGGGAGAAGCGCCATTCACACAAGAAGGCGCAGAAGAGAAAATTCGCCTGGCCCGAGAAGAAGGTCCGCAAGTTTTCGATTGGCTGACACGAAGCCGGGACGGCAAGCTGATCTGGGTGGAAGTACATTTAGCTAAAGTCAGCCTTGTCGGCATCGACAGAGTGCTCGCCATCGTCAGAAACATAGACGAACGCAAGCGCGAGCAACTGGCCATTCAGGAGAGCGAACGCATCAAGAGCCAGATGATCGAAAACGCCCAGAATGCAGTTTTCACTTTCGATGAGAATCTCAGCATCAATATGTGGAATCCCAAGGCCGCAGAACTTTTCGGTTATCCTGCCAAGCAAGCAATGGGAGCCAAAGTGCCGGCACTTCTGGTCGCTGCCGAACAGCGCGATGCTTTCAAAGAACTGCTCTTGAAATTCGTAAAACACCAGGACCAAGCCACGCAAAAGAAGCTGACCAAGCTGACGGCCCAAAACCGGAATGAAGAAGAGTTGGCGCTGAAGATGCATGTCTTTGCTGCATCGTCCGGGCAAACGCGCTTATACTGCGTGATCGTCGCTAATACTGCAGAACTGCTGAAAGAGTGAAACGAGAAGCAGGCCCAGACGCGCCCGGTCCCATCCTTCCAATTATTTACGATATCTTATAGTTATACGCCGGCAAAAAGTTGATCACCGTGCAATTCGACAGGCAAGCCGAATTGCACAGTGATCGAAGAAACTTTTCCGCCCGCTTACTGCTGCTTGCGATTGCGCCACAGTACTCCGGGGATGGAACCTGCGGCAAAAGCAGCATGTAGACCGGGAATGAGGATGAAGATACTGGTCTGCCAGAAGCAGGCCAGTGTCACCACCACAGCCAGAGCCCACATCACGTACAGACCGAAGAAGCCCGAACCGAGCGGAATGAACAGCAGCTGCGATTTCGCCTGCTGAAGTTCAATCCGGCTGTTCTTCTCCGACAGCACATTGATCATGAAACCCGACCCAGCAAACGAGAGTGCCGAGTAGAACAGAGCAATGTGCTGAGCGAGCGAACCGGCTTCATAACTGGCTGGGAGCCACAGAAGCGAGAGCGCCGCCAGGAAGAAGTAATAGACCGAAAGCCCCAGCCCGTCATAGGTGGGAGCAGCCGGCTCGGGTGCATCATTGCCGAAAGCGATGGAATCAATCTGCGCTCGCTTGAGCGGACGCTTCGAAACTCTCACCGTGACCGGATCGCTCATCGCAGAGAGCTGCAAAGCACGCGCGTGCGAGATTTCGGCGAGAAACTCCCCGTGTCCGGGGACGTCCACGAAGACCAGCGCATAGCGGCGATGGTGCTCGAAGACGGTCTTCGTGTAGGAGCGGCAAGTGGCAGCACCCTCAAAGAGCACTTGCTTGCCGGAAAAGTAGAAGGCATGGAGGAGAATCGGCGCCACGAAGGCGACCAGACCTCCGAAAACGAGTGCGATACTCATGTTTTTCTTACCTCAGGCTTGCTGCAGGGAGTCGAAATTACCGGCTCCCTGCAGTTTTGTTGCGTATCAGGTTGTTCTTATCGAAGCCTGTGCCGAACGCTCAGTCGCGTCCGGGACCGCCGAACGCTCAGTCGCGTCCGGGCAGCCGGTTGCGCAGCGAAGCCGGCACCAGAGAGAGAACGAAACCGTCGATGGCCGCCTGATTCTTGTGATACTTCACGCCTGCCCAGATGATCCCCACGCCGAAGAAGGTGAGGAAAAGAGGGAAGAGCATCGAACCGGCGAAAAGCGTGTACATCAGGTGACCAACGTAATACAGCACGCCCAGCGAGCCGTACACGAGGAAGACCCGACGCGACAAGAGCACCGAGGTAAACATCAGCGCGACGTTGACGAGCGCGTAGACGGCCTTGCCGAGCTCATTGCCCGAATCCATCAGCGAAAGCGAAAACCAGAAGGCGCTCACACCGAAGAGGTAGAGCCAGAACGAGTAATCGCCCTCACGCTTGCCGTCGACCAGAAGGCCGATGAAGGTGATGCCGAGGCCGAAGAGCAGAGTCACGGTGAGCTGCTGATTCCAAAGCCCGAAGAACGAGCCCTGCCCCTGGAAGAGGAAGTCCACAGCCGTCAGCGACATCAACCACAAGGAGGCGGCGATGGGCGCAGTCAGGAACGGGAACTTGAAGAAGCGCAGCGCGACGAGCGCCGAAGCGACCGTCACGCCTTCCAGGAGAAACTGGAAGCTGTGATAGCTCATATAGGTTGAGAGCGGGTAGCCCAGCGTCTCAGCGAGCGAGCCGAAGGCTACGGGGACCATAGTCACCGCCAGAGTGACGAGCAAACCGCCCGGCACCTTGAGATTCTGTCCGAACCAGAGGCGAGCGCCCCCGAAGAGGAACGCCGCGGAATAGGCGACAGACGTGGCGAGGACGGCGGGAGCGCCGAAGCGCGAGCCCATTTCGGCACCGAACCAACCCATGGCGATCAAAACCAGGATGGCGCCGGCGTACCAGAAGAGATGAGCGAGGTCGAACTGCGGACGTTCCGCGTGCCGTGCCTGAAGCGCATCCCAGAGAGCACCTGCTTGAGGCTGAGAAATCAGCCCTTCGCCGGCAGCCCATTCCAGATCACTCTTGTCGACGGTCAGAGAGCGACGAGACGCCTTTGCCGCGACGGGATTTTCTACGACTACTTTCGGTCGTTGCATGGAAGACTCCATTTTGTAGCTTCCTGTTTCTAGCTATCAGTGCCTAGGAACCCCCCGCGCCGCATTGGTGTGTGCGCTCATCTCCCAGGAAGCGGAAGAGATTTACTGAGGTTCAGCTGAATATTTTGGTTTCTATGGCACCGGTGAAGCTGGAGGAAAAAGTGGAGATATAACACTCAATAAAACAGACTTCTTGATCAAGCGACGTGTAGTAACGTTGGCTTAGATCTCAGGAAGAAATGAACTTTATGAGGTTTACGACATGGCCAGCCCGCGCTACCAAATGACAACCATCATCTTTCCAAGCCAATAGCAGCAGCAATTTTCAGGCGCCACAGTCGTCCAACGGGCGCTTGACATCAAGCTCGCCCGGGGCCGTTCTCACCTTATTGCCTGCGATTTTTCTCTTCGCCTTCAGTACGAAAAGTCTTCATTTTTCGGACTGAAGGCACCGCCCGTTTTTAGGCACCCGTGAGGTTTTTTGAAATTCCCAACCGCATCCGAATTGATGTCATCACCCAGCATTGACAGCCTGTGGCGTTTTTCGGCGATGCCTTCAGTACGAAAAGACTTCAGTTTTCGGACTGAAGGACATTGCCAGATTCTTGCCCAGCACCCAGGAGCAATGGACTCGAAGCACCACCTATGCCACCACCCATAAGAATAATCCTGAAAGTTCGCATGCTAAATTCCGAGATTGGAAGCGAATTTCTGCACCGTGTCGTGGATATTTTCTTCAGGCAAATGCGCGAAGCCCATCAAATATTCACCCGGACGCGAATTGACTACGTAGTGGTGCGAAGTGCTCACCAGAGAAACTTCAGCATTACGTGCGGCCGCGAGCACCTTTTCTTCTTCAAATCCCTCACCGAAGCGCACCAAAAGATGCATTCCCGCTGTCACCGGTGATATGTATATTCTCTTGCCGAATTGCTTGGTTACAGCTTGCACGAGCGCTGCCCTGCGTTTTGCGTAAAACACCCGGGTGCGCTTGATGTGGCGCTCCAAATGACCTTCATCGATAAAATCCGCCAGTGCTTTCTGTTCCAGCAAAGGGAAATCGCGCTCAATGAGCGCTTTTGCGCGCCCAACCACCCGCACCAGACGGCGCGGCAAAACAACGAATCCGATGCGAACGACCGGATAGAGAACCTTCCAGAAAGTCGACAAATAAATCGTGCAATCGTTCTCGTCAAGCCCTTGCAGCGAGGGCATGGGCTTGTCGCCGTAGCGATATTCCGAATCATAATCATCTTCAATGATGAATGAATCAGTGCGTGCAGCCCAATCCAGAAGCGCGATCCGGCGCGGCAAGGAAAGCACTACACCGGTCGGATCATGATGCGACGGGGTGACATAAGCGAGCTTGAGACGGTGATTTAGTGATTGCAGGTGTTCTACGATCATTCCCTGACCATCCACAGGAATGGGAATAATCTCCGCTCCATGAGTGAGCATGCTGCGCCGAGCGCCGGGAAAGCCAGGATTTTCCAGGGCCACTGCATCACCATTATCGATAAGCAGGCGGCCCATCAAATCGAGCGCACCCTGCGCACCGGAAAAGATGGCGACTCGATCGGGAGTGCAATTGACCGATCGCGAACGAATTAGATAATTGCAAATGGCTTCACGCAGCGGCATATAGCCGAATGCGTCGCTGTGATACGCCAACATGTTGCCGTCTTGAAAACGGGTCGCCCTGTAGAGCATTTCCTTCCAGCGCGTGAGCGGCAACTGATCGACGGTAGGCGCTCCATAATTCAATTCGGCAAACAGCTCGACATGCGCGTCTTCGATTTCTTCGCAGGTCATGACACGCTCGCCGTAGACGGAAAGCGCAGCCGACGACAGGACGGCTTCAACAGGCTCGCGCTGCTGTTCTTTGTTTTTTAAGTCATCGAGATGTCCGGGAATCTCTTTGTTTACGAACGTGCCGCTGCCGGACGTGGTTTGAATATAACCTTGGGCCGATAATTCCTCATAGCTCCTGATGACGGTGAAGCGGGAAACATTCATCGAATCGGCTAGGTCCCGAGTCGAGGGAAGCTTCTCCCCGGGCTTCAGTCGACCGCCCAGAATGGCTAATTTCAACGCCTCTGATACTTGCTTGTAAACCGGTTGCCGACTGTCTTGCGTAAGAGTGAGAACGAAATCCATGAACGCCCCTGGAGCCGACTGCAAAATATTAGGATGTCGTTCCCTAACCAACCGACACCCTTAGGTCACATACCCAGCAGATCAGTTTACGAAATCAAAAAGAGAACAAAAAGCTCCAAAAAAAGAGATGTGTACTATTTTATATCGTATTAGCCATACAAAGAGAAGAAGGCTCCGACAAGGTCCGCATAGCGAGCCGAGCCGAAACCTTCACTCCCGTCACTTACGACGAAAAACCGGCATGAGTGGCAGATCGCGTCGCGTCGAACCGGTACCGTAGCCCAGCCCCCAGATGAGGACGGTGTTAACCGCCGCATAGGGAATGGCGCTCACAAAACCGAGCATGACGAGATTCGGCCAGATCATCCCGAAAAGTCCCAGAGTGACCGAACCGGCGATGATGCCGAATACGGTATGCAGCATGACGCCCGGGGCTTCGATACCCAGCGGCAGACAGACTGCAAAAGTAACGACGGCCAGAACGGCGAACGCGACGACGGAGAGGACCACTGAGAGTCCGACCGTACCAACCACGGATGCCACGCCGAATGCGCCCAGGTCGAGCAATCCGCTGACGACCACGAGCACGAGTGTTGCCGCTGCCACGATGGACAGCGGTCTGAGGACGTTGAGCATTGCCTTTTCTCCCTCAGTAGGATTTGCGCTTTGAGCGCGCACGCTGGGTGCGCTTGCGCCCATGACGAGGAGCGGCAGAGGCTGGATTCTTTCCTGCGCCGGCGGTGGCACCGGGACGACTCTCGTCCGTGTCCACCTTCGGCGCTTCTTCGACTCGAGCAGCCCTGGCCGCACGCGCCTTCTGCACCTCCGAGCGCCAGTAGCGCTTCTCGATGGTGCGGAAATTCGGCTTGTCGGCCAGTTGCTCCAGGTACTCGGCCAGGAGCAACAGCTCGTCGTCCTCCAGCTCTCCGTTGAACTCCTTGAGATACACCGCATTGCCGTAGTTGCGCTCGGCATTTCGCTCGAGATCGTCGGCTATCAGCACGCGGCGCAGGTCAAAGCCTCTCTTGCGAACCTTCTTGAGGTCCTTGATGTAGTACGCCTCCATACGGTCGTGGTCGAAGCGGCGAGTCGTGCGAACGCCTGAGAAGACGAACACCGGCTGCCTCTGATCGGCAAAGATCACTTCCACCACGCGATTGACGTACAGCGTACCGGCTGCAGACCAAACGGCGAGGTCGTAAAGCTTCCACATCCGCGAGAGGAACTCTTCGAGGTGTGGCCGCTTGTACACGACATAATCGCTGGTCGTGAAGTCGGGTGAGCGACCGAGGTGGGGCTTACCCTTCTCCTCGGCATGCACCAGCGCCTCGTCCAAATCCAGGACAAGAAGCGGCCTTTGTGCTTGAGTTTCACTCATAGCACACCTCCGTTTGTCTAGCCATGAAGGAGACAGGGCGACAGATCGCGCTGCATCTCCCGGCGCGACGAAGGAAAGCCGCGCATGTAGCCGTCCTTCGTCCGTTGTTACTTTGTGTCAGTCGGCTTTCGGCGAGGTATCGCCTTCAGCTTTCTCCACCTCACAGTACCGGTAGATATCCTCTTCGCTGAGGAAAACCGGTTTGCCGTTGAGCCGGCACATATCGCCGTGATCGTATTCTTTCTCGACGACCATGCGGTCGCCTTTTTTCACGTCGATATGGAAGCTCTTACGAGCCGACTCAGGCAGAAAGTCGCTCTTTGCGACATACACTTTTGGTGCCATGCATAACTCCGACGACCCGCGGGTCTCAAAAGTTGGCCGGAATGATAAAACCCTGATTACTTCACGCTCTTGAGCCGACCGCGTTTTGCGCTCGAGCCCCTGGGCGGGAAGCGTCCGTTATCGACAACCAGCCTGACAAACGCCGGACGGTCCCGACGAATGACAGGCGGATAAGCTTCGAAGCGTCTGCCTGAAGCCGATCCGATGCTGCCCAGAGCACCTTCCTGCATCTCATGCAGGTCGCTTTTCCGGGACCAGGGAATAACGTTTCGGTCACGCCGATGAACGTCACCCCAGGTGGCGCCGTCGCCGACACGTGGCTGGAAAATTCCACCCAGCGGGTCCGCGACCGAGCCACCGTATGTGCTCATCGCAACGTGGTACGCGCGTCCTTCCCGAAGTGCAAACAAGCCAATCAAAGCTGCGGCGATCGCTGCCCACGAGCAGAATGTGAATGCCCATGCACAGAAACCGACGACGGCGAGCGATGCCAGAATGACACGTGACCGAGAAGACAGCCAGCGCCTTTCCAGTATCTTCTTGCCCAGATACGCGCCCAGCCAAGGCGTCGTGCAAAGTAGAAGCAGTCCAAAGACGATATTCATGTTGCAGCCCTCCTGCTGAGAGCTCATCCAGTCGCAATCCAGACCGGCATACAATTCCACAGCCAAAGACTGCTGAATTCTTCAAGCACAGAGTGGACAAAGCTGACTATTGGGGAAGTTGGGGTTGTTCGGAATAAGGAGAAAACAGTTATGACGATCTTCTATCAAGAACTGTTTGTGTAATGCATGCCAAGAAATGTAACAGGTGGGCTTTTATAGAGATTCACAGAGATCTTCGATTCTGAGATCCTGATAAGGAGCGCACTTTACACTTCTCGCATCCCTTCTTTATCGACGCTCAGATCAAGCAGGGCAGGCATCTGCGGCTGGGCTTCCGCCCAAACTTTCAGCTCCTGCAAAACTTCGTCTTTGAAGCGCTGATTGACCAGGATGAGAATGGCAGAACCCCCTCCTGATAAGACGCAACCCATAATCGGGAAACTCGACAATACCTTTCTGAGCTTGGCCAGCTCCGGCACCAATTGCTCTCGATACGGCTCATGCAGCCGGTCTACTAAGACCGATCTCATGAGAGCCTCGTCGTTTTTCGCCACCGCAGCCACGATGAGAGCGGTGCGCTGCAAGTTGGCGACAGCATCTTCGAACTTGACCATTTTGGGCAAAACTTTGCGTGAATCGTTGGTCTTCAGCGTGTAACGAGGCACTACCACAAGGACTTTCCACTTGTCCGGCCAGTCCAGCTGTTCGCTGACTATCGTGTCATCATCAAGGCTCTTGCCGCAGACAATCATATTTCCCATCAGGCTGGCAGCGACATTTTCCGGATAGCCTTCCATGCGCATACCCACCGTAAGAATATCCTTGCGTGTCGGAACCAGACCACGCAGGAAATAGGATGCCCAGACCGCACCGGCAATAGCCGCACCGGACGAACCCAAACCGCAACCCAGAGGGATGTCGGAAGTGACCGTGATTCGCACTCGATTGAGCAGCTCCGGATCCGACTGCCAGAGACCCTGCAGCATTTTGTAAATGAGATTGCCCTGATTGTTCGCATCGCTTACCGTGGCAATGGCGCCACGCAGAGAAACAATGGGTTGGCTGACATCCGGCCTGTCATAGACGACAAAACGCACCGTCGAATAGATGTTCAAGGCCAATGCCAGAGCATCGAATCCCGGTCCCAAATTGCTCGTGCTGGCGGGAATCTGCAATGTCAGGCTGCTTATTATTCCGGCTTCTTGCTCGCTTGGCATTACTGACATGGGACGCTTTCAGGTGGTAACCAGCAAATTATCGCAGCTTTATTTCTATCTCGGTAAGCCGGGCAATGAACTTAACCGGCCCGCCGCCCGAGGTTAGCGCAGCCTCGAAAGGACTCTTGACTTCAAAAATGGGCCGTACAGCGCAAGGTCGCGTAGGTTTGTCACCGGAAATGGCCGGAATATCAACAAAATTTCCAGTGAAAACACAGGTATGAACCTCATATAACTCAGTTACATCTCTCTGACTATTTTCTTCCTCAAGCGCTTACTTTTTCCCAATCGACCAACACATCGCCAGAAGCCGGCACCTCGAACACGCAATCGCGTGTTTGAAAGCGGACCACTTCGGCGATGCATCGACCGTTTCGCTTCGCTCAACCGATTCGTTCGAACGCGAAACAACCTGGTACCAATCATGGTGCCCAACAACGGTTTCAGCTTCTCTGGGGCTGAAACACACCAAGGCAATTCGACATGGACGGAAAGAAACTTTTCATTTACGGGCTCTTCGGGATCTTCGGTGCGGTGATCTTGTCGGTGCTCTCCGCTATCGGCGGAGCTTTTGGCGCCGGCACGGCACTGATCGTCAACGCCCTCATCGACAACGTGCTGATCGCCTCTATCACAGGCGGCATCGTTGCCGCGCTGGCGTTCCACTCGGTCATCAAAGGCGCCGACAAGCTCTTCATCAAGGCAGCCGAGAAGAAGGCCGAGCAGGGAAACACCGGCATCAAGCCGCCTTCCCTGGCTGCGGACAAGCGCTACCTGTGGGGCTCCGTCTCCTACTTCGTCACCACGGTGATCGGTGTGAACCTGTGCCACGCGCTGCTGGCCAACCCCGCCTGGTTCATCGTCGCGACCATTCTGGGCACCGGCTTGCTCGGTGTTCTGGGCTTGGGCGCGGTGGTTTCGCTGAAGCTCTGGAATCCGGACTTCAAGAAGCAGAACGACCCCAGCTGACCGGACCGGCAACAGTGAATTTCGCGGACGCCGCCGCATGCCCACGCAGCGGAGGTGATGATAAGCGGCTGCAATAGCCACTTTTCACTTCCTCCGCTTGGGGTGGTCGACCCTGCAACAGGTGAAAACCTTTGCAGTTTCGATCGCCCCTATTTTTTTGCACCCTTTATACTATTTGTTTTAGTATCTTGGTCAAAACGCCGGCGCTGAAACGCTCGACACCATAAACAGCACCATCCAAGAGGCACTGAATATGGTGTCAATTCGTGCTTCCGGCAGCAAGTCACCAGGCATTTGATTTGCGCAGGAGGCAAGACATATTTCGATCAGAATCGAGATCGTCTCTAGAAACTACCGCTCAAAAAAAACAGAAATGTGACAGCCGCAGGACCGCCGAGATCATCCCGTCTAAAGGGCTACAGCGACTCCAAACTAGACGACAGCCGGTGCCGGAGCCGGATTGCCTGCGCCTGCGCGCTTGGAGAAAATCTTCAGCAGGATATCGGCTGCCTTCTGACATTCTTCCACCGTGTTGAAACGACCAGCCGTAATCC
>JAIETE010000320.1 GCA_019745505.1 Candidatus Obscuribacterales bacterium | reverse complement strand
GGAAGTGCCGCTCGACAATACAGGCTGTGCGTTGATTACCGAAATAGAGCCTACGCCGCTGCCGCCAGTATTCTGTACCAGTCCCAAATTGATCGCAGTTGCAGATGTCTTACCGGCGATTACATTGATGTTGCCATTGGTCCCGCTGCCTTGACCGGAAGCATTGATTCCCCAGTTATTGCCGAGCAGTATTTCACCGCCGTTAGCACCGTTGGCAAACGCGGCAAGAGTTATATTGCCTGCATTCGTATTACCTGAAGCTCCAGAAGCGTCGATCGTAGAGACAGAGGAAACAGAGGTCAGATTGATGCTTCCACCGGTTGCAGACACGCCTGAGAAGCTGGCGGTAGTCGCCGGATTGGGAAATGATGAGCCTGTGCCTGTGACATTGGCTCCAGCGACGATAAAGATATCCTGTCCCTGCCCGCCCAGGTCTTGAGCCTTAATAGTAAGGCTGGATTGACTGGTGGAGATATTTCCGCCGGCGATGATGGCCAGTTTTTCACCGACAATGAGGTCGCCGCCGATGGTGATGTCGCCAGTATTGAAATAGGTCGGATCGCCGGATAGATTTTGAGTGCCAAGTGTCAGGGTGCCGGTGTCAGCGCTGACATGCGCGCCGGAGCCGGTCGTATTGACTGTTCCGGTAAGCTCCTTTACGGCTACTGTGGCAATGCCTTGTCCGGTATAGACGTTCAAATCTTTCGAGAAAAGATCGCCGCCGCTCAGAGTCGTATTGAATGAAGCGCAGTAATCTTGCGACCGCAAATTAATCGCTCCGTCAAGCGCTCTTATGGTGCCGCCGGCATTATTGATCGCCAGCGTCGCTGGTATTGCAGTGCCGAGATTCACATTTTCATCCAGCGACACAAGACTTCCTGTGTTAGTCACTTTGGGTGACAACACCGTCAGATCTTTGTGGGCCGTGATTGTGCCGCTGTTATTCAAGCCTCTTTGTGCAGCAACTGTCAGATTGCGCTCGGATGTGATGCTGCCGAAATTATTGAAATTTCTTTCTGCTTCCAGCGTGAGCGATTCCACGGAAGAATTTATCGAGGCGCCGGCATTGTTCGTGATATTGCGCGCACTGACAAGTGCACTCAAATGACTGTCGGATGACAATGCCTCAATCGAGCCGGAGTTGATCAAATCGCCCTTGATACGCACGTCTCCGTTCTTGGCGAAATCACCACTGGCTGTGACAGATACGGGCACTGTGAGGTTGGTTATCTTAGTTGCTCGATTCCCTGTATCAAGAGCGGAAAGATCCACAGAACCACCGGTCGCCCTTCCTTCGGCATCCAGTTGAACAGTTTGCAGAGTGCCCGCTATGGCTTGTTTTGCTGCAACATATTCGGCGGCAGTTACTTTTGAACCGGCAGATACAGTTTTTTCGACACCACCCACATTGATAGTTACAGCCGACTGCCCTTGAAAGAGTTTGTCCCCCAGGGTGATTGTTTCGGCAGCCGATGCAAGATCGAGAGCCAGACCACCGTTGACGCTGATGAAGCGACCGTTCGCTTGCTGCAATGTCTGGTTGTGATTTTTAGGCTCTTTTACAGCATGTACCTGATTGTGGATCTTTGGCAGATGTTCTGTGTGGGACAGAGCTGCGCTTGCGAAATTTGCCGCAGAGTCCGGGGCGATCGACATGGTGACATTGCCATTGCCGTTGCTGATACTGCCGATATCTCTGGCGTCGTTATTATTGTCGAAGCGCTGCTCGCGAATCTGCTCGCGAAACATCTGGTGAAGCTGTTTATTGTCAAAACCGGGATTATCGAGCTTGAATTGCTTGAAGTTCATGCCGTCGTTACCGGCAAACGCCGCGACATTCAGTCCGCTCGAGGCTAGTAGCGGAAGTGCTGTGAGGGTGGCAGAGAACTTTTTGAAGACCGAGCGACTATTCCAATTTTTCGAACTTCTATTCTTCGCCATGTACCCAAACTCCTACAAGTTTTCCAATTTTGATCTTTATTCTTGAAAGGCGACATGCTGAGCTTTCGACTCAATGAAGTCGCCTGAAAGCGAACAAACCTCACGGTTTGTCCGACAGCGTACCAAAGTTGATAAATAGATCTATTAAGCCTTTATCGCTTTGCAACGCGCAATGCAGTACACATACGGCGGTGGCGCTTCGATCGTCAGTTACGGTCGCAAAGATTACCGCCCGTACAAAATTTGCTATTAAGTTTTTAAGAAACTTGATATGAAACGTTTTTGTGACCGGATCGAACGCTCACCTGTCGTTTGGATCTCGATCGGGCATGCCTAGCTTTTCGCGCGCTTCCAACACTTTTTGCTTCAAGGTTAGGATTCGCCGGTCGAGCTGCTCATCCTCGATCAAAGGACCATCAGCAATCTTCTTCAATTCTTCCTCGGCAAGTTTCAGCTGTTGCATGGCATTGCTGACTTGTTCTTCCACCTGCTGATGGGATAAGAGCCAACGGAAAATGCTCACCGCCAAGGAGACCAGACAGATTCCGGCCAAATACCATGTCGTCTGTTTTTCATTTTCGGCAATGATTGATCGCAGGCAAAACCAAACAGCAAAAGTGCCGAAAATGAAGGCCGGCAATACAGTGGCTAACCATTTGATTTTGTCTTCCCGCCAAAGTTGGCGTGCAGGCTCAACCAATCGCGGTACGCAGTTTCTTCTCTCAGCTATTTCCCACAGAGGCGCGATAGCCTGAACAAGAAGTGCGCTCATTGAAGCAATGATGTAATCATCCGTGCGAAAGTTGAAGCTCAAGAACGTTCCTCGAAATAAAAAGGCGGCAACCTGCCGCCTCGAGAATTCTAGTTTCAGCCACCTCGTCCGCCGCCGCCGCCGCTCCAGCTGCGACCTCCAGTAGACAGACGAGCAAACAAATTACCCTGACCTGCATAGGTGCGGCTGGCTGCGTATTTTTGCACCTGTCCATAGCCCACGGCTGCAAGGTACTTGAGCTGCGGATCTTTGGAGAAGCTGGAGACGACT
Source organism: Candidatus Obscuribacterales bacterium (assembly GCA_019745505.1). Lineage (GTDB taxonomy): Bacteria > Cyanobacteriota > Vampirovibrionia > Obscuribacterales > Obscuribacteraceae > QKMZ01. Next base: position 12,626 of record JAIETE010000320.1, on the reverse strand, counting down.
TGATAGTGCTGAGAAGCTTGAGCCAACTGATTCATATTGTGAAAGCAATACGCGATGTAATAGTGAGTTTTGTCACGGCAATAACCATTGCGATCCAGGCGATCAAAAATTTCGTAAGCGTCTTTGTATTTTTTTTCGTATACAAGCTTTACCGCTTCGTAAAACTCAGGCGGATAGGTCGTAGCTTTTCGAGCGGCCTTCGCCTTGCCTTTCTTCCCTTTGGCTTCAGCGTCATTGCCTGACGGTAAGATGGACTGGCCTGCCATGGTCACAAGCAAGATTGCTGCAATAAGTAGCGAACGATTGAAATGGATCATCTTCTTAATTAGCTAATTTGGTGTTCTTATCACTTTTGCTTGGGAGGCAACCTGCCTCCCGAGTAAAACTACCGTCAGCCACTGGGGCCGCAATCTGCGGCGCCACCGCCCCCTCCCCAAGGGCCCGCGGCGTTGCTGCCGCCAGTAGACGATCGAGCAAAAAGATTCCCCTGTCCGGAGTAAGTACGGTTCTTCGCATACTTAGCGACCTGCCCGTATCCTACTGCAGCCAGATATCTCAATTGCGGATCTTTGGAAAAATTGTAGACAACCTGATAGTGCTGAGCGGCCTGCTGCAGTTGATTCATATTGTGAAAGCACAGAGCCATGTAGTAGTGAGTTTTGTCTCGGCAAAACCCGTTGCGATCGAGATTGTCGAAAATGTCATAAGCATCTTTGTACTTCTTGTCGTACAAAACCAATCTGACCGCGTCATTAAATTCAGGCGGGTAAGGAATAACCTTTTTGGCGACTTTGGCCTTGCCCTTATTGCCCTTCGCCTCTGCAGTCAGCCCGGCAGGTGAAACGGATTGACTGACAAAAAATAGAGTCAGTAAACCGGATACGACAGGAATGTACTTCAATCTCACTTTTGGGCGACTCGCTGGCATATCTACCATCTAAGCATATTGACGGTATGGACGGGTTTTGAAACCCTTTTTATTAATCGATCAGACCAGCCAGACAAAGCTTACTCGAGTACCTCAAGCAGCTCCAGGCAAAGACTGTTCCAGCTCATGAACTGAGGGGCAAATAGAGGCTCTCCTGTATCGGCATGATAATTCTCATAGAGGGTGCCTTTAGACTCAAAACCCGAAGCCAGCGTATTGATTACGCGTTCGGCTATCCTTTGGGCCTGTGCATTCAGTCCTTCTCTCAAAAGAGCCCTGACAATCAGTCCGTTCGGCAGCACCCACATGGGTCCCTGCCAGTTTGAGCAAATCACACGACCATACAGACCGCGTTTCGCTTGATTGTATAGAGGCTCGGAAGCCGCGACACTGGCAATTCCAGCCTTTCTGAAGAAATGCTCGTCGGACATTATGTTCTTGTCTATGACTTCTTGTGCGCGAGCCTTACCGGTCGTACCCATAATCACCGGGCAAAGTCCTGTCCAGGCTCGCAAGCGACAGTGTTCCTTAGTTTTAGGATCGTAGTTATAGTAGATGGAATCTTCCTTCGACCATAACAAAGAATCGATGCGCTCCGCCAATTCAGTGGCTTTGGCATCGTATTCGTTGGACATCTTTTCTAAGCCGGCCATTCTTGCCAGCTTAGTCATTGCTCTGAACTCGGCAACTAAATAGGCATTCAAGTCGGCAGCCAAAAGGCGTCCATCCGGAAAGTTGGCTATATCTTCGTTCTCTCCTTTTGCCGCCTCAAGCGGATAGAGAAGCGCCAGATTATCGTCGACGCCGCTTTCCAGAACGTTTCGCCAGAAGTACAGACCACTTTCGTGCTTGCGCTTCGCATCAAAATATTTCAGGTAACAGTCCAGCCCTTCAAGGTGCCGGCTCTCTATCAGTGCTGCTTTTGAGCCGTTTTCAGCAGCAAAGAGCAGGGTTTGAGCAAGAAATGGTTTGCACTGATCGCCATTGTCCCAAATACGGCTCGGGGAAACTGTGCGCGGTATATGTCCATCGCCTTCTTGCAGGCTGAGGAAATTTTCCACCACGTCCTTCGACAGTCCTTCAATGCCGGCTTTAACGGATGCCTGAGAGAAAAAACAAGCATCCCAGTCATACATCTGCAAGTAATGACCAGTCAAAGAGCGATCGGATATTTCGCTTGTGTCGTCTGCCCCCGCGACAACATCATAGGAAGGGGTCACAAAACGATGTTTGAGCATGCCTTTCGGCTCGTGGATACAGCTTTTCGCCTTCTCAAGGAAAAAGCTCTTCAACTTTTTTGCTTGCGCAGTTGTCGAAGCTGTAGGCATTTTACTCTCCTTTGCCGTTATCTAATTTAGCCTGTGCTTTGTAATCCGGAGGCTACGCCATTTATGCTCATCAGTACGTAGTCTAATAACAATTGCCGCTCGGAAATCTCGGATTGCGCATCGATGCCTCGCACCTTCTTCAGAAATTGAACCTGCAGATAACTGACAGGATCAACATAAGGATTGCGCAATTCAATAGACTTTCTTAGATACTGAGTATTGTCCAGAAGTTCCGACTGTTGAGAAATTGAAAGTATGGCATCGCGAGTCCACTGGAATTCTTCTTCGATTCGACTGAAAAACTCATCTCTCAATTCTTTTGACTGGACGAGATTGTCAGCGTAGTAGCGAGCAATATCCAGGTCTGCAACGGACAAGGCTGTTTCTATCTTCTTGACCAAACCTTCGAAGAATGGCCAATCCGAATACATTGTACGCATAGTCTCCAGAGCCGACGGATCGCCCTCAGTCACTTGCTGAAATGCAGAACCGAATCCATACCATCCAGGCAACATAAAGCGGCTTTGAGTCCAGGCAAAAACCCAGGGAATGGCTCGCAAATCGTCGATGGATTGGCTGCCGGATTTTCGTCTTGCCGGACGCGAACCCATTCTCAATTCCCCAATTTCAGGCAATGGAGTGGTTTGATTGAAGAATTCGATGAAATTTTTCGAGCCGTATACGAGTTTTCTGTAGACAGCAAAAGATCTGGCAGAAAGCGATTCGAGAAGCGGCATTCTCTCTTTGTAGGCGAGTTCCGACTGCTCGTCGAAACTGCCCAGACTGGCTTCGATTACGGCTGCAGCCAGCCGGTCGAAATTTCTGACGGCAATATCATTCATGGCATATTTCGCCGCGATTACCTCACCTTGCTCGGTGATTTTGATGCGATGGTCGACTGTACCTTCCGGCTGTGCCAGAATCGCTCTGTGGGTTGGTCCGCCGCCGCGGCCGATAGTGCCGCCTCGTCCATGGAATAGGCGCAACTGTATTCCTTCCTTGCGACCGAATTTAACGAGGGCTCTTTGAGCTTTGTACAATTCCCAGTTTGCCGCAGTGATGCCGCCGTTCTTACCCGAATCGCTGTAGCCGATCATCACTTCTTGAATGTTGCCCCTATGCTTGATGTAGTTCTTGTAAGCACCTACCTGCAATAGAGACTCGAAAAGTCTCGGCGCATTCTGCAAATCTTCAATTGTTTCAAAAAGCGGCACTACGCTTATAGTTCGCTCGCTTTTCCCGGTGCTGTAGAGCCCTGCTTCTTTAGCGAAAAGCAGGATGGCGAGCAAATCACTCTTGCTTTGAGTCATGCTGACTATATATGTATCGATTGCTGGAATGCCGAATTTTTCCTGCAAGGCGGTCATCGTTCGAAAGACTTCGATTGTCTGATTGGTGTCTGCGGAAAATTGTGGGTGCGCAGGAATCAGAGGTCGAGGATTCTCGATTTCCTTGTCCAGGAAAGCTACCTTTTCGTCCTCCTTCAGACTGCGATAGCCCCCCTCGATCAATTTGAGCGCTTTGCTCATTTCATCGATAGCATCCAGATGTCGTTCGCTGTGCTGGCGAACATCCAGTTTGGCCAGATGGAAACCAAAAATATCAACGGCATAGAGCATCTTTCTCAAGCTCGTCAGACTGGCAATGCAGCCGTCTGATTCGAGAGCTTTGTATATCATTTCAAGCTCTTTGCGAAATTCGAGATGGTTTTGATAAGCTTGCGCTTCGTCCGGTGCATTCAGAGCACGCCGTAATTTCTCCTGCATGAAAAGCAGTTTCTGCCGCACTTCCTCAAGGCGATATCGATCCCGATAGCGCTCGTCCAATTCCGGAAATGCAAGTCGGTCTCGCTCTAACGACGCATAGAATTCATCGCTCATTTTCAACCAGTGGTGCGAATGACTCAAATCGTTGAAGAGTGTTTCCATCTCTTTCATGTAATGCTTCAACACCAACGAACGCTGGTAATTGAGCGTCTTTACAGTCACGTCGGGCGTCACGAAAGGATTGCCGTCTCGGTCTCCGCCAATCCAGGAGCCAAATGTTATGAAGCGGCGACTACCAACGGGATCCCAGTCATTAGCTCCATTCAGCTTGCCCAATTCGGTGACGAGATCGTGATGAACATCAAGAATCGCTCTGATTACGACGTTCTCAAAGTGATAAAGTCCATAGCGAACTTCGTCCATCACCTGGGGTTTGAAATAGATCACATGATCCGTCATCCAGAGCGATTCGATCACCTTTAGCAAATCATCGGTTACTGCTTTGGTTTCACGCCGAGAAAGCGGTGGATGGTCGCGTCGTTTCAAGAGGCGCGCCAGCTCGAGCTGTTTGATTAGAACAGTGCGCCGGGTGATTTCGGTCGGATGTGCTGTAAAAACAACCTGCACGTCCAATTGCGATATGACATTTTTCAGCCGCTCTTTTCCATCCTGGCTGTTCTCCAGTTTGTGAAAAACACTGGTGAGCGAATCCGGCTCGGGACGGTCGTTTGTTTCGTGCTCTCTTTGAGTACGCCGACGCACTCGATGATTTTGCTCGGCAATATTGATGAGATCGAAATATGTGAGAAAAGCCTTTATCACCTTTCCGGCTGTTTGCGCGTCCAGGCTCTCCACCAGATCCGCCAATTGCGTTTTCAGTTCGCCATCATTCGGATTATTGTGTATCGATTTGGAAAGCAGCCGGAAGCGCTCGACCACATCGAAGAGAGCATCTCCTTCAAAGCGCCTGATCGTGTCGCCGAGCAAACTGCCCAGGAGACGAACGTCTTCACGCAGCGGACGATCGCGGTCGTCGGTCTTCTCTTTGCTTGCACTAGATGAGCTCATCGCTCTCCATTCAGGCAATTATCCCAGTCTGAGGCAAAGTCTAGAATTTTTTCCTTCAAGCCCTTCAACACATTCGAGCGTTTCATTGCGTAATTGATCTCTTTCATGTTGTCGCCTTTCATGGCGGCAATACCGAGTTGCTCCAGAAAGGACAATTCCTTGTCCACATCGCCGACGATTTGCATGCAGAGTCCGGCGACTCGTTGATTATTCTGGCGAAACTGTTCGGGAATCCCTGGCTTAGCGCCGGGTGCCAGCTGAGCGGCGGCTCCAGGAACTTTTCCGCGGCGCATCTCCAAGAAATCAGCCTCCGACAAAAGCCATTTTGACTCATCGGCGTCGTAGGAGCGATCTGGATCAACAGTTTCCTCAGCATGCGTTGCAATTTGGAATTCTTCGGTATCGCTAGCCTCTTTTCGAGCGACTTTGATCACCTGTCCGAAAATGCGCTTTGCCAGTTGCCCGATATTGGCGCTGGACAAACCTCGCCCAACCAAACTGCGACTCGTGCGCCCGTCTTCGGTCGACTCGACGATTTCCATATAAGGCTTGCGATTTGGATCCCCTGGTCGAAATCCGATAAGAATGTCTGTCGGAACGATAAAAATCAGGATTTTGCCCATATAGGCTTGGACGACTACCGCCCATTCGCGTGTCGAAACGTGCCCCTGGAAGTATTTGACGTTGTGGGAAAAACGACTGAAATCCTTGAATTCGAATTCGCCTTTCGGACGCTCGCAATGAACTTTCAGTGATTCGTGAATGGGATTCTTGTTGAACTCGGCTACATAACGGCTCAGATAGTCGAAAAGCAGGTCTACGTATGCACTCGTATTGAGATTCTCCGCTTCCGGAGCTGCTTGCAGGTGCAGTGTTTGGTCTGCTTGCAAAGCGCTTGAATCAAGAACCGATAGCCATTGCCTGGTTTCTTCGCTGGCATTGCGATCTTTGACATTGCCCAAAATCATATTTCTGAGATCGCTTTCGCTCGTATCTGTCATCTGTTAATGTTCTCCGCGCGCAACGAGGGTGAATTATATCTCATCACTCTTTTAGATTTTGCCTTCCCACTCCAGCAGAAATCTTTCTACAAAGTCCGCTACATACTTATGGCGTTCATCGGCAAGTGAACGGGCAGAATCAGTATTGAGCCGATCTTTGAGCAAGAGTATCTTTTCATAGAAGTGATTGAGAGTGGTTCCCTTGGCGTTTTTGTACTCTTCAAAAGTTTGATGCATGACCGGCGGCTGTTCCGGGTCATACAGAGGGCGCTCGAATTTGCCGCCGTAAGCAAAGGTGCGCGCAATTCCTATAGCTCCAAGCGCATCCAGACGGTCGGCATCTTGAACTACCTTTCCTTCGATTGACTGAGGCGTGGTCTTCACTCCGGCGCCCTTATACGACACTTCTTTGATGATGGCAGCGACCTTTTCGATAGTCTCGGGCTTCTCACCAATCGACTCGAGCCACTCGGAAGCTACACGCGGTCCTTCATTCAAGTCGCCGCCATGGAATTTCCAATCGGCAATATCATGCAAAAGAGCGGCTAATTCGACGACAAAAACATCGGCCCCCTCTTGCCCGGCAAGGCGCACAGCCAGAGCTCTTACTCTCATGATGTGGTAGTAGTCGTGCCCGCTTGTGTCCTCGCCAAGTTTTTCTTTGACGAGTTGCACCGTCTTCTCTACGGTTCGATTCTGCTCGTCCGAAAGTGCGCTGAATTCCTGATCGATTTTGGAAGTGGGCACATGCTTCTCCTTGTGCGTGTTTTTGACCGAAAGCCTGATCAATGAGTCCTTAGATCATTCTTCTCGAGTGAGCCTCAAGATTGCCTCACTGTGCTGAGGAAAGGACCTTAACAGGTTTGCACGTATGCCGTGCTCATAGTCCGAAAAATCGAAAGCCGGTGCGACCGTGCATCCCAGTAAAGCGAATTTTCCTCCCTCGGCCAGGGCAGCGGCCTGCCATTGCCCGGCTTTGACCACTACCTGTGGTGCAGAATCCTCACTGAGACTGGAGCTCAAGCAGTAGACTTTCAGCTCGCCGGTCGAATCCAGTATTTGCAGCTCGACCGGATCCCCCGCATAGAAATGCCAGATTTCGTCGGAAGAAAGCCTGTGGAAGGCTGAGAATGTTTCATCGCTGAGCAAGAAATATATGCAGGTCGATACCGATTTCCCGCCACCGTCGACGTTTTCAGACAATTTCTTGTCAGATCTATATGTCTCTCGGAAATAGCCGCCCTCCAGGGGAAGGGGTTTCAGTCCGAATTTTTCAATCAAATATTTCGCGTCTGGTTTGGAAGTTTTCATTGTGCAAATGTATATCCCGAAGCCCAGGTTACGAAGAGGCAAGGGAAGTATTTCTCGTTCGTGTGTATGATACTTTGGTTCCGGACACATTTCAGAAATTGGGAAAATGACAGAAAAGCTGACAGCAAAGAATTTAGCCGCTCTCAACGAATCAAACACCCTTTGGGCCAAGGCAAAAGAGTGTCTTCCGCACAAAGAGAGAATTGAAGCCGAATCACTTTACAAGCAGTCCATAGATAAAAGGATTGCTGCCGTGGGCGAGGACGACCATTCCGTAAGCCAGCTTCTTGACGAGCTCGGCGCTTTGTATCTGGATATGGGAAGGGTTGAACCGGCACTAGAGCAATTTAAGAGAGCAGCAGCCCTGCTCGAAAAGAATTTTTACGCCGGACACTTCTATCTGGGTTCGGTTGTCGAGCACCTTGGCGACTGTGCAGCCAAGGAAGGCAAATGGGAAGAAGCCGAATCTCAATACAAACGCGCTCTGGATATTTTCGACAAGACATTGAGCGGCGACCACCGCTGTGTGTTCATCACCATGCATAAGTATTCGACCGCCCTGCGCCATCAAGGAAAGTTTGCTGAAGCTGAGACTGTCGTCAACAAAGCGTTGAAGACTATTGATTCTCCCCTCGGACCCGCTGAGGAGTTTCGATTCGAGTTGGCCTTGCTGTATCAGGCTCAAGATAAAAATCCCGAAGCCGAGGCGCAATACAAGCTGGCGATTGAAGGTTTCCGCCAGAGAAGAAATATGCCCCGCTTGGGCACCTGCCTTGAAAGCTTTGCCTCCCTCTTGAAGAAAATGGGCAAAGAAAAAGATGCCAAAGCAATGTCTGATTTCGCCGAGAAGTATGTAAAAGTCCAGCACGGTTATGAAGAGTCGGAAGCATTTTTCCCGAGCACCTTATTGCGCGCATAACCGCATAAATATTGGCGTTGTCTGACCGAATTCTGCGACTTATCTGCGACAGGCAGATTGTTGAATGGCGTTGCCTCTGCTGTCGCGCTCGCTGTGCAATCCTTGTAATTTAGCGGATCTTGGAATACAGCAGCGAACCTGCAGCGGGGAAGCGGAAAGACTTTTGACACCCAAATTAGACTTAAATTTTTCCGTTTGCCAAAAAAAATTACTTTTGGAAACATATACTCCATGCGCTTGCGCGGCGATTCGTCGTCTTTAAATGCAATCCAGTCCCCCCATGGGGTGATTTCGTAATTACCTGAATAGGGGGTATCTTGTTAGCAAGGGGGTGACGATTCTGCGAACCGCAGCGTCGTCGACGATCGCTATGGCAAAAGATTTGAATTTACACGAAAGACTAATTTCCGAACTCGGTGTTGTGCTGCAGGAGCGCAGAGCGCGATTGCATATGTCCCAAAGTGATCTGGCGGAATCAAGCCGTTTTCATCGCTCTTATATAAGTGACGTAGAGCGCGGGGCGCGAAACATTTCCGTAAAGAATCTCAGTCGTCTGGCTCTGGCATTAGATATACCAGTGTCCACTATTTTGGTTCAGGTAGAAAAACGACTCTCATCAAAAACCGGTAGAACTCGCAAACGCGCCTGAAATGGTGTCAACCTTTGATCGACTTTAGGGCGCTTGAGACCGGCACTATATGCAGTGCCGACTCAATATTGCTCTACTGAAAAATTGACAAAGCCGCCCGCGGCTTTGTAGAGGGCTGATACTTCACCATCAGGAGGTTTCAGCATACCGGTCACGATCTGGAGAATTTCTCCAGGACCGATTTTTGCACCATTTCCGTTGACCGGTCCGCTGATTCCCATCGGGTCACAGATCTCCTGTGACAATTCCTTCAATCCGGAATTTGCAAAGAAAGCGTCAGTGTTGACGACGCGCGACATCATCGCGTGTTTTACCGTCACTTTAGCGGGCGGATAAGACACGCCAAGCTTCAAGAATGGCTCGAGTTCGGGCATATTCCATTTCGCACTGTCAAAGGCGAGTTGCCCGCAGTTCTTAATCAGGGCAAGCCCGTCGTGAAAAGCTTGCTCGGTCAGATAGGCCCATTCAACAACTTCCAATGTGCGCTCTTTTGGATCTTGAAGATTCCAGATCATATAACCGTCCTCGTGAAGATAGAGGACAAACTGCCTTTCAGGTCTGGTCAATTGCCGATGCCAGCGCGATGTATTTCGCTCCAGACTGAAGTTGGACATCTTCATCCAGCGCTTGTGCACAGGCATCAAAAGCTCGTAATCATCCAGTTTTACGGGCTTGAATTTGCTGCTATCGCCAACCGAAGGAATAGAATCGATTTTCTGTAAAACTTCGTACTGCAAATCCGTGACTGCATAACCCATTCTCTCGTAGAAAGGATATGAAAAAGGCCAAAGTCCGGATAATTCAACTTCGTTATCATTCAACCTGCTCAGCACTTCCTTCAGAACCGCTCTAACCAGACCTCTCTTGCGCATAGGCGGGCTGCACGCAACGCCGGCAATGCCGCCGCATTTGAGAACACGCCCGTTAAAATTCGCGTCGAACATAATCACAGTGGCGAGCGCATGAGGATAATCATCAACGAATGCACCGACAGCAAAATCGCTGACCTCGAAGGCGAAGCGTTTCCACCTTTCCTCATCCGTAAAACCGAAAGCTGTCTTCCAGGTTTCAACCGCTTTGCTGAAGTCGCCGGTCTCCACTGTTCGTATGACTGCGTCGATATTTGTCCCCCGCGCCTCTTTTGAACCAACATTTGTTGCCGTAGGGGGCTGCGTCATAAGAACCTCAAAGATTCACAGTAAACTTTAGGCTCATCATTATATATCCGAGCTGTGCCCGGGTATAAAATCGGCGGTTGCACTGGGGGAATACCGTGACAGACGATAAGAAAGCAAAAGAAGCGGAGTTTTATCGTCGCATCGCGGAATTGCGCAGCAAGAACAATCAGTTTCCCTGGACTACCGGCGAAATACCGATTTTTGAGATACCTAAAGAGCAAACCAAGCTTCATGCGGATGCGGAAGCCGAAGATAGCCATATGTCGATAGACGAAGTCGAACGACGCGTTCTCATGGATCTGGTCGCTCCAACCTATAATTTCCGGACCTTTTATAAGCGACTCAATTACGAATTGAAGAGAGCTAATCGATACGATCGAGCCCTTTCGCTTCTGGTTGTTGCAATCGATGGGCTGCAAGAAATCGGCAAATCCAGGGGCATGGAAGTGCACGACAACATAGTCGCTGCCGGGGCTGCAGTTATGCTTACCTCGATTCGAGACATCGATCTGATTGGTCGATGCAGAGAAGATGCATTCGGCATAATACTTCCTGAAACTCCGCGCTCTGGAGCCGAAGTAGCTGCCGAGCGCATTCGGACACGCCTCGAAAATTATGAGGTGGTCATCAAAGGGCGCAGCTATCTGGTCAGCGTCAGTATCGGTGTTTCGTGTTTTTCCGGCCGTCCACTAGTCGACAGCGGTTTTGGACAGGGACCGTCAGTCGAAGATGTATTCGGTTGCGCGGCCGAAGCAGTGATGGTGCGTATGCAACATGGCGGCAACGGCATTACATTTGCCGATGAGCTCGACTCGTTGAAGTCTTCGAAAGGCTAGGCTTATTTGCCGATTTCGACCAAGGCTTCCTCGAACGATAAACGGCCGCTTCGCACCGCCCCGAGAACATAAATTGCTTGTTCGTTGGTCAGATAGCGACTGCGAGTCAGTCCCTGGCAACGCACAACCACATCCAGAGTTTCGTCGGTGACAAGTCCGAGCGCCAACAAAAGATCCGGTGCCATAGAAGCATCTTCCAGCGCCTTGTCGAGGGCAGCGGCGATATCTCGTTTCGAGAAGAAACCGGCCATGGTGAACAACTCAACTATAGTGGCATCTGCTTGGGGTTGCGGCAGCGGCGGTGGTGGCGTATAAGTGACAGGCGGTGTCGCCGGCGTACCGCGATGTTCCACAATATAAGCCAGTTCAGCCTGTGCTTCGGCAATTTCCAGAGGAACCGGCAAGAGATTGCTCACCGATATCGACACGGCCCGCTGCTTGATTGAAGCCATTTTAGATTGTGTATTGCTGGCTTTTCCTACAGCCCCGGACTGCTTCACGTCTGGGATATTCAGGTCTGCAATCGCCTGTGTGGAAGGAACCAGATCTTCGATGAAGTCAGGAACCGTGCTTGCTCCCTTCTTGCCGAACATGGCGGCGGGATGACTTTGATTTTTTTGAGGCATCCAGCTCGGCATAGCCTCTGCTTCTTTTATGCTCTGCAAGCCAGTTTGTGATTTGCCTGCCTGTCCCTTCTTGCCTTTGGCTGGTTGTTTCGTAAGTTTGTTTTGAGACTGAGAAGCTTTGCTCTTGCCCTTCTTGCCTTTGGAAGGTGCAGTCTCCTTTTTCTCGTCAGCCGACTCTGCTTGGTCTTCAGCCAGAAGTGTCAGTGCTTCGGAAGGCGTGATTGCGAACAAACGTCCCGTATCGCTGGGAGCATAGTCCGCTTTCAGGGAAATCTTTGTACCCTTGCCGAAGCCTGCTACCTGTCCAGGTTTACCAGTTTCGGCAGGCAAAGAGATTGGCATCGAGATCGGTACGCCGACCGGTTTTTGAATCGTTTTTTCCGACTGAGCTTCGGCCGCAGGAGCGATCAGCGGTTCTTCAATCGGCTCCGCCTTCTCTTGCCGCTCCTCTTCCTCTCGCCTGAGCTGCTCGACTGGTTTGTTGAATGCCTGTGGCAATTCGAGATCGAATTCCATTTTGAAATCCGGCTCGTCATCCTCGTCTTCCTCGGCCTCTTTTACAAGTTCGAGAATGTCCTTCTCGGGCGGCAAAGAGACTTCTTCATCGACCTTTGCAGTCGATTTCGCATCGACTTCAGGAGCGCTCGATTGTGCTGGGGTCTCCTCAACTTCAAGAGGAGGCGTTGCCAAAACTTGCTTTGGCTGTTCAGGTTGAAGGGGCAAACTTGGCGACGAGGGCGCCGAGCTTGAAGCGAAGGGATTCTTGAATTCGGATGAAGGAGTTGAACCAGAACCAGAGGCGGTCCCGGACCCGGGTTGAGCAAAAGGTGCTGCCGCTGGTTGTGACGGAGCCGTCCAGAAAGACTTGCTCTCCGCAAGGGGAGCTTGCGGTGCGGGTGGCGCAGGTGTGGCTGGTAGTTCTGCTCTGGGCGGCGTAGCAGGCGGCTGAGCCTGTGCCGCTGCGGGCATCGGCACAGAGGCTTGCACAGGCGCGGAAACTGGAGCTGCAGCGTGTA
>JAIETE010000101.1 GCA_019745505.1 Candidatus Obscuribacterales bacterium | reverse complement strand
TGCCTGGCTATTCGTCATCGGGTCCTCGAAACCACGGCTTCAAATTAGTTGTGGCGGTTGCCTTATGCACGGTTGGCAGCGTCTGTGCTCCAGGTTTGGAGACAGAGCAAGAGACATACGCGGCCGACAGATCGAAGAAACCTCCTTCTTTATTCCCGCCATGGTGACCAATTAGTCAATTTCAGACCCTGTTTGATGGGCAGCTAGTTAAAAACCGCATTTGTCAAGCGGCCGCTCGGTTTTTTATGGGATAGAATTAGACAACTTTCACTATTGGTGCCGGAATTCTCTTTGCCCCAGGCCCAGTCGCCTTCGGCGGATTTTTGCGCGCCTACTTTCACGGCTAAGGTGATGTTTATGGTTGACACAGGCTTAATCATTAAGTCGGACAGAGACGGGCAGCCTGCCCTCTTTTTCAAAACCGATGCGCGCGAGATCATTCCCCCTCAGACTCATTCTGAGCGTATGGAATGGGTGCGTTCTTCTTTCTCTCGCTTCTACGCCCAGATAGAAGATAATCAAGGACAGAACGTTGGATATGCCTATCAGGTCAAGACTGCCGCGGCTTTGACCCAATTCTGAAAGCTTTCTGATTCATTGCGCCATGTTGCAGGCTAAAGCCAAGCTGCAAGCCATTAAATAGCGTATTTTGGTGGACTGCCATATAATGGTCCATCCGCTCGCAAAGTGGATTTGCGAGTGAATGAGGCTTGCATGGCTGGTAATTCGATTTTGGATGAGAAAGTTTCACGACGAGTGTTCGTGGAGACTTTCGGTTGCCAAATGAATAAAGCCGATTCCGAAAATATGCTGGGTTTGCTGAGTGAAATCGGCTACGAACAGACTCTCGATTCCAAACAAGCAGATCTGCTCATTCTTAATACATGTGCCATTAGAGAAGGTGCTGAGGATAAGGTATTTAGCTATCTGGGCGCCTGGGGCAAACAGAAAAGAAAACGTCCGGAATTGATGATTGCCGTGGGTGGTTGCGTCGCTCAGGAGAAAGGTTCATCGATTCTCACTCGCATGCCTTATATCGATGTCGTCTTTGGGACGCACAACCTGAATCGACTGCCCGACCTGGTATTGAAAGCGCTAAACGAGAAGACCAGTGTCGTTGAAATTGTTCAGGAGCTGCCTGAAGATTTGCCGGAATTGCCAGTCATAAGGCAGAGCGATTTTTCTGCCTGGGTGTCTGTGATCTATGGTTGCGACTACAATTGCACTTATTGCATCGTGCCTTACGTGCGTGGACGCGAGAAGAGCAGAACCGCCGAGGCGATTGAGAAAGAAATCGAAGAGCTGACCGCCGCCGGTTATCTCGAAGTCACTCTTCTGGGTCAAAATGTCACCGCATATGGTCACGATCTCGATCCGAAAATTCATTTGGGCGATTTGATTCGCCGCTTGGATAAATACAAAGACCTGAAGAGGATTCGCTTTCTGACAGGACATCCGCGTGATCTTCAGGATGGAATTATCGATGCGGTGCAGGAAGTGGAAAGTGCATGCGAGTACTTCCATATTCCGATTCAAGCCGGCAGCGATAGAACTTTGCGCAGGATGGCGCGTGGATATCAAGTCGATTTCTACAAGCGGCTAATCGAGAAGATCCGCACGAAAATGCCTGAGGCGGCAATAACAAGCGATCTAATTGTCGGTTTTCCCGGCGAGACGGAGCAAGAGTTCATGGACACTGTCAATCTTGTCGAGGAGATACAGTTCGACTCCTGCAATACGGCAGCATATTCACCCAGACCGCATACTCATTCGGCTTCCTGGGGCGATCAAATTTCCGAGCATGAGAAGTATGAACGTTTGCGTTTTCTCAACTCGGTTGTTGGTGATGTGTCGCACAAAATCAATAAGCGCTATGTCGGCCGGCGTGAAGAAGTTCTTGTCGAGGGCGAGAGTCAGCGTGATGCCACTCGCCTGACCGGAAGGACGCGCACCAACAAGGTAGTTAATTTCGAAGGCGACAAGTCTCTGAAAGGAAAACTTGTCGATGTAGATATTCAGTCCGCCAATCCGTGGGCTCTCAGAGGCATTCTTTGCACCGCCGCCGTTCCGGCAATCAAATGATTTCAGGGAAAGTAGAAAGGGAGAATTAGTTCTAAAGCTATGTCTGAGTCTAAATCAACGACAGCCTCGCAAATCAATCATGTGATCCGTGAATTCGTCACTGATGATTTGGCTGCACTCAAAAATTGTTTTGTGGAGCTGCAAGAATTCGAAAGAGAATTGGTCAGCCATCGTCTTCCCGGCGAAGAAATTGCAGAGCGCTACATTCAAGCTCTTTTGCAACGCAAGAAGGAAGGGTCTGCCGAAATTTTCGTAGCCGAAGTCGACGGTAAGGCGGTCGGTTTCTTGAGTGTTCTGCTCAGTGAGAAACTCGACGCTGATTTGAATGAACCGATCGAACTCGCCTATCTGTCCGATATTGTCATCTTGAAGGAATACAGAAAAGGCGGCATTGGAGAGGCGCTGGTAAAGAGCGCGGAAAAATATGCCATATCGAAGAATGCCATGTATCTTTCCGCCAACGTTCTGGCCAACAATAAAGGCGGCCGCGCTCTCTATGGAAAGTCAGGCTTTAATGAGTATGAGCTGCTGATGCTCAAAAAGCTGCCGACAAACTAGCAGGCTAGATTCGCAAGAGTCGGAAATATTCTTGTAAGTCCATTCTCGATATGCCGGAATTCTCTGGCGCCCAGCTCTCTTCATACGCCTTGGAAATTTCCTCGATGTTGCGTTGCAGAAAAATGAGAAAGGATTTTTCGCGCCATCCCGTCAACTCATTAGTGGCCGCATTCTGCAATTCCTGACGACTGAGAAATCCGTCACCATCCTGGTCGATCGTATCGAAAGTTTTCAGAGCGAACTCGTGGATGTCCTGAAAGGTCTGGCTCAAATTGATGCCGCCGGAGGGCACCGGCATTTTTTTCCACGCTTCGGCTCGAGGAGCCGCTTCGCAGGTTCCGTCTTCGTGCACTTCTATCTGATCGAAGTATTCTTGTAAATCGACTCGAGAAATACCTCGCATATTCTCAGCCCATTCCTCTTCGTAGGCGTCGGCTATATCTTCGATGCGACGTATGAGGAAGAGCAAAAATGACTTTTCCCGCCAACCGGTTGTCGAGTCGGTAAAGGCGCTGGACAACTCCGCTTGAGTTACAAAGCCGTCGCCGTCCTGGTCAAGGCTGTCGTATGCGCCATAGGCGAATACTTTAATGTCGTTCAGTGACGACTTCACGCAGATGCCGTCTTGAGAGCGAAGCCAGGCTGTCTGCGATTGCTCTGCTCTCTGTTGCGATGCACCAGTCACGGGTTTAACCTCATAACTTCGTTTTGTAAAGTAAAACCGTACGGAGTCGGACATCCGAATCTACTTCTACTATCGGTACTTGCCCGTTCGTAAGAGGGGATAAACAGCCTGCAAACCGGCTTGAGCAGCTGACCCTATCCCCATAAAAGGTTATAATAATGAGCCTTATGCAAGACCAGGCCCCCGTTAAGACGGCAATAGATGCCGAGGAAATTAAGTCCGCTGCCACTCTTTTGAAGGCGGGGCAACTTGTCGCGTTTCCGACTGAGACAGTCTATGGTCTAGGTTGCGATGCTACCAATCTGGAAGCACTGGCGAGGCTCTATCGCGTCAAGGGACGTCCCGGCAATCATCCTGTCATAGTTCATCTGTCCTGCGTCGAGCAATTGAAAGATTGGGCGGACAATGTCCCGCCTGAGGCTATGGCTCTGGCAAAGAAATTCTGGCCCGGACCGATGACACTTATTCTGAAGAAGTCGGCGAAAGTTCCTTCTGAGGTCAGTGGTGGTCAAGACACGGTCGGGCTGAGAATTCCTTCTCACCCTCTGGCACTGGCTCTTTTGAAAGAATTCAATTCGGGCATTGCTGCTCCGTCGGCAAATCGACATGGCAGAATCAGCCCCACAACGGCTGAGCACGTGAAGTCCGAACTGGGCGACCTGGTTGCTAAAGTACTGGACGGAGGCAGCTGTTCGGTCGGCATCGAATCGACGATTGTCGATCTCTCGAGTGAGAAGCCGCGCATCCTCAGACCGGGAATGATCACGCTGCAAGAAATCGAGAAGACTCTGCAGGAGGCGAAAGAAGAAAAGCAATCCGCCGCTAAGGCCAAACCATCGAAAAAAGCCAAGAGCGGCTCGCCAGCTGATCACGCAAGCAATGTCCTGCCGCGAGCACCAGGCACTCTCTCCAGCCACTATGCTCCTGCCACCGGTTTGAAATTGTTTGCTCATCACAATCTGCCTCGCGCTATAGCCACGTCGGAAAGCCTGATGATGAAGATTTCCGTGATGGCATTTTCTGATCCCATTGCTTCGAAATCAGTCATTACTTGGAAGCAGCTGTCCGAAGATCCTGCTCAATGCGCGCGGCAATTGTATGCATTCATGCGAGAGCTGGACACTTCCGGCGCCGACTATATTGTTGTCGAAGAGCCGCCTGAATTGCCGGAATGGATGGGTATTCTCGATCGCCTGCGCAGGGCTGCGAACGGATAGAAATTGTTTAGTCGAATCGTTGAGCGGAGAGTGAATTCTCGGAGATAGTCTTATGGCAGATATTGGTAAAAAACTCGATGGCAATGTCGATGGAGAATTCTTCGTCGATTCGACATGCCAGAATATGGATATTTGCCGGCAACTGGCGCCGGACAACTTCATCTACTGGCAAGATTATGCAGTTGTAGGCAAGCAACCCGCAGATGATAAGGAAAGGCGCCAGGCACTGCATGCAGTGCTCTGTTGTCCCTATGGTTCGATTGGTACAACCAATAAAGCCGGGCTCGAAGATGCGATGCAGGACTTTCCCCTCCCCATCGACAATGAAGTCTATTTCTGCGGTTTCAACTCGCCAAAGACTTCAGGCGGCAACAGTTATTTCGTTCAGCACAAGGGCGGAAACTGGTTGTTCAACACGCCGAAATTCCAGGCGCAACTGGTAAAGAAACTTGAGAGTATGGGTGGAGTAAGCTATATCTTCATTTCCCATCGAGACGATGCAGGAGAGAGCGAGAAGTTCGCAGCTCATTTCAAGGCTCAACGAATAATCCACAGGCATGAAGTTGAGGCTCAACCTCATGCTGAAATAGTCCTGAGCGAGACTGAGGGCTACGAGTACCGTCCGGACTTCTTTATCATTCCATCGCCTGGCCATACCGAAGGGCATATGATGATGCTCTATAAAAACAAGTATTTGTTCTCCGGCGATTCGCTTTACTATGACCGCAAGGAGTCGCGCATAGAAATTTGGAATCCGCTCTGGACTTGGTATTCATACGAAGAACAGACAATGTCTATGGAAAAACTCTTGGGGCGGGAATTCGAGTGGCTGCTGCCTGTGCACGGTCAAAGAGTGCGCCTCGAGAAGGCGGAGATGAAAAAGCAATTGCAGGACGCCATCGACAGAGCCTGGAATTTGCCGGATCCCGAGGCTGCCACACCCTTGCGGGTGAAAATTTTGGAACAGTATGCCGGCGAACTCAAGAGTGTCAATCAGCCTGAGTATGCCAAACTCATACAGGCTAAAGCCGACTGGCTGAGAACTCTCATCAAGTAGAATGAGATCATGAATGAAAGCCAGGAAGAGCACAAAGCGATCGAATTGAGCGAAGAGCCGACTTCGTCGCATCTGGCTGAAACTCCTTCTGCCAATGCTGAAAAGGTCAAGCCACCTTTGACCATGGAGGAGAAGAAGAAAGTCTGGATTCGCCGCATCATCGGCGCAATCGTGTTCTTTTCCGTTCTGGGCAGCTTAGCATTGCTGGCCGCGGCTCAAGCGGTAACTTTCTTGTTCAAAACGATTCTCAGCCCTTAGCGATACTTGTATCAAGGGCCACAGGACATTTACCCTTAGCTCCGATTCGTCGCACGAGCATAACTGCAAGTTCTTCCATTGCTTTGTCCGATGGATCGAAGGTACACATATAGGTCGTTTGTCTGGAGACCGCCTGGCAATCGTAGGGAATGTCCGCGGCAATGCCGATCAATTGGGATGCGTTATTCTCGAGGCACTTTGCCATTTCCATCTGCCCTTTGTTCAGTCCGGCGCGGAATGTGACCAGGACGACTCTGCTATTTTTTATTTGAGATGCCACCTGATCGATTTCAGTACGGTCCGGGTTGACGGAATAGCGAATCTCTTCAATCGACGCTCTCATGCCATTGAACTTGAGCTGTTCTTGAAGAAAGTGCGCCAGAGCAAGCGGATAGCGGGGATGGCTGGGAGCCACCACCGTTATTTGTTCTTCGCCGATGTTTTGAAATTCACCTTGAAGAAGCGTGATTGCATTTTGGTAAATCGAGGAGATGCGGGCGTTGTCGTCATCCAGCCAGCTCTGCAACTGCGTCAGCCGCGACCTGTAGTCGCTCGTCGGTTTTTGCTCTCTGGCGAAGAGTTTTTCGATGCGTCTATTGGCATCGGCAATTCTTTCTTCTTTCAAACGCCCGGTGCGCACGGCATCGACAATGTGGGCGTGCGCCCTTTCCAATTCTTTCGCCGACGAACACAGAAGCAGAACATCGCAACCGGCTTCGACAGCCAGGAGTGCCGATTCTTCCAGTCCGTACTTATTGGTGATTGCCTTCATCATCATGTCGTCAGTGAAGATGAGCCCGTCGAATCCCAGCTCTTTTCTAAGCACTTCTTGCAATAGCTTGGAAGAAAGCGTCGCCGGTAAGGCTTGGTCTTCATACGCTTTCAGCCAAACATGACCGGCAAGCAGAGCCGGTGCCAACTGTGCGCAATCTTTAAATGGTTTCAATTCCAATTCTTGTATTGATTGCTTAGATCGCTCAATGACCGCCAGTTCCGAATGCGAGTCCTGACCCGTGTCGCCATGCCCAGGATAGTGCTTTATAACCGGTACGACGCCTTCTTGCATGAATGCTTCCAGCATGGCTTTGGCAAATCTCGTGACCTTTTGTGGATCGGATGAAAATGCGCGAGTGCCGATGATCGGGTTCAGGGGATTGCTGGCAACATCTACAACAGGAGACAAAACACAATTTATGCCGAGTGCTCTGAGCTGTTTTCCGTTGACGACGGCAGCCGTTTCAGCGTACTGCTCACTATCAGTAGCGGCAAGCGCCATAAGCGACGGCAAAGGAGAAAGTACTTCGTCAAAACGCTGGACGGCTCCACCTTCTTGATCGACGCAGATGATCGGATTGAATATGGATTTGTTTGAAATACTTTCAACCAGTTCTGCCAACTGATTTAGACTTTGCACGTTGTCTTTGAAAATGCAGATACCACCAGCGGTGCCATCTTGGAGGAGTGTTTCGAACTCCTGATCCAGGACCTTGCCGGGTAAACGCCCGACAAGAAGCCGTCCTACAGCCTTTTCGAGACTTTCGTTGGCGGTCACGACCAGTTTATACCGTATTGATCAGCTGGTAGACTTCCACCGGCTTTTGTCTGCCTTTGACCGAGAATTGATTGACATAATTGAACTGGAAGCGTTCGCGTGCCAGATCGTGGGTTACGCCGTCCACCCAGATTTCGCCGGCATGATCGCTTGTGATCAGCTTTTCCAGCCGGAATACTATATTAGCTGTGTCGCCAGTGATTGCTTGTCCTGCGCCTGACTGTCCGAGTGTTCCGGCGGCGACCGGCCCGGTCGCCAGCGCGATGTCGACGACCAGCGGGTGCTTTTTGAAGGGCCAGAAATTAGTATCTTTTGCCAGGCGTGCGGTGATGGTTCGCATCTGCAATGCCGTCAAACAAGCTTGATACGCTTGCAAAGCGGCTCCTTCTTTCGAATCGTCGCCGCTCCAGTAAGCCATGATGGCGTCGCCGGCAATTTTCTCGAGCTGGCCGTAATGCCTGTGAATCTCTTCGTTGAGAGCATCAAAAACCATTTTTTGCGCCCGCATAACAAGATCCGGCTCGGAAGCGTAAGTTTCCATGAGACCGCTGAAGTCGACAATGTCACCGACAAGAATTGTGGCGTTAATTAAATGGATGCGGAATTGCGTCTTGTCCTGTTCGTCTCTGTCCTCGTCCATCTCGCGGGCCGCGTTGAAAGGGGGACTGACGAGCAGGTCGTACTGCGCGATTTTGACTTTGTCGCCGCTGTGCAGGACATATTCCTTGCCGGGCGTCAGGCGAGTGCCGTTGAGGGATGTGCCGTTGGTCGAACCGTTGTCAATTAGCGTCCAGCCATCCGGTGTGCAGCGAATCTCGGCGTGCTGTCCGGAAACTTCCGGAAAAGGCAGTACCAGGCGTCGCTTATCTCCTGCCCCCGGTTTGCGGCCTATTGAAAGCACCTCGCCTTCGGTGAGGTCCAATGACCAACCATCCGGAGATTCTGGCAGCACCGTAATGGAGCCGGAATTAGAGTTTTTCCCAACTGAAGACAATGGCGCGGAAACCTTTGTAGAAGCCCAACGTAAGAAAAGGCTCTATTAAATACGTTGTTTATTATAGCGACGGTCAAGTTGTTCTAACCGTCTCAAATTAGAGACGGCTAGAATTCTCAATACTTGATTTCACTTGCGCCTGTTACTTGGCGCCTACAGCATTAGGCAAATGCTTTTTTAGAGCATCCACCTTATCAAGGCGTTCCCATGGAGCATCGATGTCTGTGCGCCCGAAGTGACCATAGGCGGCCGTCTTGCGGAAGAAATGTCCGCCGCGCTCTTTTGGCATTTCATTCAGCTTGAGCGCACGAATGATTGCCGCCGGGCGAAGGTCGAATACTTCTTTGACGATTTCAGTGATTCTCTCGTCGGCAATTTTGCCGGTTCCGAAGGTGGTCACATGCACCGATACCGGGCGCGCCACGCCGATTGCGTAGGCAATCTGCACTTCACAGCGCGAAGCAATGCCGGCGCCGACGATGTTCTTAGCTACCCAGCGCACTGCGTAGGCTGCCGAGCGGTCGACCTTGGTCGGATCTTTTCCGGAGAAGGCGCCGCCGCCGTGACGCGCATAGCCGCCATAGGTATCGACGATAATCTTGCGACCCGTAAGTCCGGCATCACCGTGTGGTCCGCCGATTACGAAACGACCGGATGGATTGATCAAATAACGGGTATTGTCGTCCGGCTTGACATTGAGATCTTGGAAGACCGGCTGAACTACATAGGCTTTCAAGTCCGCCGCGATGCGCTTCTGAATTTCTTCGTTGGAGGAAACGCCGTCAATTTCAGGATCGTGCTGGGTCGAGATCACTATCGAATCGATGCGAACAGGCTTGTCGCCATCATATTCGACTGTGACTTGGGTCTTGCCGTCCGGTCTGAGATAGGGCAGAGTGCCTTTATGACGAACTTCCGAAAGTCTGCGGGCAATGCGGTGAGCAACCGAGATCGGCAGCGGCATCAATTCCGGTGTTTCGTCGCAGGCATAGCCGAACATCATGCCTTGATCACCGGCGCCGATTTCGTCCTCTTTATCGGAAGAACCTTCATTTCTCTGCTCGAGAGCTTTTGTCACGCCTGACGATATATCGGGCGACTGCTTGTTGATGGCTGTCAGAACAGCGCACGAGTGGGCGTCGAAACCGCCGCCGTGCTCGCCGACGTAGCCGATTTCTTCAATAACACCGCGCACCAGCTTTTGATAATCGATATTGGCATTCGCGGTTATTTCGCCTGTCACCAGAACCAGCCCGGTCGACACGGCGCATTCCGCCGCCACGCGTCCTTTCGGGTCCTGTGCCAAGATTGCGTCGAGAATTGCATCGGATATCTGGTCACAGACTTTATCTGGGTGTCCCTCTGTGACGGATTCCGAAGTGAATAGATATCTGGTAGACAAGGCTATATCTCCTTTGGATATGGCGACGAAGGTATTTCGAGCAGTTTAAGTAAAGCGGAAACTGGCTCAATGCCGGGCAACGCTGCCCGTCTGCTTCGCCGACCGCGCCGGGTGTTCGTTCAAATCAGGCGGTGAAGCCATTCTTGAGAACAAGGCATCAGTCATGCTAACACCTTTTTAGATCCTTGCTAGGCGAAGGATTTAAAGATGCCGCACTGATGGAGACGACGGTGCACCAGTTGTCGGTCCTGAAGCTTAACGTTGATGTAGTAAATCGGAGCGAGAACGGCAACGCATGCCAGATCTGTCGGATAGCAGTGATACGATATAGGGGCTTTGGCGAGACCTTAGCGAAAATAACCCCCGGAACACGTTTGCTCGCCATTGCGTCAAAGCAATAAATCGTCGAGAGGAGTCGCCATGGCGACAGGCTATAGCCAAAAAAGCGATCGAGACCTTGTACTGGCCTGCCAGAGGCGTGAGCCGGCAGCATTCGAAGAGCTGGTCAAGCGTCACCAACGCACTGTATATGCACTTTTGTACCAATTGGCACCCGATTGGACAGATACGGCAGATCTTGCCCAGGAAGTGTTTATAAGGGTTTGGAGAAATATCAACAACCTGCGAAACCCTTCTTCGTTCCGCTCTTGGCTAACCCAGATCGTCACGAACATCTTTTACGACGAATTGCGCAAGCGTCCCCGCAAGTTGCCGACCGTATCTATGGATGAGGGTATCGACGACGAGGAGGGCAGCGAAGGCGCAACCCGCGATATCGCCGATACATCCGCTCTTCCCGATGAAAATGTTTTAAACAAGGAAGTCAATGAAGTCATCCGCGCGGCCATGATGAAACTCCCGGAACAGTTTCGGACGAGCATCGTCTTAAGGGAAGTGGAGGGTCTCAGTTACGAGGAGATTGCGGTTCTAACCAAAACAGAGATGGGAACCGTCAAGTCGCGAATCGCGAGAGCCAGATTGAAGCTGCAAGAGATGCTTAAGCCGTATCTCGAGAGCAGCAACTCGCAAGCTGAAATATCGGGGTGATCGGGGTAATGGTCGAGTCTTGTGAAAAGTACAGAATGGAGCTGTCTGCGCTGTTAGACGAACAGCTTGACAAGCAGCTCAAGGCGGAGGTGGAGGGGCACCTTTCCGGCTGCAGTGATTGCAGTCAGGAATTGGACACACTGAAGTCTCTTTGCCAATTGATGTCCAAACAATTCGAGCCTGACAATCTGGAAATGCCGGATCTCTGGGCGAAGATGAAAGATCAGGTGCCGACTGTGTGCCAGGTGATGGACGAGGATTTATCGGCTTATCTGGACGGCGAATTGCCGGCTCCGGCTCAAGAGGGAGTTAATGCTCACCTCAAGGAATGTCCTGACTGCCTCGGCAAGTTCAAGACATTGAATGCGACCAATCAATTTGTTTCAAAAGGATTGGAGCTGCCTGCCGAATTCAAGGTAGATATCTGGCCGGCTGTTAAGTCCAGGCTGAATGAAGACTGCGCTCTCATTCACACGGAGCTATCTCCTTATATAGACCAAGAAGTGGCAACTTTGCGTCACCGTGCCATCACTGCTCACCTTACTGACTGTCAGGGGTGCAGAGATGAGTTCAACAGACTATCGAGTGTTGGCGATGCGATAAGAGAACACTATAAGCCGGATATCCCGGAAGATTTCGATCTGTGGCCGGGCATCAAGTCTCAACTGCAAGTGGTGCCTTTCACACCGAGGGCGAACAACAATCAGCAGAAGGCCAAACCGGGAATGCGTCGCGCTTACTGGATGAGCGCCGCGGCAGCAGTGGTTTTAGGTATCATAGGTTTTGGTAGTTTTTGGCTAATGTCTCCAGGAACTTCCTCAATAAAGACTGTCAGTGCAGAAGACTACTTGATAGAATCGGCATTGACGGAACCAGCCGGCAGCGCTGAGGCGGTCCTTTATGAGTACTAAGATGGGTGTTGAGGTAGGTAGTCAGAACCGGTCTATGTACAAAGTCGCAAAGAAAGTAGTGTTGGTGATCGGCATTCAATCAGCTTTAGTCTTGCCGGCATTTGCTGACGAGAACTGCTGTGTTGATTGGAGCAAACTAAACCTTTCGCCACAACAAACACAACAAGTTCAGCAACTGGAAACACAGTGGCAGCAAGACTACAGTCAAATCAAACCGGCCATTGCCGATGAGCAGCGCAAACTTCAACGTTTGCTCGAATCACACAATGCCGATCCTGTAGAATTGATGGCTGTGCAGCAGTCATTGACTCGTAAAAAAGAGCAACTCAATCAAGCTGCAACCGCTAATTATCTGCGCAAAAGACAGGTGTTGAACGAGAACCAGCAGCATCAGCTGGAGCAGATGATCCGCCAGCGCATCATTGCCAAGCAAAAGGAAATGCACCCCAATATGCAGAGCAATGATATGCCAGGACGTTTGCAGAACTTGATGCAGCGCGTACTGCAGACAAATCCACCGGACAAGCCCTAACAATCAAAACCGACATATTGGCGCTCCGAGAGCGCCTTTTTTGTGACGCGAAATGACGTTTCGCCATTTCGACAGTGGTACTGAATCTGGTGCGGCTACGGTCTTTGCGGTCGTGTATTCGCTACGTATCGAACGTGCTGGCGTTTAACTTGCGGCCGATCGAAATGTAATAAGATCTACTCAACACTAAAAATTGAATCCCGGCGACCAGTGCAGAAAAGGCACCGCTCATTAATGTGCGGCGCATGCGAATTTCAGGAGGTTAGCATGGCGACTAAGCGTCTAGAAGGTCTCAACGTAGTACTGGTAATCGCTCCCGATCAGTTTCGCGATGAAGAGTTGACCACCCCGCAGAAGGCATTTATCGAGGAGGGCGCCAAGGTCATTGTTGCATCGACTCGGCTCGGCGAAGCCAAAGGCATGCTTGGCGCGACAGCGAATGTGGACGTGGTCGTCAGCAATTTACATGCCGATCAGATCGATTGCCTGGTGGTGGTCGGCGGCATGGGTTCGCCTGAATATCTCTGGGAAGACCATAATCTGCATAACTTGCTCAAGAATTTGAACTCCCAGGGAAAAGTTCTGGCCGCCATTTGCTTGTCCGGCGCCGTGCTGGCAAGAGCGGGCATTCTTTCGGGCAAACAAGCCACCGTCTATCCTATGCCGGAGTCGCTCAAAGCTCTAAAGGACGGACACGTCAACTATGTGCAGAGCCCCGTGGTTCAAGACGGTCGCATAATCACCGCTGACGGACCTCCGGCCGCGCAAGAATTTGCCGAGACAATTATCAAGGAGCTGGCTAAGGTTAAGGTTTAGCCTCCTGCGTTTAAAAACTAGAGCCAGTCAGGCGCGCCGGATGGTAGCCTAGAAGTCTTTGCTGTTAATGAGGGGACTGAAAGGTGATTTCCGAAAGGCTGGCTGGCCTTGTCGAACGAGCGATTGACAGGGCGACAAAAGATGGAAAGCTTGGACCACTCACGGGGTGTCCAATTCCGGTTTTGGTTGAGCGCCCGCGCCTGCCTGAACACGGCGACCTCGCCGTTGGAACGGCGCTTAAGCTTGCCGGACAGGCAAAAATGTCTCCAATAAAGATCGCCGAGGTAATCGCCGACTATATAGAAAAAGACGAAGAAGCCGGCAAGCAGAATATCGAGCGCCTGGCTGTAGCGCCGCCCGGATTTATCAATTTCCATCTTTCCACCGGTTGGCTGGAATCGGCATTAAGCAATATCCACGCCAAGGGTGAACAGTTTGGAGCGCTGAATATCGGTGAGGGCAAAAGAGTTCTTGTCGAGTACGTCTCCGCCAATCCAACAGGAGATCTGCATATCGGACATGGACGGGGGGCTGTTTATGGCAGCTGCCTTTCGAATCTATTTGCCTTTGTCGGTTTTTCCGTAGAGCAAGAATTCTACGTCAACGATGCCGGCGTGCAAATCGCTCAACTCGGGGAGTGCGCTTGGGCTCTTTATCAGCGTCTTCAGGGGCGCGACGTCCCCTATCCGGAAGAAGGTTATCCGGAAAATTCTCTGCTGCACTTTTTGGAGCCGATTACCAAAGAATACGGCGATAAGTATTTGAATTGCGATAACGAAGAGGGCGCGAAAAAACTCGGCGAAATTACAAAGATGACTATCATGGAGTCTCAAAGACAGCTTCTGTCGCGGCTTCATGTCAACTTCAATACCTGGTTTTCCGAAACTTCGCTGCATACTTCCGATGCTGTTTCATCAGTATTGAATGAGTTCGAGAAAAAGCAGAAGAGCTACGAGTCGGAAGGCGCATTGTGGCTCAAGGCTAAAGAACTGGGCGACGAGAGAGACCGCGTGCTGCGCAAGAGTACAGGTGCAACTACATATCTGGCCAACGATGCGGCTTATCACCTCGACAAATTCAATCGTGGTTTCGACCATCTGGTAAATATCTGGGGGGCCGACCACCACGGCCAGGTGCCCGGACTGAAAGCCTCCGTAAGAGCTCTTGATTTGGATGCTGACCGGCTGGAGATCATTCTTACCCAGATCGTCAATTTGAGCCGTGAAGGGCAGATGGTGAGAATGTCCAAGCGCGCCGGAACGGTTGTGACCCTCGAAGAGGTGATGGACGAGGTGGGCGTGGATGCCACTCGCTATTATCTGGCGGAGTCGAACCCGCAAAATCCAATCAACTTTGATTTGGAATTGGCAAAGCGCACATCCAGAGAAAACCCGGCATTTTACATACAGTATGCTCATGCTCGTTGCTGTGCGATTTTGCGTCGGGCTACCGAAGAGCAGGTCAATCAAGAAACTGGTGCGACTGAAAAGCCGGTACTTTCACAAGAACAGTTGGAAAAGTACATGGCTGATTACAAATCCGACCCCGAGTCTTTTAGAGCCGCTTTTGAGCCGGGCTGCGAGGTGTTTCAACATCAGAAGGCGCTGGTTCAAAAATTGGATTCTTTTCCTGACGAAGTTAAGGAAGCAGCACTTGCAAGACTGCCTGGAAGATTGGCTAGGTATGCATATGATGTAGCCAACGATTTGCAAAAATTCTACGAAGTTTCGCGTGTTATCACTGATGATTTATCGGTCACGAAAGCGAGGCTGGGACTGATTCTTGCAACAAAGCAGGTGCTGGCGAACGCGCTGAAAATAATTGGTGTATCGGCGCCGGAGCGCATGTGATCTCGGTTAATACCAGTCACTAATAAAAAACTGCCGATCTATGGACGCATTAATTCGCTTCTGAGGCGGGCATAAAAGCCCGTCAAATCCTTCCGTGTACGGCACTCGGGTGCTAGGCTAGAAATAAGGACATACCATCACGCTTATTGGGATTCGGCATAGCCGTATTAGCTTAGGGGACTTTTGATGGACATGGAAGATAAGTTCAGCCTGGAGCTGACTCAGGAGGAAGGGGTACTTCTTCTGACCAGTGCTAGGCTTTTGGATAAGCTCGTCGCCGGCGTAACCATTCATTCAAAAGATCGAGACGAGCTCATCAAAGACATAATTGAAAAGTTGGCGCAGAAGGTGGCGCCGGCTCTATCCGTGATGTCCGACGAGCTTGCCGATGCGATTGTGGACTCAGTGCTGGGCTGCGACGGTGAAGATGATCTCGACTTCGATTTGTCTCTCATCGAGAGCGAGATGAATGAAGAGCAGCATGAGATGCAAGTGATGAACTTCCCGATGTATGCGACTGACGAGACTTTGCCGAAACTGGAAAAGGCGCTTATTGATCACCGGATGGTGAAGGCTGAATACTACAGTTTCGCTCGAGAATCAGTAGACAGAATCACACTCAATCCTCTCACTATAATGAAAGAAGAGGGGCTCTGGCGTGTGATTGCATACTG
>JAIETE010000285.1 GCA_019745505.1 Candidatus Obscuribacterales bacterium | reverse complement strand
GGCATTGTCTGTCGGATCCTCGGATGCATTCGTGAATTACCAGGATGTTGGTGTTCTCACCTTGAAGACTTCCACTGCTAAGGCGTTCACATTGAATGCTGCAAATGCCTCAGTTGCTACCGGCGGTAATTCGACTTTTTCCGGCGATGTTAACATCACAACCAGTCACTTCATAAATAACAATACTCTGGCTGCCAGCGCCGGAGATCTAAATATACAGAGTGCTGTGGCAAGCGGATTGACTCTGGATGGCGGCACGGGCGGAACTTTGACTGCGTCGAATGGTTCTATCAATATTACCGCAACCAATGGAGACCTTATTCTAAATGGAAAAACCACTTACACCACGACGGCGAATTTACGCGTTCAAGATCATGCTTTTGGCGTAGTTCTTGGAGCTGGTTCTGAATCAATCGCACTGGTGTCTTCGGTTATATATTCGGGTGCATTATCTGGTTCCGGCCTTCTCACCACAATTAGCCCGCAACCCAATCCAACATGGACGCTAGTCAATTTAGTCAACCAATCAACCATCGCCAACTCGTCTGGAGATGTGGTTCTTTCCGGAAATTTGACCTTCGACAATCTTGCCATCATATCGAGCGGTAATATCGATCTAACCGGTGCAACAATTGACCTTCATGGAGATTCAGGCGGACATCTTGTTCTGATTGCAGGTTATACCTTTGAACCCGGCACCTCTGGTACGGAATTTGATAGGACTACCGTATTCAACAACTTTACGCCGAGCGCCGGTGGATCAATCTTAGGCAATGCCGACATAGATACTTCCGGCCTGATAGGAAATGGTGGAAGTGTCTTGGCGATTGCCCACAATGGGGTCATAAACCTTGGTTCGATCACGACTACTGGTGGCGTAAATGGTTCGGGCGGGGCGGTCAAACTGATTGGAGAAAATGGTATTGAAGTCGGTGTGATTACTACCACTGGTGGAATCAGCTCCGGCAATATAGATCTCTGGGTCGCTGATGCTGCTATCCCGACTGGTTCTGCCTTTGAGATTGCCGGTGGTCGAATCGTTACGGGTGCGGGCTGGCCTTTTGCCGGCAACATTTCGGCTGGGGATCTTTCATTCGACGGTATCAGTGCGGGTGATGCGACAGTGACCTTGCGTGGTGGTCTAAATGCGCAGAATACTCTTGAACTGTCTGCGCTTGGTTCATTGGCTGCTGACACTTTGATTGTTCAGAATATCTCGGGTCGAGCGAGAGTTTTGAATGGCAACGTGAACTCGCTAGAGATTATCGGTGCAGGAGGAGATGTCACTTTCTTCAACGGTGAAAACGATCTTCAGATAAGTAGGGCAAATGCGTTAGCCGTGAAGTTAGAAGTTGTGGTCGGAAATAGCAGCACAATTTCTAGTTCCGCTAGTTTGGCAGGGGCGGAATTTAACTTTATTGCCGGTAATTTCAATTTGACTGGAAGCGTTGGCGCAAACGTTTTGGGTCTTCACTCCAGCAACGACCTGACAAACGCGAATACCGGTATTTTGAATGTAGCTAATTTGACCATGACTACAAGTGGAAGCATTGGTTCTTCGAATGCTCCTTTTGCGTTGAACGATTCAGTCCAGTCATTTGATGGCACTGCCATGGGAGATGTTTTTGTTGAGAGTTTGCGGACAACTGGGTTCACTCTTGGAAGCGCGCTAAGAGAATCATCTGCAGGCGGAACCTTTGATTATCGAGGCTCCGGGCTTACTAATTTAGTAGGAACAATTAGAACAGGAAACGGTGATATCAATATTACGACTCTGTCCAACCGGTTAAATGTCACAACAAATGCTCAGATACTTGCTAATGGAACGACTGCCGGTAATGGTGACATCACAATAGCGATACTGGACACTAGCAGGAATGCCAAAAAGACATCTGTGATTACGCTGGCTCCTCTCAGCCAGTTGAGAACAAATGCAACGGGAACAGACGGGCTGATTACTTTGTCGGTTGGTCCTGTGACTGCACCCGTGTTGGGCAAAGCGCCGAAAAAGAATGTAAATCTCTTCTATAACGGCGGAACCATTTTCTGGGGCAAGAAGACTGCGGCATTTAATGCTCCGACTTCATCATTGACTGCAAAAGGAGCAAATATACTGTTCAACAACGCATATGGCAACAAGAACATCATTGTTTCCGGTGCGACTCTGTACGCGGATCCCCCCGTTGCGGACGGTACTCCAGTTAGCATTATTGCAGAATCGTTCAATGGAAGAAGTTCGGGTCTGGAAGAGAATGTGGTGTTCCCATTGTCGTTGAATTCGCAGTCAGAGAGTATTTTTGGACTTGGGCTCCATTCAGATTTTTCAGTCGAAAAACTCTATCCTGCCGAACGCTTTGATTTGTCTATGCGGAGCGGCGCCCTTCTTGCTAACAGCAACCTTCCGTTAGCAACCGACTCTAACTCGACATTGCGAGCAAGAGAAGTGCGACAGCTTGCCTATGGCAGCAGTTTCGACGGCGACAATTCCTACATGGTTGGCAATGCTGAATTCGGCGGTGATTTCATTGCCGGATTATGTACGGACGCGGAGATGGGCTTTGCTGGAGATGGAGTCATTCAAAAAGTTCAACATAGCAAAAATGTCAAACTTTCTGACGGCAGTGTTCTTTTTGCACCACTTCTGGATACTCAAGTTGAAACTCCGAAAGGCACCGTCAGAGTTGCTGCTAATTCGATTGCCTTGATTTCAGTTTCGGATGCTGGTCTTTCGGTGTTTGACTTAGATGATCATCACAGCGGTTCAGTAAACGTAGATGCGCATGGCCACAACATCGTTCTTTCACCGGGGCGCCATGTGATGATCACGCCGCATCACAAACACGAGTTTGCTCAATTGAATCCGATTGAAACAATAGCTCACCGTGGATTGTCCAGCATTGTGAAAAACGGATATCGCGCGCATATGTCGGAATTTTCGGTAGTATCTGCGCTTGACACTGTGCGACCTCTGAAGATGCTGGTTGCCTCTCGCCATCCGAATGCGCGAAGACTTGCCGGAAGGATGATGAAGACTACGGCCATTCTTATGCAAATCGGCGGCTCTAGTGGGCAGTACCAGCACTACTTCAGACCCCGCATGACAGCGATGGAGAAATAGGTTTCAATTCAGAATGATGCATACGCCCGTCGAGCTGCACGTTCTTACAGGCAATATGTCGCGCCGCAGAAGAGTGATTACCGCGCCTCTACCAAATTCTTTTCATCATCTGTGTCTCTTGCTGCAAGTGTCTCTGCAATTGCGTTGATGTCGAGGATGATTTGCCTTAGCTGGGCGGGCGAGATCGCTTGAGCTGCGTCGCTTACTGAATTTTTCGGGTCGCAGTGTGTTTCCAGCATTATGCCGTCCGCTCCGCATGCTATTGATGCCCGTGACATAGAACGAATGAGTTCGCTTCGGCCGGTGCCGTGGCTTGGATCGACAATGATTGGAAAATCGCATTTTGATTGAAGCGCCGGAACGCAACTCAAATCCAATGTATTGCGCGTGCCGGTTTCATACGTACGAATTCCTCGTTCGCAGAGCACGACTCGATCGTTTCCTTCCAGCAGAATATATTCCGCTGCTTGGAGCAACTCGCCTACAGTGGCTGACATTCCGCGTTTCAGCAGAACTACTTTGTCTGTTTTGCCTACTTCTTTGAGCAACTCGTAGTTGTGCATGTTACGAGTGCCGATTTGCAAGACGTCGACATATGGTAATGCCAGTTCAACTTGTGCTGCAGACATGACTTCGGAGACCACCGGCAAACCTGTCTCTTCACTGGCGCGTTTCAGAAACTTGAATCCATCTTCTCCCAGTCCGCAAAAGTCGTAGGGACTGGTACGTGGTTTGAACGCTCCGCCGCGCAACATTGTGGCGCCGGCGTGTTTCACTTCATGAGCAATTTGCAAGATTTGTTGCTCTGACTCTACCGAGCATGGTCCGGCGATGACGGCCGGTTTTACCTTGCGTTTCAATTGCAGCCAAAACTGATCTTTGTATCTGTGCGCATCGGGGTGCGAGTTGGATACGAGAGGAACGAACACGAGATACCGCCAATTCTTTTTTATTGTTCGCTCGCCGGTCCCGATGACCAAGAGCGGAGAGTCCCAGCAAAGGACAGTAGTGCTTACGCTTGTGTGACTGAAAACGCCCCATTACAAGCGCAGAGAAATAAATTTTGCCATTTTTGTCAAGATATATCCTTAGACCGCGCTACTGTAGCCGAATATGCGGAACGTTCCGCTTTTCCGTCTTTTCCTTGGCAACCGCCCGCGCACGTTGGAAGCGCGGTTTTCGTGCTTGCAGGTTGCCTTTGAATTCTGGGAAGATAGTAAATCTCTGTTAAGGCTGAGGAATGTGAGTGGAAGAGGGGTTGGACGAAGCAAAGGTAGCGGTTGACGGTTCGGTTGTCGAGCAGACGCCTGCGGTCGATTCTGCGACGTCACCCTGGCGTGCGGTAGCATCGCTCATCGATTTCCGCTGGTGGAGCAATGCTCTGACTCTAGTCATCGAGTATGCTCCAACGTGTATCGTGCCAGCCGTTTTCTCTGCCCTTTCGAATGCCGTTGTCACCATCGCTGTGCTGGCTTTCTATGAGCGATTGCGCCATAGTCCAGTTGATTTTACCGACCTTATTCTGGCGATGGCGACCTTGCTCATGGGCGGATTGCTTGGCATAACGTTTTTGGTTTTGGGCTTTGGGGGATGGTTGGTCAGGCTCGCCGCTTTCTCGATGACACTTGTGAAGTCGCCTTCCACTGCTGCTCTGGTCGGTTTGACTAAGGATGCTCGCAAAACTGTGTTCAAGTCCGCGCGCATTGATATCGAGCCAAAGAAGATTCATATTGGGGGTGTACTTCTCTGGGTATCCGCATATATGTTGATCCCATCATTTGTGGTTATGGGCTGCACCATGGTGAAGATGATTACCATGCCTTCCGTCATGGGGACAATGGCTTTGAAGCTTCCAGCCTGGGTTGATTATGCGTGTGCAATCGCCGTTATCCCCAACTTTCTTTTTCTTGTGATTTTCTCTTTTGTTTCACTTGTCGTTGCTGCG
Source organism: Candidatus Obscuribacterales bacterium (assembly GCA_019745505.1). GTDB lineage: Bacteria > Cyanobacteriota > Vampirovibrionia > Obscuribacterales > Obscuribacteraceae > QKMZ01. The sequence continues at coordinate 10,611 of JAIETE010000285.1, read as the reverse complement.
TGTTCTCCGCTCAGACCGCAGAAATCGGCGCATCTCGCTTTCAAGTTGTCTTGGCGATATTTTTGGCCGCTTTCAATTGTCTCTGCGTTTTTTTCGCTTCTGAGTTTCGGGCTGGGAGCACCCAGTGATATTCTCCAGATGCTTTCTGTAGAAAAAATCGTAATTCAGTATGATCCGGTTGTGAAAGTTGTGTCACAGGTATGGTCCGCTGCTTTGAGCTTGATTTTGTTTCCTCTTAGTTTTGTGCCTATCTGCGATATTTTGAGGACTCAGCTAAGAGATGAGCTCTTGGCCGGAAGAGCGGTTGGGTTGGGGGACCAAGCTAAGGCATGTGCGAGCGGTGAGATCCAATCGCAAGAGTGATCGTTAGAGGAAGTATTGTGGGCTCGGACTTTGTCAGAATTGTGAACTCTTCGGACGGTGAGATAGCCGTTCTGCTAAATGCCCTCAAGGGGCGTAAAGGTAAAGGAGCTTTTTTTCTTTGTGTGGCATCAAGCGAAAGCAGTGATATACAGGGCATCTCGGCGGCCGGGGCGTCGCCGGAGTTGCGCCGGTTTACCCCTTCTATAGATGCCGAGGCTTTAGTTACCGGATACCCTTCCGGTGGTGCGGATTTGCCTGTATCGCCAACCGGTGTGGTGTCGCCGGTGGTGATAACGCGAGCGTGCACAGATTTGGCCGGTTTCGGTATCACAGTTGTCGACTGTGGAACTTTCAAAACTCCTGATTTGCCTGAGGTGAAACGTTTTGGCAAGGGCAGCGCAAAATGTGTATCCACCGGTCATGCGCAAAAGTATGAGGATGTGCGAGAGCTTTTTTACTCAGGATTGGAGATTGGCGGCCAGGTTTCCGATGAGGTAGAGTACGTCATCATGGGCGAGTGTGTCCCGGCGGGAACGACCACTGCTTTGGGCGTTTTGACGGCGTTGGGTGTGAATGCCGGCGGCTTGGTATCGAGTAGTTTGCAAAAGACCGATCATGGAACCAAGGGGCGTCTTGTGGCCGACGGTTTGAGGTCCGCGGCACTGACTTTACCGGAAATATTGGAGCGTCCGCTCAAAGCTGTTTCCGCCGTCGGTGATCCGATGCAGCCATTTGTTGCCGGAGTAGCATTAGCTGCATCCACAAAAGTTCCGGTAATTCTGGGCGGTGGTTCACAAATGTTGGCTGTTTACGCTCTGGCGCAGAGTCTTCTCAAATCAGATATGAAAGCTCTTGATAGAACTCAGCCGCACAGAATTTCAGTGATAACGACCAAATGGGTTGTGGACGACAAAACCGCAAACGTGGGTCAACTCGCGCAGATGCTTGGCGCGCCTTTTGCCTGTGCCTGCCCGGACTTTCTTCTGTCAAAACACGAAGGACTGCGCAGCTACGAAGATGGCAACGTAAAGGAAGGAGTAGCCGCCGGTGCAGCAATGGCAGTCGCGCATATTGCCGGAGGTGCGGAGCCCGGAGAGATTGTCGCTGCAATAGATCGAACCTACGATGAGATGGTTCCGTCTAGAAACTGAGTGTGGGCATTCTACTTGTCTGCGTTAGTCAAAATAATCGGGCGCATGCAATGCGCACCCACGGTTTTTTTAGTCAATAGTAATGTGACACTACATACGGTTCGGGCTCCCAAGCACCCCTCTCAAAAACCGTCACCGTCTGTAGTGTCACGCGGTTTGCCTTCCCAATAACCAAATGATAACCAGTCGAACCCGATAGAAAACTGTTGAATTGCACAGTCGTCTATTAATTCGGCGCAATCCGGCTGGCGCCGCTTTTGGGTCTGGTTCCAGCGTTTACCCGTCTGTCTAGGATTCGGCTTGAGCCGCGACCTGGTTGCGTCCGCCTTCCTTTGCTTGCTGCAAAGCAAGTTTTGCATCACGCAAGATGGTTTCGGGGTTGAGGTCTTCCATGTTGAAGTTGGAGCAGCCTACGCTGACCGTTACTTTCGGACCACGGCTGCCTTGTCCTTTTACAAAGCTGATGCGTTCGACTTCCGAGCGAACCTTCTCGCCCAGAATCTTGGCACCGGCTATGTCGGTGTTTGGCAGAACGACTGCAAATTCATCGCCGCCATAGCGTGCGATGAGGTCGCTGGAGCGAGTGATGTTGAGCAGGCGATTGGCAATCGTCGTAAGTACGACGTCGCCGATTTCGAAGCCGAATTCATCGTTGATTTGGGCGAAATTGTCGATGTCGATAATTGCCATGCCTACTGCCAGACGTTGTCTGAACGAGAAGAGAAGCTGCTGCTGGAGGAAGCCGACGAGAAACTCCAGGTTGTAGAGCCCGGTCAAAGGATCTATAGCGGCGCGGAATGCTTCGCGTTCGTGAAGCACTTCGATCTCGTGTTTTGCCATGAGCAATTGAACAACCGGCGCCATCTGCAATTGCAGCTGGCCCATGAATGCTTTGGAAGTCGCATTGAAGATGTTTTTATCGGAGGATGCAAATACAAGTGCGGCTCGACCGCTCTTCTCCTGAATCACAGGGAGAATTTCTATCTCTTCGAAGCCCTTTCCGCCCTCAGCTTTCGGTAATTCTCCGCGCATGTCGAGATTGAGGTCGCCGACTACTTCGAATTCTTTGGTCACCTTTTCGACCAGTTTGTCGAAGGCCTCCTGTCCGATGCCTTGTTCGAGATGAAACGCTGCCCACGGGCCATCGGCACTTGCCACTACCAGACCTAGAAGATTGGGCGCGAAAAGCTGACTGACTAAACTAAAGTAGGCATCGATAAATTTCTTGCGCGGATCAATCACTTCGGCCAGAGTGCGAATCACGCGTGTGACCATGCGTTCTATAAGCAGGTCGTCGAGAAGACCGCCGTAGCTATTGATCAGATTGGAGCTTGAAAAAGAGCGAGAGGGGACGAGGAGATTCTTCACCATGCCGGGTTGCCAGCCGGAGTCCTGTGCTTTGCTGACCAGGTTCTTGATTTGGGTGCAAACCGATTTCAAGTCTTTCTCGAGATCTTCTGGCTCGATCACTGCATCGGGTAAAGCGGCGACTTTCCAGAAGGCGTCTTGATCCGACGGCTCTCCCTTGGCAAGAAGCATGACTGGCAGTCGGCTGGTTCTGTCGTTCGACTTAATCAGGCAGGAAAGCTGGTAGCCGCTGAGATCCGAGAGATTGGTCGATGCAACGACTATGTCCGCGCCGTGGGAGCCAAGCTCGTCAAGAGCGTCGAATCCTCCGACGCACGCCGTTACTTCAAAGCCTTCCTTCTTCAGCTGGGCTCGAAATTCGGTGGATGGGTTCTTCTCATCTTCTACAAGGACAACCTTAGCTATCGCCATTTTCGACTTCCTATTGGCTAGTTACCGAGATATCGCTGAATTTTACTTGGTTTCGATCTAGATGGTAATTCTCACACAGTCATTATCTTATGCCTGCGTAACGGTTGCCATAGTGATATGATCTTCGCTCGGGCAACCGATTCAAGCTGGGCTGGGACTGGCTTTGCCAGCTTTATCAGGTGCCAACCATAGTATGGATACCTTGGCGGCGTCTGTCGCCACTCGTGGTGAGTGTGAATGTTGACTGCAACAGCTTCAAAAGAACTGCCCCTGAGCTTCAGATTGACTGAAGACCAATTGTTAATTCAAGAAACGATTGCCGAAATAGCGCAAAAGGAATTCGCTCCGCGAGCTGCGGAGATCGACCAGAAGCACAGATTTCCAAGAGAAAATTGGGAATTGCTGGCGGCGTCTGAGTTCTGCGGATTGCCTTTTCCCGAAGAATACGGCGGCGCCGGGCTGGACCATGTTTCCTATGCCATAGTGGTTGAGGAAATTGCGAAACACTGCGCCACGACTTCTGTTATGTATTCCGCCCACGTTTCCCTTTGCGCCTCGCCTATCTATTTAATGGGTACCGAGGAGCAGCGCAAGCGGTTTTTGCCGCCCATGTGCAGAGGTGAAAAAATGGGCGCCTTTGCTCTGTCAGAGCCTGGAACCGGATCAGACTCGGCTGCGGCTACTTGCATGGCCGAGCTGAAAGGAGATCATTTCATCCTGAATGGCTCCAAGAACTGGATTACAAACGGCATTGAAGCGGACTATTACCTGGTAATCGCTCAAACAGACCGCGCTCTGCGGCATAAGGGATTAGTTGCCCTGATTGTCGAGAAAGATTCGCCCGGCTTTACATTTGGAAAGCTTGAGGACAAACTTGGCATCAAGGGTTCTTCGACTTGCCAAATCATGTTCGAGAATACGCCTGTGCCGGTTGAAAACATGCTGGGTAAGGTGGGAGAAGGTTTCAAGGTCGCCATGATGACCCTTGATGGTGGCAGAATCGGCATTGCCTCTCAGGCAGTTGGAATCGCTCAAGGCGCTTGGGATCACTCATATCGTTATGCTAAAGAGCGCGAGGCTTTTGGCAAAACCATCAACAACCTGCAAGCCATCCGTTTTATGTTCTCTGAAATGCAGACTGAAATTGATGCTGCACGTCTTTTGACCTATCATGCTTCTCTCGCCCAAGATCGCGGTGAGAAATTCACCAGGGCGGCAGCGCATGCGAAGCTCTATGCCTCGGAAGTGGCGATGCGTTCGACGGTCAAATGCGTGCAGATTTTCGGTGGATATGGGTATGTTACTGATTACCCTGTCGAACGTTATATGCGCGATGCGAAGATCACGGAAATCTATGAGGGCACCTCGGAAATCCAGCGTCTAGTGATAGCGAACTCGCTTTTGAAAGATCAGTAGACGAGAGATAGGTCAAACGCGAAGCATTTTCTGGGAATTTCGGTTTGCGAAATCCCGACATCCCGGCAGTTATTACTAAGAGGAATGCAACGATGAACTGGCAAGTACCACCGAACTGGCAACCGCCACCCCCTCCTCCCAGACCCGGCATGCCACCTCCCGGTGGCGGTGCGCCCGGCGGCGGTGGAGCACCTGGCGGAGGTCCCGCGCCTGGTGGCGGTGCCGGAACCGCCACAGCGCAAGCCAAAGAGCTATCTTTGTACGAGCTTCTGCAAGTCGATCGAAACGCGCACTCCACAATTATTCGATATGCCTACAGATATTTGGCTGCGATGTTCCATCCGGACAACAGCGAAACTGGCGATGCCGAGAAATTCAGAATCATTACTGATGCTTGGAAAACGCTGTCTGATGACACGCGAAGGCAAGCCTACGATATGACTCTTTCGGTCCAGGATGCATCAAAACCACAAACGAAGGCTCCTGGCGCAGCATCGTCGTTCGGAAGAGACAGTATGCCTAAATTCGAGCGTACCAGCTTGACCTGGAACGAGGTCGAATTGAGAATTGCTGTGCTGCAGGTCCTGCTCGCGCAAAGACGCAAGAAGCCAGCCAGTGGCGGCTGTTCAGGTAAGATGCTGATGGACATCCTGCAGATTGACGATGTTACCGATATCGAATTTGCGCTCTGGTATCTGCGTGAGAAGAGCATGATTGAAACGGGCGAACGCTCATTCATGATCACCGCAATTGGTCTCGACTATTTGACTGAGCAATTGTCGAAAACACAAGTTCTCGACGGCGGCACGCAGATGGAAAAGAAAACTTCTGCAGTCGTCAACGCTGGTCTGCCAGCCGTTCTCGGCAAGTAATTGTAGGGGTCCGTTAGCGCAAGATTTGCGTCTGAGACATTCAGGGCAGGGGGTAGGAGAATTCCAAACCCTGCCTTTTTTTCGCCTGAATACTGCAAATCAAATCAGTCGAATTGCAATGTGAGCTGCTCATTCAGCACACCGGCAAGAAAAGTCTTGCGGTGCCAGACTGTAGGACCGTGTTTTTTGATTGCGTCTCTATGAGCTTGTGACGCATATCCTTTGTTGCTTTCCCACAAATAGTGAGGGAATTGCTTTGCCAGGTCGGCCATCATTCGATCTCTATATACTTTTGCGATGACCGACGCCGCCGCAATCGAGGCTGAATGGGAATCGCCGTCAATAACCGTCACCTGGTCGATTTGCAAATCTGCAATTCTCTTGTTTCCGTCTACTGCAACTAGATAATTTTGGCACTCGCTTCTGTGATTCTCCAAAAGCATTCCGATTGCTCGTGACATAGCCAGCAAGCTGGCTTTCAAGATATTGATCGTCTCGATCTCTTCAACAGATGCTTCAGCGATTGCGCAACGGGAATGCTGGTGAATTATTTCGGACAGGCGTTCTCGCTGCTGGCTGGACAACTGTTTGCTGTCATTCAAATCCTCGAGTGCCTGACTCAATTTCGTGCCTGACCTGACTGGGGGCAGAATAACTGCTGCTGCAACAACCGGTCCTGCCAAGCAACCTCGCCCTACCTCGTCCGTGCCGATCAGTACTGCTTCTTTGCCTCGCATCCTTACATCAAACTTGAGCATGCGTTTCAAGCGAGTGCCGCATTCCAGAACCTCGGCTTGCGCCTGCGGATTTTTCTTTGCGCGCACGTTTTCTTTTTTCTCTGGCATCTGCCACTTCCAGTGGTGCCAAACACAAGTTGGCTGCTAACTTACGATCTGAGCTCGTAGCCGTGCCAATCAGCACAACTTCCGCACCGTGATAACTTACCACTTCAAGAGGTCGCATCTCTGGTTGTTAGATGCGAAAAATCTGAAAAACTCGCAGTTGCCAAGAGTGCTTCTCAGGTGCATCTTGGTTTGGAAGTTAAAGCGTTAACGCTTTAACTTCCAGAAGTATTTGGGCTTGGAATTTTTTTGAAGACCTTGAATGGGTGGGATTTTACTTATCGACGGGGCTGTCAAAGGTTATGCGGCCAAGTTTTCCGTTTCGGATATCTCCGAGAAAAACGGCAGCAGCTCGGCTCGTGTCAGGGCGCCCCTTGGTCGTGATAAAGCGTTTTCGTTCGGCAATCAGTTGCAAATTGATTTTTTCGGTGAAATTTCCTGTTGTCTGGGCGCGGTTGTCATCCGGTTCGTCATCGAGCGCGCTGTCTTGTCCGGTTAAGCGGTTAAGTTTGGATTGTTTGGTAATGCTTAGATCGCGTTCAATTTTCCAGTTTTGTCCGTCTTCCTCATCATCCGGGTTTGCTTCGGAACAAGGTGATGCCGTACTCGCTGGAATTTCTTCAAACTCGGCTGCCGGAAGGTACCGTTCGATTGCGCCCGGGTAGCGTTTTTGAAGTTCTAAAATGGCCCGTTCTGCCAGCTCTTCTGGTGCATAGGCTCCGGCTGGCGCGAGATTGAAGATGCCGAGCTTTTCACCGACATTGCGAGAGGTGATATTGGGCGGAAGGATGCCAGGTGTATCGAGCAATTCGAGTTTTGGATGCACTCGTATCCATTGAGGTCCACGTGTGACGCCTGGACGGTCGGCGACTTTCACCTGTTTCTTGCCGATTAGCCAGTTGATTAGACTCGATTTACCAGTGTTCGGCATGCCAACGACGCAGATTCTCACAGGGCGAGGAAGAAGTCCTTTAGCCTCGATCTGTTTGAGTTTTTCCTCACTCAGTTCGAGAGCCATATTTACAACTTCCGGTTGGCGCCGGCGATCTTTCAGGCAGAGGATAATCGCCTTCTCATTTTCGGAAGAAAGCTTTTTAGCCCACTCTCGGCTGACTTTTGGGTCGGCCAGGTCGTCTTTAGTGAGGAATATTAGGCGCGGCTTATTTCCGAAGATTTCCGAGTGCTTGGGGTGTCTGCTCGAAAGCGGAGCCCGTGCATCGAGAACTTCGAAGATGAGATCGACCCACTTCAATTGCTGTTGAAGCAACTGAAAGGCTGTTCTTGGCGGGCCTTTGGGCTGTCCTTTCGGTGGGCCTTTTGATTGGCCTTTGGACGGTCCCTTGGGCTGACCATTTGTTGATTTACTGCCTTTCGGCATGGGCAGATTGACTGTCCTTAAGCTTCAGCGCTGGTTTCAGCAGCCTTTTCGGCGGCTGGAGCAGACTTTTCAGCCTTGGCGGCAGGAGCTTTTTCGCTAGCTGGAGCAGCGGCGACGTCCTTCTTACCGGATACTTTCTCTTTGATTCTGGTGGCTTTACCAGTCCGTTTTCTCAAGTAGTACAACTTGGCGCGTCTCACATGACCGCGGCGTTGAACTGTGATTTTTTCGACACGAGGCGAGTGAATAAGGAATACCCGTTCGATGCCGATACCTTGGAAAACGCGACGAACCGTTATGGTTTCGCCGACACCCGAACCACGGCGTTTGATAATGACGCCTTCGTAGCCCTGGGTGCGTTCCTTGTTGCCTTCAACGATTTTGACGAAGACTTTTACGGTGTCGCCGATATTCATTTGGGGGACGTTGCCCTTGATGAGCGGCGCTTCGATTTCTTGAATAATTTGGTTCATGACAAAAAGACTCTTTTCTTGCCCTGCAGACGAGCGGCAGAGGATCCTAACACGTGTAGACAGGAAATATTACCAGTTGAACCACCGGAGAATACCGGATGTTCATGTTTGTTGAGCAATTGACATGATCTATGAGAACTAGTTTATTAAACAGCTTTTCAGTGGGACTGATTAGGTTTGCCGTCTGTGGTACCGGATATGGTGGCGTGTCGATGCTCTGACTTTGGTTTGTCTGAGCCGGAATCCCCATCCCCAGTAAGCGAATGCAGTTCCGCTACGAAATCTTCTATGGAGCGGAATTGTCGATAGACGGACGCAAAGCGAACGTAGGCGACTTGGTCGAGGTTGCGGAGTTTGGCTAAAGCAATTTCACCAAGATTGGTAGCGGTGACCTCGCGCTTGCCATCAGCAGCCAGCTCGTTTTCCACAGCTTCGACCAGGTCGTCGATTTGCTCGGCTGTTACCATCGTCTTCGAGCAAGCTCTGGACACTCCGGCTCTCAGCTTCTCTCTTGTGTACGGCTCACGACTTCCTGAACGCTTTATCACCAGCAGCTGCATTACTTCCACCCTTTCATAGGTCGTAAAGCGACGAGCGCAGGTTTCGCACTGGCGGCGACGGCGAACAGAATTTTCCCCGGCTACGCGGGATTCAAGGACTCGACTATCTTTTGCATTGCAAAACGGACAGAGCATAGAGAGAAATTATAGTGCCAAAGACGGTTTCAGTTTGCTGATTTTGGTCCATTGGTAATGCGCGAAAACATTTAGGGCATAATTGATTAGTAATGCAGCGCCGGTTGATAGGCAGTTCACGCAGAATGAGATGTACAGAACAATATGCGCGCGATCTTGTATGCCGTGCGCGAGGCTGAGGAAGGAAAGCCGTATATCGAAAAGATGGCTAAGGAGAAACCTACTCATTATGAAGTGCTTGGAGTGGAGCCCGAGGTCTCTCAAAAGGAGATAAAGGACGCTTATCGCGCCCTGGTGAAAAGTAATCATCCGGATGTCGATTACCAGAATCAGCGTAAGCGCAACGAAGCCACGCTGAATATGACGCGTTTAAACGAAGCCTACGAAACTCTCAAAGACAAGCGTCGCCGCGCCGAATATGACACGACGATTGGACTTCATAAGCAAAGGCGCAGTCCCAAAGTTAAGCTTGATGAGAACGATACGGTCGAATCACGCGAACGCTTTCTCAAACGTATTTTCCATCCGGCGCGCTCCACCATGGTAAAAGTTTTGGGCAAGTACAAACACGAGTTAAAAAAGCTTTCCGAAGATATTTACGATGATTTGCTCGTATCTGATTTCGATGGCTATTTGGACAGCGTAGAAAATGCCCTCAGAAAGGCTGCAGATGCCTACTCTTCAGAGCGCGCTCCATCTTCTCTGGAGCCGGCTGTTCACATGATGCGTCACGCCATTGCCCAGGCTGCTGATGGTTTGGAAGAGACCCGGCAGTTTTGCAAAAATTACAACTACGATCATCTGATGATGGCCGAGAATTTGTTTCGCATTTCAGTCGATCTCTCAAGGAATGCATTGCAGTTGACACGCTGACGTAATCACTGATGGCTGAAGCTTAACTGGCTATGTCGCGCAGCACGAGCTTGAGCAGCCTGTCGTTATTCTCAACATTGACCGCCGATTGCTTTGTCTTCAGTTCATTCCAAAGGGCATCCGATTGCCGAAGGTGTTCTACTGCATCTTGAAATTGCTGTTTCCTTTGTTCTTTTGAATTTAGCGCGGTTCCCTTCAGATAAAGGCATAGAGCCAAGTTGTTATGGTCGCGCGCGACTTCAGCGCTCTTCGTGCCGTGCAGTCTTCTGTCGTAGTCGATTATTACTTGATAGATTTTTTCTGCTTCGTTGAAGTTGCCGTGATCAATGTAGACCGATGCAAGATTTTGGGCGACTACGCAAAAATCCTTATGTTCAGCCGTTTTCCAATTGGCCGTCATCTCAATCCATCTCTCGTACCAGATCTTCTCAGCTGCCGAAAGATTGTTCAGCTGCCATTGCGTATCCGCGATCTGCTCTTTGGTATTTACGGAAGGAGGCTGGTCTTTCAGAAACTGAAGTTGGGTCTTGAGGTATTCGTCTCGCTCCGTCTTGGGGGCTAGATTTCCAACGTTTACGACGCCAACAAGAGTCCCGATCGAAATCAGGACTCCGGTTAGAAGTAATGTCGCTATCCTGAACATGCCTTATTCCGGCGGAACCGGAGGCGGTGGAGGTGGCGGTGGTGGCGGCGGCGGCGGCGGTGGAGGCGGCGGCGGTGGCGGCGGCGGCGGTGGTGGCGGTGGTGGTGGCGGAGGCGGCGGAGGCGG
>JAIETE010000019.1 GCA_019745505.1 Candidatus Obscuribacterales bacterium | reverse complement strand
AAAACAGTGACGTCCTTCAGGGGGTCCCCGCTGACGGCAATCAGGTCGGCTTTCTTTCCGGGGCTGATCGATCCCAGATCCGCCGACTTGCCGATCAGGTCGGCGGCGCCAGTTGTGGCAGACTGGATCGCTTGCAGGGGGGTCTGACCATATTTGACCTGCCAGGCGAACTGTTTGGCATTGTCGCCGTGGGGAAATACCCCGGCATCCGTACCGAAGGCGATTTTGACCCCGGCTTTTACTGCCTTTGCAAAATTCTCTCTTTGTATACGGCCTAGATCGGCATCGTGCTCCAGAAAGTCTTTTGGCATGCCCCGCTGTTTCCCATCGCCCTGAATAAACTCGTCGTCGTAAATATCCGCGACCAGATAAGTTCCTTTCTCTTTCATCAAAGCTATGCACTGATCATCAAGCATCGTCCCGTGCTCGATTGATGCCACACCGGCTTTTACGGCATCCCTTATTCCATTCGTGCCGTGAGCGTGAGCCGCAACCTTAAGCCCGAATTTCTTAGCCTCTTCAACTGCAGCTTGCATCTCTTCCAAAGTAAATTCTTGCGCCCCTGGATTGCTGCCGTGAGTCAAGACGGCGCCTGTTGCAATGATCTTTATGCAGTCTACTCCTCGATGCGCAAGTTCTCGAATACGCGCTCTTACCTGCCACGGCCCGTCACACTTTCCATACTCGAGATCGAAGGGCATTTTTACATCCGGAGCAAAACCGGTAAGCGCGCCGCCGCCACCAGTGATGGTGACATAGCATCCGGCGCCGAAAACCCTTGGTCCGATTACGTCACCACTGGCAATTGCATCACGCAAAGCCAGATCGACAAATGCTCTGTAGGTTCCAACGTCGCGCACAGTTGTAAAACCTGCTTCCACCGTGCGCTTTGCATGAGGTATTGATTCGAATGCTTTCTGCGCCGCTGTTTTCTGCAACTCGACAATCGGATCTAGATTGGTTTCATCCGTGAGGTGAGTGTGACAATCTATGAGTCCCGGCAGCACCGTTCTGTTCGATAAATCGATTGTGCGTGCGCCTTTTGGTATGGCGATGTTTTTGCCTACCTGCTTGAATAGACCGTCTTGTATTACGATTACTTGATCCGTTTCAAGCTTTCCAGCTTCAGTGTCGATCAGCTTGCCTGCTTTGACATAGAATGTATCGCCCTGTGCCAACACGGGCGTGGCGCTCAGTAAGGCAAAGGCGCACAATAAGGGTCTTATTTTTTTGATAAACATCAGCTCTGTTTGCTGTCCTTTCCGGAATCTTTGTCCGCAGTTTCAGCTTCCGTCGTGGTTGCGATTACTTTCAGAGGATCAAGAGATCCATCATCAGGTTTTTTGAAATCGATTTTTCCTGCCGGTTCTTCCTTGATACTTTCCTTCTTTGTTTTGTCGCAAGGAATGCAGGTGACTTTGATCTCGTCGCCTTCAGCGCTGATTTTTGCCACTCCGCCGTGTTCCAATTTGCCGAATAATATTTCTTCGGCCAGAGGTTCACGAATTTGTTGTTGAATCAGTCGATTCATCGGCCTTGCGCCAAACAGCTTGTCAAAACCATGATCGGCAAACCATTTGCGTGCCGGCTCGTCGAGTTCGATCTCGACGTTCTTTTCATAGAGCTGAGCACGAACTTCGTTGACGAATTTTTCGACAACTCTCGAGATATCGTTATATGTCAGCTGATTGAAAACGATCCAGGCATCAAGCCTGTTTCTGAATTCTGGGCTAAAAGTTCTTTCCACGGCGCTTTTGCCTTTGCCGTGGGCGATTGATATTTTGGATTGAGAAAAGGTTGCTGACTTTTCTTGGTCTTCGCTCACCTTGCCCTTGAACCCAATATCCTCCGCCGTCATCTCACGTGCGCCGGCATTTGTAGTCATGATCAATACGACATTTCTGAAATCGGCTTTCTTGCCGTTATTGTCTGTAAGCGAGGCATGATCCATAACTTGCAGCAGAATATTGTAAATGTCAGGGTGTGCTTTTTCTATCTCATCTAAAACCAGCACTGTATGTGGTGTCTTATTGATAGCATCGGTCAAAAGTCCGCCCTGATCGAAACCGACATAGCCAGGCGGTGCGCCAATCAATCTTGAAACCGTATGCTTTTCCATGTATTCGCTCATGTCGAAGCGCAGGAAGTTGACGCCCATGACCTTAGCCAGTTGTTTTGCCAGTTCTGTCTTACCGACACCTGTAGGTCCGGAAAAAAGAAATGAACCGATAGGTTTTGTCGGGTGGCTCAAACCGGCTCGAGACAGCTTGATGGCTTTGACGACTTGTTCCACTGCGTGGTCTTGTCCGTACAAAACGCTCTTCAATTCCTTTTCCAGAGTCTGAAGCTTCTCTTTGTCCGAACCTGAAACTGATTTTGGCGGAATCTTCGCCATCGACGCGACCACCAGCTCTACGTCATGAACAGTGATAACTTTCGACGGTCTGTCCTTCTCATCCATCAATTTGACTGAAGCACCGACTTCGTCCATTACATCGATAGCTTTGTCCGGCATAAAGCTGTCGTTGACGTGTTTGCCTGCCAACTCTGCAGCTTGCTGAATTGCTTCATCCGTATAAGTTACACCGTGGTGCTCTTCATAATATGATTTCAAACCGTTTAGAATCTTCACTGTGTCTTCAATCGAAGGTTCGGTTATGTCGACTTTTTGAAAACGGCGTGCCAGTGCTTTATCTTTGTCGAACGCTTGCTTGAACTCTGGATAAGTGGTGGCACCAATACAGCGGAGCTCACCGGAGGCCAGAGCAGGCTTCAAAATGTTCGAAGCATCCATGCTGCCGCCGCTGACTGCGCCCGCACCGACAATCGTGTGGATCTCATCTATAAATAGAATAACGCCGGGAATATCCTGCAACGCTTTGATGACTGATTTGAGCCGTTGCTCGAACTGCCCGCGAAAACGCGTTCCGGCGAGTAATGCTCCCATATCTAGTGAGTAAACCTGGCAATCTTTGAGCGCATTGGGCACTTCGCCCCTTTGAATTTTAAGGGCGAGTCCTTCTGCGATTGCTGTTTTTCCGACACCGGGGTCGCCGACATACACCGGATTGTTTTTGCGGCGCCGGCACAGTATTTGTATCGTTCGTTTGACTTCGTTTTCTCTTCCTATAAGAGGATCTATTTTCGCTTTGGCGGCCCGCTCAATAAGATTGGTCGTATACGCGGCCAGTGGGTTGGCGTTATCTTCGGCGTCTTCATCCGGTCCGCCGCCGTCGCCGTCCATCTCTTCCGGCGCACCTTTCTCTTTTCCTGTGCCGGTTCCGCGCCCCGCTTCTACTTTCGAGATGCCGTGAGAAATGTAGGAGAGCACGTCCAGCCTGGAAATGCCCGCTTTCTCCAGTAAATATACTGAATGTGAGCGCTTTTCCTGGAACATGGCTGCTAAAACGTTGCCACTGTCTATGGTGGTTTGAGCAGATGACTCCGCCTGCATATATGCGCGCGTCAAAACTCGCTCGAGTGCGGCAGTATATGAAGGCATTGCTTCAACGCCGCTGGGAAGTTGCTCCATGTTATTGGTCATGAATTCGTCAAGTTCTTTGCGAATTTCTTTGACGCTGCCGCCGCACGCACGAATTATGTCGCAAGCGCCTTTGTCTTCCATGAGTGCATACAGCAAATGTTCAAGTGTCAGATACTCGTGACGTCGCTTGGCCGCTTCCGCTAAAGCCAGGTTGAGAGTGTCTTGTAATTCCTTGGAAATCATTTGCTTTTACTCTTCTTCGGTTGTGCACAGAAGCGGAAATTCATTCAGTTGGGCTAATTCAGAGACTTTGCTGCATTTCGCTTCGGCTATTTCATAGGGATAAACGCCGGCGACTCCAATACCTTGCTGGTGTACCGCTAACATTATCTTAACCGCGTCATTTTCGTTTTTGTGAAAAACGTCCTTGAGAATGAAGACCACGAATTCCATGGTGGTGTAGTCATCGTTATGGAGCAGTACCTTATATAGACTTGGCCGTTTGGGCTTTGTCTTTTGCTCCTTCTGGACATCAAGATCGTCGTCCAGGTCCTGACCTGGCAATCCCTTTGCCATTGCTCGAGTCTGTCTCCAAATATTAAAGCGGCTTTCCACTACATACCCATGATAAACCGCATGAGAACCTCTAGCACGGGTGCCGCCCGTGGGGCTTTTGCGGTTTTTGTCCCGGCTGCCGCCAGCAGTAACCCTCATGTTCCTTGGGCGCCGCCAGGATACGCCAGTTGACGCTTGGCTGTGTTTTTGATATCTTGAAATCAAGATACTTGAAATCAAGATAAATGGACTAAAACACAGAACGGGTAAGGACAATGGCAGATTTTGAAGGGGACAAGAAAAGCGCGGGCTCAGCCGGGACCAGAATATGGCTCTCTCTCTGGAAGTCCGGGCGCTCCATCGAATCACACGCAATGGCAAGTATTGCCAGCCTTGGGATGACCCTTACAGATTTTGCCGTTCTCGAGGTGCTCCTTCATAAAGGTCCGTTGCCGGTCAACACAATTGGTAAAAAGGTTCTGCTGACGAGCGGTTCGATTACCACGGCTGTAGACCGCCTGGAAGAAAAGGGATTAGTCGAGAGGCTCGACTCCCCGTCGGACAGACGCGTGCGAATCGTAAGCCTCACAAAAGAAGGAGCAAGACAAATCAAGGTCGCTTTTGCAGAACACCAAAAGCATCTTGAAACGGCGGTGTCACCTCTTACGAAGGATGAGCAGCGCCAACTGGTAGAACTCTTGAAAAAACTTGGAAGGGGCGCCGATCTTCTGAAAGTTTCGAAGATTGGGCAGGCAAAACCCCGACCGGTTTAGTAGCGGACCGATACCGGTCTCTACAAAATAAAGGTGTAATCATGAAAAGCATAGAAAATTTGAATTCGACAGGCACAAAATCACGTTCGGTTAAAGGCGTAATAACCTCGGTCGCAACCAGGGAAGGGGCCGGTTTTGCTGTGAGGCGGCCGTTTCCTACGCACACGCTCAGTTATGTTGATCCCTTTCTCCTGCTCGATCACATGGAGCCCGTCACTCTTGCCCCTGGTGCAGCAAAAGGTGCGCCCGATCACCCTCACCGTGGATTTGAAACGGTCACATATATGTTGGAAGGACATTTTGTTCATCGCGACTCTGCCGGTAACTCCGGAATCATTGGACCGGGCGACGTGCAGTGGATGACTGCCGGTCAAGGCGTCATTCATTCCGAGATGCCGGATGATGAGCTGTTGGAAAATGGCGGAAGGCTCCATGGTTTTCAAATCTGGGTCAACTTGCCGGCAAAGGAAAAGCTGATCGCACCACGCTATCAGGATATTTCGACAAATTTGATCCCGACTGCAGAAAGCGAGGACGGAAAAATTTGGGTCAAAGTAATTGCCGGTCAGTCGATGGGTAAAAATGCCGTCATCGATACTCGCACTCCGATAATGTTTTTGCATGCGAAGTTAAAGCCAGGCGCAAAGCTTGTCCAAGCTATACCGTCTCAGTTCAATGCGTTTGCATATGTTGTGGAAGGAAATGGCTGTTTCGGTGAAGAGTCGCTTGCTGCACATTCAGATCAACTCGTGTTGTTTGAGAATGACGCACAGACTGTTTCAATCGAGACTAAAGACGATCAAGAATTGAGTGTGCTGATTCTGGGCGGATTGCCTCTCAATGAACCGGTTGCCAGATATGGGCCTTTTGTCATGAACACTCAATCTGAAATCGTGCAAGCTTTGCAGGACTATCAATCGGGACGGATGGGCGCGATTCGGTAATATAGCCACCAATGGTAATGCCGGGGCCACTCTAAAAGAGCCCCGGCACCCAGCGCGATTTAACGCGGCCCCTGTAGGCTCGGTAACCAGGCAGACCTTCGATAAGTAACTTTTCTTCCAATATCGATCTTCGTCTTTGCCTTGCGGTTTCATCCGTTCATTAAGCAGAGCAGAGTCCAGACCGTAGACGCTGAAAACTGAAACGGCCAGCTGGGCGGCAAAGGCGATCCAGAAGAATGGCAGAGCGAAATATCCGGCTGCCGCAAGAGACGTGACAGCAGTGACGACGATAATCAGTATTGATATCACCAGAGCTTTTGCTCGGTTGAATCTATGAGAATTGCTTTTCACTGGAATGTCGCTCATCTAAATCTGCCTGTTGATTGATGGCTCGCACCCTGCAGCGCTCCAGCCTAATTGGCTTGCTAAGGTCTTTTTGCTGCCCAGGCTTGAAAGTCTGATACGGGAGAGCAAATCTGCCGTTTAATCTTGCTGACAAATAACTGCCACGAGTGATGCTGTTTTATAGGCTCACCCACTCAAACTTGATACTTTTTCCGTGGAGTGTTACTAAAATGCCCAGACTTGAAGATACGCAGTCTTCGTTGCGCGAAACGTCCAATCGCGGCGACAATCTTTCGCAGCAAGCATCGAATTTACTAAACGAGCGAAATTCAATACAAAAGAGTAGTGGGCGTGAACAAGTGATTGGCGCGCTCAGCTTCGACACTGATTTATACGGCAGCGCCGTTAGATTGGGCGATTGCAAGGCTGATGGAGCCTGCTCGTGGCAGCCGGATGCAAATTCTCGTTCGAAACAGACAGAGCAATGGAAAGAGCAAAGAGAAGCCCAAAGAAATAAGCCGCTCAGTCTGGATGAGCAGGACCGCTATGAAGTAAAACGCGGCGATACCATGAATGACATTGCCAGGCGATACTTCAAAGATAAGGGCATTGAACCTTCAAATAAGGACGTCGACAGACTCGGCAAGATGATCGCCGAGGCTAATAAGGATAACTACGCAATTCTTAAATGCAATCCCAACCTGCTCCGTCCAGGTATGAAATTGGAGATGCCTCCTGCCGAAAAACTGGAGCGTCCGTCGGGACTATTGTCCGGTTCTGGCACCGTCCGTCCTGAATCTCACTCAAGTCCTGCAGAAGGGGATTTTGCCAATCAAGGTTCTTGCGGTCGATATGATAACCTTCCGGGCAATTTTCAAAACCCGAGCGACATTATGAGAGAGATAGGGCGGACGGGAACTCCATGGAAAGTCGAGTTTCGTGATCTTCTATACAGACCTTCTGAAGACAAAGGCGTAAGGTCTATGCAAATTCCTTTCAATCCGAAGGACAAAGCCGGTATTTTTATGCAAGTCCCATTCAAACTTGACGATGCGTCTCTGCCGAATGTGATTTTCGTCTAGCACTTGAGATTTAGCGAAGGGATTGAAGTCGTGTCGGGCTGTATTAAGCTTGTTGCGACTTCGATCTTTCAGCAATCGGTTTGATATCGAATGTGACACCACCGGAGCAGTGACGGATGTTTCCGAAGAGCCGAATGCTGAAGGGCATTTTAAAACATGGCAGTATTGGAAAATTCCGGCGGCAAGTGTATGCTAGCCCCGCACCAAAATAATGTGCGTCCCCTCTTCGGATTAACAGTATCTATGAAATTTGCTTTTCTAACGACAGTGGCTCTATTTATTCTGCTTGTCTCCATTGCGACAGAAGCAACGGCTAAGGTCTGGACAATTGATGACAGACAGACTCAGCTTATGAAAGACATTAATGAAGGACAGAAGGGCAAACAGCTGACTAAGAAAGAAGCTGATCATCTTCGCAGCGATCTGGCGGATGTCGCCCGCAAGAAAAAGAAAATGAAGAGCAAGGCCGCAGACGGCAAGCTCACTGAAGATAACAAGAAAGAATTAGAAGGCGATCTAAATGAGATCAGCGACGCAATTCACAAGTATAAGCTTGAGAAGCGCGCCCAGTAAGCTCTTTACCTTTCTTACCGCATGAAAACACAAAGAGAAGGCGTACCGTAAGGTGCGCCTTTCTCAGTCTGTTTAGTTGCTGGCCAATCTTATTCGTGAGCGGTCACACCAGGATTTTTGGAGCGAGATTCGTTCTTAAGCCATACGAGCAACATTTGGGAGAGCTGATCGGTAAGTTGGTTCTCCTCTAGCAGCAAGTGTTCGCCGTCTCCAATCACCATGAGGAGCTTGTCCTGGGTTGTCAATGCGTTGAAAAGCTCGATAGTGCCTTCAGGCTTAACAAGCTTATCTTTGAAACCCGCCATAAGAAGAACCGGCATCTTTTCAATCAGAGCAGCTGCGTCAAAATTGCCTTTCATGAAGTCGTTGAATTGCTTTAATTCCTTTGGAGTCAATTCCATGCGATTGGATTTGTCGGCAAGCATGCGCTTTTGCAGATTGGGATTGGCTGTGGCGCGTTCAACAACAGTTGTCCCCACATTCATGGGCTTGTTCTTGTCTTCGATGTATCGCAAGCCCACGTGCATTTTGGTTGTCAGGCTGCCATATCTTTCGCTGGACGGAACCGATGAAATCAGTCCATTGACCAGATCGGGGTATCTGGATGCGGCTCGCATGGCGATGGCGCCGCCCATGGATTCGCCAACCAGAAATACCGGCACGCCCGGATAAGCTTTGCGAACGTTTTTCAGAGCGGATTCGATATCTGTCAAGCAAGCATCGAAGTCAACAGTATTTCCTTCGCGCTTATTCAGCCAGGCGCCGAAGCCTCTAACGTCAACCGCATATACGGCAAAGCCGTGAGACGCCATGGTCCTACCGAATTCGTCGAACGACTCGCTGCTGAAGCCCAGACCATGCACGCACAAAAGTATTTCTCTGGGTCTTTCCATGGGAATCCATGAGCGATGCGGCACCTTTATTTTGGCGCTCCATGCCGGAACTACCGGCTTGCGAGCGGCAGGCGCGGCTTCTGCGCCTGTGTTGCTAAATGCCAACAGGCTTGGCGCAAGCATTGCGGCTTGCAAAATAACGGTCAGGGCAATGCCTTTCGTAAAACGTCCCAGCATGATTCGTTTCCTTAAATCAGTCAGCGAAATGAGCACACATTATGTCAGCCGCCAGGCTCTTATTGCATCCCCCGATTTTGGTCCGTTTTTGATGTGTTGCCAAATGACATCATTCAGCCCTGTAGATTGTCCGTAAGACTGACATCATGAGAGAATAGAGCGCATCATGCACTCGATAAATTGGCAGTTGTTCGTTGCAGGTGAGCCCGTGCAAGCGGGTTCGAGTTTGCGCGTCGTGGAGAAATGGCAGAATGCGGCCGGCGCATACGTTGTCTTGCAGCCTGACGAGAAAGAAATAAGCTCGTCATTTTGCGTCAGGTACAGAGTCAATATCGGCGGAAAGGACTATCTACTTCTGGAAGACGGTAGCGTGCCTGAGAGCGCCTTGACTGTTGTTAGATGTTTTTCGCCGCTCAAATTCGTGGCCATGGACCCCGACAGATTTTCCAGTTTGCGTAATGCACTTGTCGATTTTTTGAAAAGTGAGCATCCAGCCAAAGTTGAAGATTTGGACAAACTCTTGGGCGGTCTCGAGGTTCGTTAAGTTTGAAAGTCTGCTTGTCACTCATATTCTTGAATGCCATCCTTCTTTCAATTTCGTGTTCTTTTGCGCAAACAATATCAGCCTCGGAGAAGCTTTTTCAGCGAGCCGACTGGGTGTTCAACAATGCAGAACGAGTTAGCTACGCGCACCGAAAAGCATCCGCCCTCAATCAAGTCAAAAGTTTCAGTAATGGGCGCTGCGAAGCAGATACCGATTGTTCGGGTTTTATCAGTTATGTGCTGTCTGAATTTCCGGAACAATACCAAGCCATTAAAAGCTTGCAGCCGGATAGAAAGTATCCGCAAGCAAAAACCTATATGCAGTTTTTTAACCGGTTGGAACCTGGCAAACCAGTGGGCGGTTGGATGAGAGTCGCTCAGATTGAGGACTTGCGGCGTGGTGATTTAATCGCGTGGAAAAAACCGCAGCCGCCGGATGCGGTCAAGAAAAAATCCAATACCGGTCATGTCGCTATCGTCGTAGATAAACGTGGTCCGATTGAGGAAATTCAAATCAGTGGAAAAACATACAGGTATCAGGGCGTCTACGTAATTGACAGCTCTTCTGTAAAGCATTTTCAGCCTGAGCAGCTGCCACCGCTTTCGTCTATGTCGCATCGCGACGGGGTCGGCAAGGGTGTAGTCAGAATTATTCTGGATCAGTCCAATCGTCCGATTGGCTATTGGGAAGGTACTTACTGGTATGAAGGCGGCAAAGAAATTCGCAATCCGACACTCACCGAGTCTATAGCTTTTGCTCGTCTGGTGGCGGGCAACAATTAGTTTGGGCAGAAACTGCGCAATAGGTTCAAGGATAAACTCATGTTCAAAGAAATTATTTCCCAAGCCTCATCATTCCTCGATCACTGGCTGCAATTTCGATATGACAGGCTGGAGATGCCGGGTTTTGTAGTTGCAATTCAAATCGACGGCAAAGTCGAATATCTGAAAGCATTTGGTTATGCGGATACGGAAAAGCGCGAGCCGATGAGTGTCGAGCATGTTTTTCGAATCGCATCGCACAGCAAGACTTTTGCGGCAACGGCGATTATGCAGCTGGCGGAAGAACAACTCCTGCATATTGATGAGCCTGTAGCAAAATATGTACCCTGGGTTCGCGATCATAAAGATCATCGTATGGAGAAGGTAACTCTCCGGCAGCTGATGTCGCATAGCGCAGGCATGATAAGAGACGGCAAGGATGCGAATTTCTGGCAATTGACCAATAGCTTTCACGACCTTGCTGCTTTCCAGAAAGCCCTTATGGACTGTGAACTTGTCTATGACACAAACAAGCAGATGAAGTATTCTAATTTCGGATATGCACTGCTTGGCTGTGTGGTCGAAGAAGTTTATGGCATGCCATTTTCAAGCTATGTTCAAGCAAAAATTCTGCAACCGCTAGGTTTGTCAAACACTACTTCTGAAGTGAATGAAGAGATGCTTTCCAGATTGGTGGTCGGATACACCCGGCGCGGTCGCGAGAAGCAAAGGCATCCAATTGAGAAAAATCTCGACACCAGGCAAATGGCTGCAGCAACAGGCTTTTGCTCGACGGCAACCGACTTGTGCAAATATTTCGATGCTCATTTCGTCGGCTCCAAAAAACTGCTGAGCGATGAATCCAAAAAGGAAATGCAGCGAACTCAGTGGCGTGTCAAAAATTCGCATATCGGAGAAGAGTATGGATTGGGCTTTCAAATCGAATATGTACTGGACCGAAAAGTCTACGGACATGGAGGCGCCTTTCCCGGTCAGCGCACCAAAACAATATGCGATCCTGCAGAGAAGCTGATTATCACGGTGCTCACCAATTGCATCGATGGTGAGGCATCGTTTATTGCGCGCGGGTTGTACACCGTGCTGGATCATTTTTACGGCAGCTCACAGCGCGCAGACAGTGCAACTATAGAGCAATTGCGCAAATTCGAAGGTATCTATACCAGTTTGTGGGGGGATCTGGCCATAGTCGAATCGGGCAGAAGTCTTATAGGCGTCGACCCCAATACCTGGTTCCCTTTCGGACGCGACCAGGAGATACAGGTTCTGGAATTAGCCGGCGAGAATAAGCTCAGAATCGCAAACGCCAATGGTTACTACAGCGAGGGCGAATACGCCGAATTCGACTTTGATTTTAACGGCAATGTTATATCTATCGACTATGCCGGTTACAACATGCTGCCTGAAGCCGAATATAGTCATCAGCTTGCTGCAACGACTGTAGGTACATAAGAGTAACTACCTGGAGAAGACTCTGACAAGGCGATATACTCCCCTCTGATATACCCCTAGGTTGACATTATGCTGCGAAAATTCCTCTCTCTGGCACTTACTGCTGCAGTCAGTTTTTCTGCCGTTTCGACTCCGGTATTCGCTGGTGTGAGTGCGGTCGGCGAGATCAAAAGCACTCCGCAAGACCATCCCGGGCTCATTTTGGACCAATTCTATCTTGGGTGTCTATCGCATGCTTCCTATCTGATTGGCGACCCTGTGAGCAAAACCGCTGTCATTGTCGACCCGCAGCGTGACATCAGCCAGTATCTTGATGAGGCAGCAAAGCAAGGACTGAAGATTACTCATGTCTTTCTCACTCATGTGCATGCTGATTTTGTGGCGGGCCATCTAGAATTGCAGCGAAAGGTCGGTGCCAAAATATGCATCGGAGCGAAAACAAAAGCCAGCTTCCCTTTCACCAAACTGAAGGAAGCTGATGTTGTCGATCTGGGCAATGTCCAAATAAAAGTGTTGGAAACACCCGGGCATACTCCCGAGGCGATTTCGCTGCTCGTCTACAATTCCAAAGTCAACAAAGAAAAACCCTATGCCGTTCTAACCGGTGATTGCTTATTCATTGGTGATGTAGGCCGACCTGATCTGCTCGCTTCAAAAGGCGTTTCAGCGCAAGAGCTGGCTGGTCTTCTTTATGACTCTACTCGCGAGAAGCTCATGAAATTGCCCGATGAGACACTGGTTTATCCAGCCCATGGCGCCGGTTCTCTTTGCGGAAAGAATTTGAGCACTGAGACAGTATCTTCAATCGGCAAGGAGAAAAAGACTAATTATGCTCTGCAGCCGATGTCCAAAGAGAAGTTCATAGCTCTAATTACTGCGGACCAACCAAAAACGCCACAATATTTCGGTTATGACGCCAATTACAATTTGTCCAAGCATAAGACTCTCGATGAAGTTCTCCAAAAGTCGCTCAAGCCACTCACTGTGGATGAGGCTATCCAAGAGCGGAATGCAGGCGGACATATACTTGACGGGCGCGAGTCGGATGAATTTGCCAAACGGCATGTTGTTGATGCCATAAGCATTCCTATGAAAGGCCACTATGCCACCTGGGCTGGAACCTTCCTCGATCACAAGAAGCCTGTAGTGATAATTGCCGAACCTGGAAAAGAACGCGAAGCGGCCCTGCGTCTTGGGCGAATCGGTTTTGACAATGTGGTCGGATATGTCAAAGAAGGGATCGCCGCTTTTGCTAAGCGCGATGATCTGGTGGCATCCAATGTTCGTGCTACACCGGATGGACTGCTAGCTCAGATGAAATCGCAAAAGCCCCCGCTGGTCGTCGATGTGCGCAACGATGCTGAATGGAATTCGGCAAGCATTGAAGGCTCGGTTCACATGCCACTGATTGGTTTGCTGGACAAAGTTGACAGCCTGCCGCGCGATCGTGAACTGGTAATTCTGTGTGCCACAGGAAATCGCTCTTCTACTGCAGCAAGCTTGCTGAGTCAGAAGGGTGTTAGCCACGTAACCGATTTGGCAGGTGGAATCGAAGCCTGGCAGAAGCAGCATCTGCCGGTCAAACAAGCGGTAAGCTGCATTAAAAACGCGCAAGTAGTTGCTCCGACAGATGAGAATACCTCAAAACGAGACGCAAAAACCAGCAACTGATCTGCTCGAGGGCAATCATGTAAGCAGGCGCAAATTCTTGCTTCTGGCGGCGACTGTAGCAGCCGGTGGTTTGACCTGCGCCTGCACAAATGTGCGCCAGCCGGACGATTCGCAAACCGGTTCACTGATAAAAGTCAGAGATGGGCTTTCAGTAGCTCGCTTTCCCGAGAAAGAAGAGCTGATCATGCTGACCGATCGTCCTCCTCAGCTGGAGACTCCCCTCTTCTACTATCGTCAGGATCTCACTGCCAATGAAGCATTTTTCGTGCGCTGGCATTTTTCAGGAATACCCACTTCAGTCGATTTGCGTACTTTTAGACTTGATGTAGGCGGACATGTGCAAAAGCCCCTGTCCCTCACCGTCGACGAGTTGCGCCAGCAGTTCGAGCCGGTTTCTCTGGTGGCGGTCAATCAATGTTCCGGCAATTCGCGCAGTTATTTCACACCTCAGGTGCCGGGCGGACAATGGGGACACGGCGCGGTAGGCAATGCACGCTGGACTGGAGTGCGGTTGAAGGACATTTTGCAGAAGGCAGGCTTAAAACCGCAGTCCATGCAGGTGACCTTCGCCGGACTGGACGAACCGCCTCTCTACAGCATGCACAAATTCGTCAAGGCATTGGATATCGATCATGCCAACAGCGATGAAGTGCTGGTCGCTTACGAGATGAACGGCGAAGCTCTGCCGCTCTTGAACGGTTTTCCTCTCAGACTGGTTGTGCCGGGCTGGTATGCCACTTATTGGGTAAAGTCGCTGGCAAAAATCGATGTATTACGGGGTAAATTCGACGGCTTCTGGATGGAGAAGGCTTATAGAATTCCGAAAAATGCCAATGCCAGTGAGATGCCGGAGAATCTTGCCAAAGATACTGTTCCTATCAATAAAATGAACGTACGCTCTATTCTTGTTCGTCCGGATCTTAGCGATGTGGTTCGCGCTGGTAAGCAGTTCGAGATTGAAGGAATCGCATTCGATGGGGGAAGCGGGATTGCCAGAGTCGAAGTTTCCCTTGATGGTGGCAGCAGTTGGAATGTCGCCAAGCTTGATAATGCAGACTACGGCAAGTTTTCATTCAAGCGATGGAGAATGGCTTGGACTCCAGCTTCACCAGGCAGCTACAAAATCATGACTCGGGCAACCGCCGGCGACGGAAAGGTTCAAGGTCTGCAGTACTGGAACAAAAGTGGCTATATGAGAAATGGAATCGAGCAAGTCGAGGTTCCGGTGGTCTAACTATGCGGCTCAAAAGAATACATCTTTTCACTATTTTGGTACTGTCGGCAGTGCTGTGTCTGGCGGCGCAGGTGAAGGCCGATAATGCCGATTCAAAAACAGCAAAGACGACCGAAGGCAAATCAGTGTCGGTCACAAGCAAGTCCATTGATTTGCCCTACTATCCACCGGACTTTCCTCCAGGTAAGGGGCGCGAGTTATTCATTTCTCGATGCGGTGTATGCCACTCGCTCAGGTATATAACCATGCAACCTGACTTTTCTGAAAAGACCTGGACCAAAGAAGTCGACAAAATGATCAAGACCTATGGTGCCCACATCGACAAAAAGGAAGCCCGAGAAATTGTCGATTATCTGAATTCGATCAAGGGCAAGGCAGCGGAAAAGCACTGATGGCTGAATCACCAAAAGACATCGAGTACTTACACAAGGGGGCGGCTAATAAAATGCCCGTATTTCTTGCTGTCATCATTGCCCTCATTGCTGCCGGAGTGTCAATCTGGGGCGTAAACAGTGTCGGGCTTACAGCCGGTATTCCGGATACGTCTTCTGCTAAGTCTGCACCGCCTGCAGTGTCCCTTCCTGCCAGCAGCGCAGAAAAAGAGAGTCTCTTGAGCCAGGGCTCTAAAATTCATCAGGAGAATTGTGCCGGCTGCCATGCTGTCGATTCAAAACTGATCGGACCTTCATACATGGAGATCTGCCGAAAATACGGCGAATCGATTGAGGTAAAAGGACAGCCCACTCCCGGTGTCAGTGAGCAAATCAATGGCGGTGCCATTAGTGCCATCAGCCATGCTGTTACTCATCCTGCATATGCTTGGGATGGCTATCAACGGGGACCTGACTTGATACTGAGCCCGGAGCAGCGGCGCGCTGTAGCCGTCTGGATCTTCAATTTCTCGAACGAGAAAGAAGGTGCCGATGACTAATTCTTCCGAGAAATCAGCAGCTTCTCAATTGCCATCGGTCGAGTATGGTTTGATCAAAGCGCATGCTATTGCCGCGCTTGTCACTGTCTTGATCTCGGCAACCTTCGGGATAATTGTCAGTCTCAAGCTGCACACGCCTGATTTCGCCAGTGCCAGCCCGTTTCTTACTTGGGGACGTCTGCGCTACAACCACACGCAGGGCATCTTTTTCGGCTGGCTCGGTAATGCGTTTTTGATGTTTCTGTACTACGCGGTTCCGATGCTCGCGATGCGCCCGGTATTGAGTCGCAATTTAGGTTGGATTCTTTTCGCTTTGTGGAATTTTGCCGTTGTTTTGCCAGGATGGCTACTCGTATCGGCCGGCTTCAGCCA
>JAIETE010000264.1 GCA_019745505.1 Candidatus Obscuribacterales bacterium | reverse complement strand
GGGCGGGTATTAACCCCAGTAGACTTTGCGGTTCTCAATTACGCTAGTCGGCACCAAAGCGACGGTTTCTGTGCGCGTACTCTTGCACCGCCTCGTCGAAATTCTGGGGCGAAAAGTCAGGCCACAATATCGGCGTAATATAGAGCTCGGAGTATGCTGCTTGCCATAAGAGGTAATTGGACAGCCTCATTTCCCCGCCGGTTCGGATCATCATTTCCGGATCGGGAATATCGCCGGTGAAAAGATAGGTCGAAAACAAATCTTCGCTAATCTCATTAGCATTCAATCTGCCGGAAGCTACGTCCGCGGCGATGCGCTTTGCAGCCAGGGTTATTTCCAAGCGCGATCCATAATTGATGGCTACTTGAAGGTTCAAGCCGGTATTGCCCTTCGAATCCTCCATCGAACGCTCGAGTGACTTTCGCAAGCGGACCGGTATTGTTGACATGTCCCCAAGAAAGCGCAAGCGCACTCTGTTCTCAGCCAGCTCATCGAATTCATCACGCAAAACATTGCTGAAAAGTTCGAACAGATAGCGCACTTCTTCCTTGCTGCGCTGCCAGTTTTCGCTTGAAAAGGCATAGACAGTCAAATATTCCAGACCAATGGCGCCGGCATGCTGAACCAGTCGCTTGAGAGACTTAACACCCTCTTTGTGACCGGACAGACGGGGCAGCTTGCGCTGATCGGCCCAACGCCTGTTGCCATCCATGATGATGGCAACGTGCCTGAGCGGCAATGTGGACATTGATGTCGCCTGCGCCTCGGTGTCTTTCGTGCTTACAGGCTTTGCTTTCGAAGCTTTCACTCTCAACTCGCTGAAAAGTTGCTCGTACATCTCACGAGCACTAGCTGGCAATTTTACCGGCTCTGACTGGCGCGAGCGAAAAACATAAACAATTCCTCACGGGAACAGATATAATCACAGAATCTTACTAGAACTGCGGCAGCACAGGTTTTAAGAACGAAGCAAGCCGAAAGATGCGTTCGATTTATTCCTTGTCAGCCTAATTTCGCTTTTAATTTTGACGCCGGCTTTGCCTATGCCATTCATAAAACCAACCTACAACATCGACGGAGACGTCACAGATATCGTTATTGAAACCCTCGTCGCCGATGGCGTCAAAGGATTGATTTTCGACCTCGACAGCACACTGATCGAATCAAAGTCAGCACGCCTGACCGACGAGGTAAACGCCTGGCTGGTCAGAGCCCGCCCTCATTTTAAGATGGTTATTTTGAGCAACAACAAAAATGCCGTATACCTCGAAAGAGTTAAAACGATCCTGGACATGCCCGTGATTGGCTACGCCAAAAAACCAAGCCGCAGAGGCTTTAGGCAAGCAATGGAAATGCTGGCTTTGACACCAGCGGAAGTGGCGGTGATCGGAGATCGCCCATTGACGGATATCTTGGGCGGAAAGAGAAGTGGTGCCAAAACCGTGCTTGTGAAAATCCTGCACACCATCAACGAACCGTCGTGGAAAACAAGCATAAGAAATCTGGAGCGATGCTTGATCGCTAAGTGATACCGCAGGTGATAAAACACCCGCACAGCTTGCAAATTTGATCCGATTGGGTTAGCTTGAAGCAAGTTGTGGTGAGGGTTTCAGGTGTCTATGCGCAAGATATACAAGAGCCCTATGCCTCTTGTTTCTTTTACCTGTGTCTCCCTTTCGCTCGCCTCCAGTCTTTGCCTGATACCTGATGCAGTGGCAAAGCAATTGGTCGGACCGGTGGAGAAAGTCCAGCCGGTAATAACCATGTCTCAGGTGCAACCACTTGGTCCTGCGCTCATTCCGGCTGCGCCTCTGACGACCGCAAAACCAAAGCGCGCTCCTGTCGCCATACGAGCAAAGAAAAGAACAAGTGTCCCCGACCACTACCATGCAGGGCTGGCGTTAAAGGCGAAAGGCAATATCAATCGGGCCCTGGTTGAATTTCTCAAAGCAACACAGAAAAATCCCCGTCAGATCAACGCCTTTTATGAGCAAGCTCTGATCTTCAGACAGCAAGGCTACCTGAAACTGGCGGACTCGTCGCTTCAACAAGCGCTGCGCATCGCCAAGACATCCGCAAAAAACCTCAACAACAACGATCTCACTCGCATACGACTTCTTCTTGCCACCGTGCGTCTCGAACAAGGCAATATCGGCAGCGCAGCAGAAGAGCTTTCGCGCTCTTTGGGCATTACCCTGGCATTGCCCAGCACCGATAAAGAGACCAATGAAACCAAGTCTGCCCAGGAGCAAGATGCTCCTACGACTATCCTGCAGTTACATCCTCGCATCGACGAATCCGAGCCGAAAAAAGAGCAGCCGGCCAAAGTCGTTCGAATAAACGAGGATGATCTCTGGTCTGAGCCTGCAGATGAAAAATCCAGTCACGCAATCAAACCGAGCTCAAAAGGCGAGAAAGAAAAGGAAACGCCCGCCGATGAAACTGTCGGTACGCTAATAAAAGAAGGTTTCGCCGGACTCAAAGATCACCTCTTCAATCCGCTGTCCATCCTCGGAATCCCTCATATTTCAATAGACAGCGAGAAAGCGGACAAGACAGAGCAAACAAAAAAAGAGAAGCAAACACGCCGCTCATTTTGGAGCGAGGCGAAGCGCCGAGCTGCCGAAAGAGCGGAAAAACTAGCACAGGACCGCAAGCTCGCTCTTGAAAAAAAACGGGCACAAAACGAGCGCAACGCCGAAGAGAAGAGGCTCGCGCAAGAAAAACGCATAGCCGAAGCCCAGGCGCTGGCCGAAGAGAAGAAATTGGCTGCCGAGCAGAAATTGGCAGAGCTGGAACGCCTGCGAGCGGAAAGAAAGCTGGCCCGGGAAAAGAGAATAGCGGAAACTGCAGATGCAGCCGCCCGGGTGAAAGCAGACAAGACGAAAAAACGCCTGAGCTGGCTCGACAAGCGCCTCTCTCAGCCCGCCGAAACAAGCGCTTCCAATGATGCGGAGCAAAAAGCAAAGGAAGAGCAACCTGATTCCAAATCGGATACAGCGCTTGCCGAAACACCGGAAGAAGTATCTAAACCTGCGAGCACGAACGAACCTGATGGCGATGTCGCCTACTCCTCCAAAACCGCAGCACTGACATTCACCCCGGAGGAATCTGAAACTGCGGCTCGCGACCCCGATTCTGAATTTGTCGAAGTCGGGGCATTCAAATTGACGATGCCGCCGGCAATAACCAAGAAAATTTCGCTCGTCGCCGCCCTTCTTTCAGCCTTCAACCACGAAGAAAAATCCAGTCCCGCAAAGAAGGAGACAGAAACTCCCGCAGACCCCATTGATGCAAGACTGAAGTATTTGGCTGAACACGGCACCGCCTCCCTCAAGGAAGGTGAAGCTTTCATGTTCTCCGAGGAGAGCGGCGAAGCGACCCTATTCACGGGCAATGGAGAAGTAATCAGACGAACGATTGCCATTGCCAGAGGCCATGAAGAGGTGGCAAAACTTCGTCGTCCGGACATACTCATCCCGGAAGAACTAATCTACAATCTAGCTTTGATGGCAAAGATTTTGCCCAAGCAGGACGAACCCAAAGCAACAGAAATTACGGCAGAGCGGAAAGAAACTGCTCCGACATTGAAAATGCCTGAAATTCTAAACAAGCCGCACTCATTCACTGATTGGTTAAGGGACGTTCTGAATCTGTAGATCTCGGCTCAGGAACTGAATTTGGAAAGCGCTCCCCCAAAAGAGTCTAAGACCGGATATCTAACTCCGGCTACTGGCGCAATCATAGCTGCGAACATAATAGTGTTTGCGATCATGGCTGTTTTCACCGGCTCCGAAGCGCTTTCCGGACTGCACGAAGATATGCTTTTGAGATTCGGGGCCAACAATGGCATTCGCACGATGAACGGCGAATATTGGCGCATTCTTTCAAACATTTTTGTCCATATCGGACTGCTCCACTGCTTCATGAATATGTGGGTCTTGGGCCAAATGGGCCCGAACGTGGAAAGACAATTCGGTAGCACGAAATTCACTATTGCATATTTTTTTACTGGCTCTATCGCTACATTCGCGAGCATGTACACGAATCCTGTGAAAAATTCCGCCGGCGCATCAGGAGCCGTTTTCGGCATACTCGGTCTTTGGATCGGCTTTCTCATCGCCAACAGAAGCAGATACCGAGAAGATTTCCTGAAATCACATATGACAAGCCTGGTGGTTTTTCTCGCTTATGTTCTCTACAAAGGGTTTACGCAGAACGGCATAGATAACGCAGCTCATATTGGTGGGCTGATCGCCGGATTTGTATGCAGCGCTCTGATTACCCCGAACTTTCCAAACGAACCACAATGGAAAAAGAAAGATTTACTCGGACTTTCAGTAATTATCGCCTCGCTTGTGGGGTCCTTCTATCTGACTTATGAACACACGCAGCGAAGAACCGCCAGACAGTCGGTAGCCCTTGCGCCAGAGGAATTCAAGCAGCCTACGGCTCTTCTCAAAAACAACAGATTTTCGGAAGCGGTCAAAGCACTCAACACACTTCTGGCAAAGAATCCCAACGATCCAAGAGCGCATTATCTGCGTGCACTCGCATACGCAAATCTTCGCGATGACAACAAGGCTCTAGCCGACATAGATGAAACTCTCAAAGCTTGGACCAATAAGCCTGAAGCTCTTCAATTCAAGACCGAACGCTTGATCAATCTGGGTCGCTTCAAAGACGCGCTGACAGTGGCGGACAAAGCTATCGCAGCCGCGCCTGACGACAGCAAGAATTATATGATGCGTTCATCTATCTACGACAGACTGGATGATGTCTCCAAATCGCTGGAAGACAGCAGCGAAGCCGTCAGGCTTGCGCCCGACAATGCAAATGCATTCAGCCATCGCGGCTATTCATACATGAATCTGGGACTATGCGATGATGCACTGAAAGATTTTTCTACAGCCCTCAAGATCGATCCGAATTTAGTCGGCGCCATGAACGGAAGGATGTTCGCATACTTCATGCAGTCGGACTACATAGAATGTGACAAACAGTGCATGGAAACGCTTGCAAAAGTCGGCATGAAAGATCCTTGTGCACCATATGCGGTGATACTGGCGGCAATCTGCCGGAAGCAACTTGGACATTTGCCGGAGAGAATTGCTCTTGTAAATCAATCGGCCCAAATGCTCGATGCTAAATCATGGCCCTATCCGATCATACAGTTCTTGAACGGACAATTGAGTGCTGCAGCGGTTTTTCAGCAGGCAACGGACAATGACAAAATGACCGAAGCCAAGACTTACATAGCTTTCGATCTACTGGCGGAGAATAAGGGTGCAGAAGCAAGTCCCATGATCGTCTGGGTGAAAGAACACGGAAACAGAAGTTTCAATGAGTACGATCTGGTCAGCGCGCTACTGAATAAGATGAAGAAATAGCAGCACCAGCAAGGCTTTCAAGGTTTAATGTCAAGCCTTTGAACTTTTTGCCTGCAGATTACGTTTGTACTTTTGAGAGGCAGATTCGCCTCTCAATGTAGACGATATTTCACAAGGAGATGTCCTATGAAAAATGCAAGCAAGAAGAAAATCTTCGTCAGCGCCGCCGCTCTGTCCCTTCTTCTGGCGACTGCGCAGGAGGTACGCGCCGGTGGTCTGCACAACGTCCGCACCGATGCGACAGGAGCAATGGACTGGAATCAGCCTGATACGGGCGAGACAAAGTCCAGCTTCAATGCCGGAAAACAGACACGCAAAAAATACATTGCCCATAAGAAGAGGAAGTCATCGAAAAGCAAAAGGTCGAAAGACCGCACAACAAGCAATGCCTGGATGTTCGAGAGCAAGAGCAGCTAGATAAGTCCAAAAAGAATCCGCCGACAACTGCGCGCAGTTTATTTTCTCAAACCTGCTATTCGTCCAAGTGTTGTTGCAACCACTTGTTGAAACTGTCGTACTGCAAGTCCATAAAATTATGTCCGCTCCACTCATAAATTTTCAAAGTGGAGCCAGGCAGAGCTTTATGAATGTGCTCTACGTAGACGCATGGCGCAACCGGATCGAATCTGCCAACAGAAAGATGCACAGGACAGCTGACGTTGATTTTTCGATCGACGAAATTGACACCACCAAAATTCTCGACAATCTGCTCCAATGTGTGGACTTTAGTCTCAAGCAGAGTTCTCTCGCGCCAGGCTAGTCTTTTGCCGAGTTCCAGCGTCTGCAACTTCGGAAAAGCGCCCTTGAGAAACCAGCGGAAAGCAACCTCCATCGGTTTCAAAACCCGCCCCGGCAAGGAAGCGGCGAATACTCGTTGAACCAGCTCAGGATGCCGCTCGGCAATTGTCACTGACAAGATCGCGCCGAGCGAGTGCCCGATGAAAACAATCGGAAATTTGAGATCCAGCAACTCCAGGGTTTCCATCACGTCAGCAATATGCACTTCCAGATCGGTCGTATCGAAAGGTTCTTCGCTCAAACCATGTCCGCGCAAATCGAGGGCGTAGGCCCTATGACCGCGTCTATGCAAAAACTCGAGCTGCTTGTTCCACATCTCACCGCTGGAGCCGGTGCCGTGAATCAATACGACATCAGGATGTGACTCAGTCTGCTTGAAGTCGGACTGAAATGTTCGAACGTGCAGTTTCATCGTCTAATGGACATTTGCCTGGCAAACTGTGCAACAAACACAATTTATGTAGTCTGTCCCTGCGAGATGTCGAGCATCGCGTGTTTGCCGTATTCGGCTCGCACCGGCTCTCGGACGCTGCCTGAGGCAGGATCGAAGACGGGCGAAAAACCCGGATCGCAGAAACCGAGGATCATTCTAGCAATATCGTAGACAGCTTCGGTGCGATCCAGGCTGTAACGTGTCGGCAGCTTATAATTCTGACGATCTGCAATCGGCGTGAAATTCTCGACGATTTGAAGAATATCTTCCGGCTTCTCGACTGTGTATGCCAGATTCTCTTTGACGAGAAGCTGAACGGTTCCCAGCTCCTGCGGCATCGGCTTTGTAATGGTGTCGAATACCAGAGGCAGCTTTTTGGAGATTGCCTCAAAAGTAGTCAAACCACCGGCCTTGGTGACCATCAAGTCGACATGACTCATGATGTCCGCCATCCGGTCGTAATAAGGCATTACGGCTGTCGGTATCGGACTTTGCGCGGCTGCGTTTTTGACCTTGTTGTACAAGTCTTCGTTGCGTCCGCACAGGAAGATAATTTGAATGTCTTTCTTGGTCTTGCTCAACTGGTGGTACATGTCGAGCATATTGCCGCCGCCGGCCCAGCCTGAATTCAGGAAGATGGTAGTGCGCTCGGCATCCAGTCCTAGCGATTCCATGAACTGCTTTCTGTCTGTTTGCGGTGCCTTCAAGAATTGAGGATTGACAGGCATTCCAACGATGCGAATTTTCTCCGCCGGGACGCCCCATTCTACTAATTGCTGCTTGGACAGAGAATTGGGAACCACTGTCAGAGCGGACTCTGGGCAAGCCCAGCCACGCCAGAAATTACCGTTGGGATCTGTAACTACGGTCAAAAGTTTGACGCGATCAGCCATGCCGAGATCTTTGAGAACTCTGGCCACGTACTGATTGGTCATCGGGTGAACGGAGACGATTACATCCGGCTCTGATTCCGCGAACAGTTTAGACAGATAGCGTTTTACGATCAGATAGCCAAGCTCCGAATCATTGGGCTTGAAGGTCTGAATAAACCAGTAGTAGTACTTCATCCACTCCTGCTTATGACCAAGCAGATAGTTGTAAAGGTCGACAAACTTTTTGTTTACCGGGTGGCTCTTTTCAACAATAGTGTCCGAACTGAGCTCGAAATTGTATCCGCGGGAATCGCGACCAATCAATTCTTTTACCGCCGCGTCGATGGCGTTGACTGCACTCCTGTGCCCGCCTCCGGTATCTGAGTAGAAGAATGTGATGCGGAAATTGGACTTAGCCATAGTTATCTCGCTTTCCAACGGGTTCTATTTCTATCGAATATTTGTTAATGTGGATCTAATTTATGGCTTTTCAGCCAATAGTAAGGGGCTTCCACAAACCGGTAACTACGCTATGTACCAAAGTGCAAGATTTCAAACCATCTTGGCAACCGCGCTGTTCGCGGCGGCAACGTTCTCATCGTCTGCCTTTGGGGCGGAGACGGCAAACAGGATGCTAACCAGTTCGGCCGAAAAGTTCGAGTCTGTTCAGCCTGTGCTCCAGACCACACTGCCTCCAATGCCCACATTGAAGCAGCTGCGTGTGAAGCCAGAAGTAGCGACTTTGTACGAATACGATAGTTCCCCCCTCGGTGATCGGCAGCCTCTACTCATGGTACACGGGCTTCACGGGGAAACGCATCGCAATTTTCGCTGGTCGAAGGTCGTCAAGCACATAAAAGAAGACCAGCAGCTCGACAAGCAATTCAAAATCTATTTTGCTCGTTATTCGACTTCCGATAAGCTGAATAAAACAGTACCTGAGCTTCGCAATGTAATCTCGAAGCTCTACTCTCTATCGAACAACCGCCCTATAACAATGATGGCATTGAGTATGGGCGGCAATGTTGCTTATGAAGCCTTCCTGGACAAAGACACCGAAGACAAGATCAAACTCTTCATGGCATTCGGCGTACCTTTCCACGGCTCGCCGCTCTTCTCCACCGACTGGCTTCAATACGGCGTATATAAGAATCTATGCTTCCCCTGGACACGTATAGACCATAGCCTGGCCTATCGGGTCTATTTCAAACGCAATGAGGTTCTCATGACCGATTTGCGCTGGGACAACGCTGATACAAGCGTTCCGGAAGTAGGCACTTTCAAATCAAGGTTGCCGTTCGGACCAAGCGGCAAGCTCACAGTGGCAGAAGCCGAAAATAGGGCGCTTCTTGCACTCAATGCTCGCCCCGTCAACAAGAAGAAGATTGTTGCTTACGGCGGATATCTGCTCAATCCATATTTGATGCCGAAAGCCGAACGCTTCATCGAGCGTGGAGTCATGGCGCCTTATACGTTCTTTACGCTGAAAGTGCCTTCGCACTTTGCCCTCGAGCACCCCGTACTGAGAATGCTCAACCGCGAAATCACAACGGTTGTCTGCAATCCGTCGGCAACGGAAAAGGCCAAGACGAAATTCGTTTATGGACTGAATGACGGCATCACGCCTCTGCAAAGCGCACTTTGCCTGCCCAATTCCGTTATCGGCTCGGTGCCGCTCTCGAAAGAATCTGATGTAGCCGAAATCAAAGCACACACCGACGTCAGGACTGCTCGCGTTTTTCGCAACATAGATCACCTGACCTTCATCGATGGATACAAGCCTTTGCGAGGCACCAAGCATCTGAAAGATCAGCTCAATCCTACGGAAGGCACCCGCTCGATCTTCGAATGGATCTCGCTGGACTTAAAGCGCTCACTGGACGATCAGAACAAATTGGCTGACGAAACCAAGCCTACAGCGACAAAGACAGAAACCGATTAGCAACTGGCACAGACCTGATACACAAAACTGGATCAGACTAAGTACTATTCAGCTTTCCGTTTTCACAAACTATTGACGCCTGTCGAAGGCGGCGGTAGCATTCAGCAAAGAGGTAGCGTTGAAGAGCGCACCTCCATTGCACTATATGTCAGGTAATTCGATGCCGGTATATCAAACCACCGCAAAAGCGCCTACCCGCCTAACTCTCAAGAGCTTGGGCTGCGCCGCATCTGCCGCCTTCGTCGACAACAATAATAATAACGACAATGATAATAATCGCTTCTTGCGGTTAGTAAGGCGGCGCACCTAGTAAAACAGGCAACGACCCAAAAGCTTTACGACCGCAAGAATCAAGGTTCTTGCGGTTTTTCTTTTACGACAAAAACCAAAAGGAGTAAGGTCATGATGACAGAAGAAATCAGTTCGAGCCAGTTGTCTAAGCACACGGGGGCAACCGTGCGCATACACGGGCACATCCAATCTTTGAGAGACATGGGCAATCTCGCCTTTGTGGTCATCAGAGACATGGACGGCAGTGTGCAACTGGTCGCTGACGAGCAAGAAGTGTTGCCGATCGTAAGACAGGCAGCACCGGAAACGCCTGTCATCGCCGAAGGCGTCGTTGTTGCACGTCCTCAGGGCCAGGGCTTCGAGATTCAGTTGAAAGAATTGACATTGCTTTCCACCCCGGCTCAATCGCTGCCGGTCGAGATTGGCAAACAGAGCAAAGTCGACGGACTCTCGCTTTCCACTATGCTCGACTATCGTCCGCTTACTTTGCGCAGCCCCAAAGTGCGTTCGATCTTCAAGATCGAAGCGGTTTTCTGCGAAGCATTCCGCGAGTTCTTGCGCGAAAGGCAGTTTACGGAAATCCATTCGCCAAAGATTGTCGCAACAGGAACTGAAGGCGGAGCTCAGCTTTTCAAACTCAGCTATTTCGGCAGAGAAGCATTCTTAGCGCAGAGCCCGCAATTCTACAAACAGATCATGGTCGGCGCTCTTGAGAGAGTTTTCGAAATTGCGCCGGTCTATCGCGCAGAGGAGCACGACACAACCCGCCACCTCAACGAATACATCAGCATGGACGTAGAGATGGGCTTCATCGAAAACGAGCATGATTTGATGGACCTGCTCAACAAGTTGGTCAAACACATGTTCGAGAAGGTATCTCAATCATGCGCGGACGAGCTTGCACTGTGGGGAGCGAAAATCCCGGAAGTGGGGGTAATTCCTCGAGTTACGCTATCTGAGGCAGTTGATATCATCAACAGCTATCAGAAAAAAGGCTCGAAGGAAAAAACCGATCTCGACCCTGAAGGCGAGAAGATCATTTGCGAGCATTTCTTCAAGAAGGAGAACTCCGACCTGGTCTTCATCACCGGGTACCCGCTCAGCGTCAGACCGTTTTATGCAATGCCGCTGCCGTTGGAAAACGAGATGTCCAGCCGCAGTTTCGACTTGCTCTTCCGCGGCTTGGAAATCACCACCGGCGGACAGCGCATCCACAGGCATGAGGAGCTGGTTAGCGCGATGCAGGCAAGAGGGCTCGAGCCGGAAGCATTCAAGGACTACCTGCAATGCTTCCAATACGGCATGCCTCCTCACGGCGGCTTCGCCATCGGATTGGAGCGCATCGCCAAGCAATTGCTCGGCTTGCCCTCAGTCAAGCTCGCAGCGCTCTTTCCTCGCGACATCAATCGCATGACACCCTGAGGCTGAATCACTGCAAATGGCACATGGTGCCGGTTTGAGAACGCAGCATCTAAGAAATCGGTCCGTCCCAGACAAGCGGGCAAAGATTTTGAGGTTCGGCGCCTTTCAAATAACCGGCACCAAACGCCGTTGTTATACGCTTGCGATCGCTCAGCGCCAGTTTTTTCAAAACCATCTTATGCCGTTTGCGGCAATAGTCAGTGAGCGGATGCTCGAAATCGAGTACTGACTGGAAGGCGACCGCAGCCATGCGGAAGAGCCTGGAAGCTGAGTCATAGCGTCTCAGCCGTGAAAACATTTCAGCAGTCGCGGTCAATGCAATACCTGTCGCTATGCTGTCGGTGAAATCAGCTTTGCCGCACCAATCTTCCGCGAAATTTGCACATTCCAGAGCGCTCGATTCGGCGCCCTCGACTGCAAGCGCATTGACACACAGTCTTAGCAAACCGAGATTGTCGACATCGACACGCGTGACAATGCCACTCAAAGAAGCTTCCAGCTTTGCCCTCAGCATTTCCGCTCTCTCACTCAAATGCTTTTCGAATCGACTGGAGGGGTTGAAATCAAGCTGCTGGCCCCTGACCTCGATGCCTTGCAGTAATTTGACGAACTGATTGACGGCTTGCTCGCCGGCGCGCTCCGGCAGACCGCCAGCCTGGACCAGTGACTGGCCCTGAAGCGACAAAGCTGCCGGATTTTGTCCTACTAGTAAGTTCATCTCAAAGCCTCAAACCCAGGCGGTGAAAATATAGATGAGCAGCGCCGCCCGAAAACGGAATACGACTTTCCTTTTTGGGTTTCCTAGTAAATCGGCCCTGGAGCCAATACATTTGTAGAACTAGAGACGTGATATTTGGGTGAACTGTAGAGGAAATCTGGGGCAATTTCGTGGAAATTCAGCCCTATTTCCTGGTTGGGAAAATTTATCGGTTAGACAAGTTTAAGTTTTCAAGAGGCGGGTATATAAAATTCAGAGAGAAAAATCCTGCGCCCCTTCTTCCCCCCGGGAAGCTTTATTAAAAGCTTCCTGCTTTGCTTTTCAGCATTGTGAGAGCAGATTAACCGTCCTCAAATGCATATTAATATTGGCAACTGATATTTTGCGCTTATACTTCTCTCAGTTAAGGCGTTAAGGTTTCCTTTATTTTTGGTGAGCTTCTTCGGAAGCGCACGGAATCCCCTTTGTCACACAGTTTTGCAGAGAGGAGGTTTCATCATATGCGGGTAGAGCTCATTTACAGGCCCGGTTGCAACTCATACACGAGCGTGCGCGACACATTAGAGAAGGTGATTGCTGAAGAGCGTCTCCCGATCCCGGTCGAGCTGGTCGAGGGAGGCAATCAGAACGCCCCCAGAATCCGCATTAACGGCAACGAAGAACACGATTCCGGGATCACCAACACTCTGGAAGCTTTGACTGATTTGCTGAGCAAGAAATGGAAAGAACTGACAGAGTGCCCTCTGGCGCTCTAAGGCGGCTAATTTCATCTCACAAGGAGCGAAAAAACCAACCATCTAAGGTCTGAAGACCCTTTCCGTGTAATTAAAAATACACATATTTCCCGTGTAGAACAATTTTGAAGACCCGGCCCTCAGGACTGCCGGGTCTTTTGCTTGGTTGTGATTAAGGACCAAACAGGCGGTCCCAAGTATTATTGACAAGTTTTGGAACTCCCAAATTGCACGTTCTTCCAGGTTTCAAATGCTTTTCAATTCCCTGACTTACGCGCTCTTCCTGCCAATTGTGGTCGCGCTCTACTGGGCGAGCCCCATCAAATTGCGCGTGCCGATTCTGTTGATTGCCAGCTATGTCTTCTACATGAGCTGGAGGCCGGTCTTCATCCTGCTGATTCTCGGTCTCACCGTCGTCAATTACTTCTTTGGATTTTTCATCCACCGATCGCAAAAGAACAAGAAACCCTGGTTATTTGCCGCAGTGGCAACCAATCTCATTACTCTCAGCTTTTTCAAGTATGCGTACTTCTTGAATGACGTGCTCGTTTCCGCGCTGAAGCCTCTGGGTATGGCACCGCCGGCGATGCCTTTCGACATCATCCTGCCTCTGGGAATTTCATTTTTCGTTTTCGAGTTTATCCACTACGTAGTCGATGTTTACAGAGGCAGCGAGCCGATCAAATCGTTTCTTGCTTTCTCTCTGTTTGCAAGTTTCTTCCCCACTCAGATCGCTGGTCCGATCAAACGGTTCCAAGACTTCATCCCCCAATTCCTCTCTCCGGCAAAGTTTTCCATCAAAGACTTTGATTCCGGCGTCTCGCTGATTCTGCTCGGGCTCTTCAAAAAGGTCTTGCTGGCTGACAATCTTGCCTTCTTCGTGCAAGGGGGCTTCCAACATCCGGAACTCTTCAATAGCCTCGACCTCTGGATTTTCACCTACGCCTTCGCATTTCAAATCTATTTCGATTTCTCCGGTTATACGGATATAGCTCGTGGTTCGGCGATGCTGTTCGGATATAAAGTACCGATCAACTTCAACCTGCCGTATCTAGCCAAAAACATTTCCGAGTTTTGGCATCGTTGGCACATTTCTCTGTCTACCTGGCTGCGCGACTATCTCTTTATTCCTCTGGGCGGTTCGCGCGGTTCTCGATGGAATGTCTACCGCAACCTGATGATTACGATGAGCCTGGGTGGACTCTGGCACGGTGCTTCCATGCACTTCCTTATATGGGGTGTTTTCCACGGCGCCATGTTGGGTCTTCATAAGATGTTCAAGGAGAGCCGCACCTGGCTTTCCGAGCGCGGTCACAATTGGCTGTCCGCTGCCGTCGATTCGCCGGTCGGCTCAATCTTGTCCACACTTCTCACTTTCCATGTGGTGTGCATAGGCTGGGTTCTCTTCCGGGCGGACACCGTTGCCGTCGCCGGAGACATGCTGCGAAAGCTCTTCTTCATCGACTCAATAGCCGGCAATGTGCCTGCCAACGCCATGGCTCTACCGGCAATCAACTATCCACTCATCTATCCGGCAATCTTCCTGCTCCTTCCTGTGCTGGCGCTCTCGCACATCATCATGGGATATGTGGACAAGACAAAATGGGTGGAGCGCTCCCCGCGCCTGGTGAAAGCAGCATGGTGTTGCGCTTTGATGTTCATGATTCTGGTCTTCTCACCGGATAAATCTCCCAAATTCATTTACTTCCAGTTCTAACCGATGGACAAAGAAGCCCGAGCTAAAGCATTCCTATCCAGTTATGTATTGCTGGGCCTTTTGATGTTTCTCG
Source organism: Candidatus Obscuribacterales bacterium (assembly GCA_019745505.1). Classification (GTDB taxonomy): domain Bacteria; phylum Cyanobacteriota; class Vampirovibrionia; order Obscuribacterales; family Obscuribacteraceae; genus QKMZ01. The sequence goes on along the minus strand of JAIETE010000264.1, from coordinate 1,480 downwards.
TTTTCGACGTTGGTTTTCGCATTGCCGATTCCGCATTGCATTTCACCAACCCGCTGGAGTCGCCTAACAGAAGCCTCATCTGGTGGACCGTCAATGGGTTCGCAAACGAGAAAGGCGCGCCCGATATTGCTCTTTTAGGTTCGAGCCTGATGATGACGGCGCACCATGCCGGCGATGCCACAAAGCTCAACGAAGTGCAGAATGAAGTCAGCCACTTTCACTCCTCGTGCCTTCAGGACTTCATCGCGCAGAAGACCGGACAAAAGCCGACAACATTCAGCTTCGCTATAGCGGGGCAGATGGCCTCCGATTCCTATCTAATAACCCGCTCTCTTCTTTCGGGAAATAAGCAACCCAAAGCGATCATCTATGGCATCGCTCCGCGTGACTTAATCGATCACACACTGCCTAGCGCTTCCAGCACCGAGACTTTTAAATATCTCAGCCGTATCGACGACTTGTCCGATGTTGCGCTGTCTGCCAGAAATTCATTCAATGAGTTGTTTCAATTCGGGCTGGAAAAAGCCCTCTATACACTGTCGAGGCGTCCCAACCTGCTCGCCTGGCAGCACAAGCTCGCCTACACTCTAGCGCCCTATGGACAAGACGCCATTACCGCCAACGAGCTAAAGACACCCTTTCTACTGCGACAGATAGCCTACCGTGAACTGCCCGATGACAGCGGCGCCAATGAGCTCAGAGTTGGTCCCTATGGTGCAGAATTCGAGCCCTTCAGAGACAACACGCCCGAATACCGCCAACGTTACGCTTCCATCAAACAGAAGACATATGCCAGCCAGCTTAGCTATTTGGAAAAGCTGATGAAACTTACAAGGGAGCGAGGAATTCAACTAATTGTTGTAAACATGCCGCTCACGCCGGGGAATGTCGCGCTCATGCCGCCAGGCTTTTATGACCAGTTCAAAAACAAAGTCAGCACTATGGCTGCGGCAAATGGCGCTGAATTTCTCGACATGAACAAGCCGAATGTTTTCGAGCAGAAGCACTTTGCCGATACTGTGCATCTCAATGGCTTGGGTGGCGTCCAGTTCTTTAAGCTGCTCAGTGAAGAACTTGCTCTCAATCGCTCCTTCGGTGCCGCATTGTCCAATACTCACTAACAGAAGAAAATGACGGACAATCTGCCGGGAATAGAGCAAGCAACTCAGTTGGCAACAACTGAAGAAACGCGGCTAGACGAAGGTTCGCAACGCAATACGCTGATAATGACAGCCGGCATTTTCATGCTTGCTCTGACTGTCGCTCTCTTGCAAAACACCAGAAAGCCGGCTCAGGAACTGGCAATGCTGTTCGATTCAGGTGCATATGTCATGTCCGCTCAATACGTGCTGACGGCCGCACAAAATCTGGCACATGGCATGCCCCTGGACACAGCATTGAAATCTGTGGGCGAAACATTGATGCTCAATGGTCCGGTGTTGCCTGTTCTGGGTGCGACATTTTTTGCAGCGATCGCCAA
>JAIETE010000130.1 GCA_019745505.1 Candidatus Obscuribacterales bacterium | reverse complement strand
CTCTTTGATGGCAACGTTATTTCAAATTCATCTTCTGATTTTTGGTATTTTGGCTTGTTCTTTTAATATGTGTGTATCTTACTCTTTTCAATTCGGTTTTTACGGTAACGGCTTCTACTTCGGATATGGTCCCGGCTACGGCTTTCAAGGATTCGGATACCAGAGGGGCTGGGGGCGAGGCCGCGATTACGGCTATGCATGGAATTACGGTAACCCATACGGATACATGCCGTTTCCATACAACGAAAATTACTACTATGGTCCGCGCAGCTACAGATATTACGGACCGCCACAATACAACCATCCCTATAGGGGAGGGCGCTACTGGCGCTATTAATTGCAGCCGGACTGGCGAGCCCCGGCTCAATGATCCAGAAAGAGCAAGGAGCGGCTGTAGAAATTGAGTCCGGAGCAACGGTTACAGACGTAGACGCGCAAGCGGTCGACCCGGAAGACGAATGGCCTTAACCAGGAAAGGAGATCAAGATGCCTTACCGATTTCTGGTAACTGGTATGTTTTTTGCCTGCATGTGTTTTCTTCTCGTATACACAATCTTTCTCAAAGCAGGCGCCTCTTTGATCGCGGTGGTCCTGCTTGGTACAGGAGTGGCTAGCGGCACACTGATCGCACCGTGGGCAGATTTCGTCAAGAAGAGTACTCCTCCGTGCAAACGAGACAAGCTGATCGCGGCGTTCCTTATCCTCTCTGGATGTCTCACCGGATTGGCAGCAGGCGTTCTGGCAATCGGCGTATTGCTGACTGGAAACATAGAGCTTTCTATCAAGTTCGCCGGACTACTCGAAGCTCTGTTTCTCGTGGAATGCACGCTGCTCGCGGCGCGGACTTAAGCAGCCTGGCTGGAGGATGCCTGGAAAAGCATCCTCCAGCCAGGCTGCACAAACGTTTTTCCAGCTCAAAAAATCCCTGCCACAACTCCGTTAGAACTTTTCTCTAAATTTCGCTCAACCCCGCTCCTAGCGTTTACAAACGCAATTACTAGAGGTCAAAAAAATGGACGCAAATGCAAGCGAAAACGCAGCTTTCACCATGCTTCATGAAGCCAGCGTAGGAAAGGACATTTCCAACCGCTACAATGCCCTCACATTACCGGAGCAAAGACAGGTGCTGGATTCGATGCGCGCAGTGCAGTCCGGCATGATGGCTCAGTTCGGCAACATCGAGCTATATGACGGCGACCAAGACGGAATTCTCGACGATGCGCGCGCCCGTGTAGTGGATAAGAGCAACAATGTTCTCACTAAAGATGTCTACAATCCGACGGGAGCAAGACCCCAAACACAGGGTGAAAATTCACGCGTAGACAAATCGCCAACCGGCAATGCAAGACAAAATGATGCCGGAGCCGACAAGTTAGGCGGCACAAGCTCCGAATCAACTGCGGCACTGCCCACTCAGCAAGATATAAACCGCGACCCGTTTATGCGTCAGGCCGACAATCTAATGCGAACAGCCGCTCGCGGCGGTGACATCTACAGGCAGTACTCCAGACTGGATCAGCAAACAGCGGCAGACATGCTAAAAGCAATGGAAATTGTGCAAGCAGCCAAACCGCAAGAGTACGGCAACGTTAAGCTGGTCGATGCCGACAAGAACGGAATTCTGGATGATGTTCAAGTTGTAGCAATGACAAACAGGGGACCAAGGGAAGTCGATGCGTTCAAAACTCCCGCCGATATCAACACTGAGCGCACTCAAAAAACCGTCAATGACGGGCTGGGTCGCGCCGGAGAGATTGTCGTACAGGAAGGCATCAACGGCATCCTGCGCGGCGGAAGAGGACCATCGTTCGGCGATCGAGTTCAACGCCGCATGGGCAACGAAGCTGTACGCGGAACCAATCGAATCCTGCGCGATGTGCTCGGCTCAGGGCGCTAGATCAGCCCCGCATGCAAACTGCTGGAATCACTGCGCCGACGTCCATGAGAGATGGGCGATGGTCGTGCTTGACGCCGATGCTGACTGCTTTTATGTGGCAATTATTATTCGGCATTGTTTTACTATACGTTTTCGTAATCCAACTTACAGAGAGCGGCATGGTGGTGGCATCAATAGCGCCAACAGAATGAGGCCCGTCAAAGAACTCTACTTGCACCATGCCACGCCGAACCGGAACCAACGATGCATAACGGTGAGACGGATAAACCGGAAAAATTGAACGACCTTTTCGATTTTGAACGAAAAGGAGTTGTTTCGAGCAGCCTATTTGAATATTGTGAAGCCTTTCTCCACCCAGCAAAAAACAAGACAAAGCTTCGCCCCACCCAGAGCAACGCCACTAAAGTTTGAACAACACGCAAAGAGATTATTCTTTGCCGCCGAAGACTGGCAGTCTATGAGCGCACAGGCTCGCTCGCTTAGTTGCAGAGGCGGCGCTCTTTGCTCTGCACTTCACTTTCAACCATGGAGTAGACCAAACATGATTACCATTTTTGCCCTATTTACCGTTTTATCCGCAGCGACATATATCCGTTTGAGCGGACTGTCGCTTCATCTTGTCAATTACGCAGCAGCCAAGACAATCGACAATTGCTCGACCTGCAAGGCAGCCAAACCTCACGACAAGGCAGGACAAAAACATTTCGATCCGTCCGCCTGCTTCAAGCAAATCGACCGGCTGGAGTTTCAGGGATTCGTTTTTGGAACGCTCTGCGGCATTTTGTATGCGGCCACAATGATTGGATTGATGCAATCCTGGTCGCCCCTTCATGCTGCAGCCGCATCTCTCGGTTTTATCGCCGCGTCAAGCTATTCGGTCTATTGCAGCACGAAGAAAGAACAAGCACTGATCAAAATCGAGGCTCACAGAAAGACCTCGCGATGCGCAAAACCAGAGCAGACAAAAAACTCCAAGCACCTCGGCTGCCGAGATCACTCATAGATTGAGGCTTAATTGCAGAATTTCATGAATGCGCTGCTTCGTCCTGTTTGGCCGAAGCTGAGCAAGAAGAGAAAGCATCATGACAAAAAAACAAAACCTATTCACATTCTTTGGGCTCGGCATCATTGCAATAGGAGCGCTCTTGCTCTTCTACGCAGGGGACAGACACAGCACCGCCGTGGTGGGTTCCGTGCCCAACACTACATTTGAGATAGCTCTAAAAAGCATAGAGAACGACGCGGTCAAGATTGAGAAAGTAATTTTTCTAAGAGATCCCAACGGAACCATTCAGCAAGTTCAGATCATCTACAAGTCCCCTGAGCAAGCACCTCTTCGCGCCAGGACTTCGGATGACAAAACGACGATACGTCTTATGGAGGCATCCAACAAATCCGGGCTGGCTACCGAAATCGTTAATGCGAAGGTAGAAGGGGCATCGGAACTTAAGAGTGCTTCTATCTTTCTCATGATTGTGCAGGTGAGCGTGCCATTAGGCGCAATTATCGTTCTCACCTGGCTGGCCCGGCGCGAAAATAGGAAGTCCGCAGGCAATCAATCGGGCACCAGGCAAGGTGGGCGTTCGCAAATGACACCACAACAAGCAGCCGGCGAAATGACCAAGTCCTCAATGATCGAAATCAAAGCCGATCAGGACAGAAAAACCTTCGCCGACGTTGCCGGCTGCGATGAAGCCAAGCAAGAGCTGCAAGACGTAGTTAGATATCTGCGCAACAAAGGGCTCCTTGAAGAGCTGGGTGGAAAGCCATACAAAGGCGTGCTTCTGGCTGGCAAACCGGGCAATGGCAAAACACTCCTCGCCAAAGCAGTAGCCGGTGAAGCAGGTGTCAAATTCTTCGCCATCTCCGCGTCGCAATTCGTCGAGATGTATGTGGGAGTGGGGGCGGCGCGAGTCCACGACACTTTCGAAAAGATACGCAAAGAAAAACCGGCCATTCTTTTCATCGACGAACTGGATGCCATCGGCCGCCAGCGCAGCACCGGCATGGGAGCCACCAACGAAGAACGAGAAGGAACTCTCAATCAGCTGCTGGTGGAAATGGACGGCTTCACAGACAATGACGGTATCTTGCTGATAGCGGCCACCAACAGAGCCGACATTCTAGACCCTGCACTGGTCAGACCAGGGCGATTCGGCGACTTGCAAGTATATGTCGACCACCCCGACAAAAAAGGACGAGCGGATATTCTCAAGATTCACACTCGCAAGAAGAAACTGGCGCCAGACGTAGATCTCGATTCCATTGCCTCTAAAACACCCGGCTTCTCCGGAGCGGAATTAGAGGGTTTGACCAACCACGCTGCCTTTCTGGCTGTGCGCCGCATTGTAAATTCGAAAGCAGAAATGACTGCCGCCGGCAAAAGCGAGCAAGAAATAGTGCAGCTCGTGCCGCATGAAATCACCATGAAAGACCTTGATGAAGGTGCTGATCGCGTGATCATGGGTCCGGCAAAAGAAGGACTCGCCAAACGCATCTCAGCAGAAAACATGCTCCAGACGGCGGTGCATGAACTCGGTCACGCCTGGATAGCTCAATCGCTGTTCGAGCAAGGACAAGGTGGAAATCCGGTCACCAAAATTACCATCGTTCCTCGCGCGCGTGCCCTCGGATACACACAGTCCATGCCGCTCGACGACAGGTTCAACTACACGGATAAAGAGCTCAGGGCCAACATCATGATGGCGATGGGAGGACGGGTTGCTCAAGAACTCTTCCTGCAAACCATTGATACCGGAGCTTCCAACGACTTCAAGCAAGCGAAAGCCTGGGCATATCGCATGGTGACTGAATTCGGAATGTCCGGACTGGGACCAATCTCTGTTGCCGAAGGCGGCTCGAATCCGTTCTTGAGTCGAGGCATGCCCACGGAGAATACTATTGGACCGGCACTAATGGACCGAATCGACGACCATTGGCTGAAGCTGGTAAACGAATGCTACGAAGAAGCCAAGCAAATACTGGGAAAAGACAAGCATAGCTTCTTGAAGATTGTCGAACGATTGCTGGAAGTGGAGACAATGGTGGGCTCTGAGTTTACTCAGCTGCGCAACGAACTGATCGTCAAACTGAATTAAACCCAGCAAGTAAGCCGTCCAAATAGACATCACATTATCCACACCAAGGTTTGTTCAACCTAAGAAAGGACCTTTTCTATTGATTCACAGCGCTGAAAAGCGCACGGAGAGACAAATGAGCACCACCGGTGCTTCTGAGAAACAAGTCAATGAAACTCTTTACGTTCTGCACTTACCTCTGTTCGAAAGTTTGCTCACGCAATCGGCAATCAATGAAGAAAGCTTTGAGCACCGTTTAAAGACCTTGCATTATCACGGACTTCTGGACTTCTATTCGCCAACCACCTTCAAGCCAAAGCCAGTGCTCGAAAGTTACAGCGAAGGAGAAACAGGAGAGCGAACCTACTGCTTCGCCGAAGGCGAATTAGATGCACCGGCATGGAGACGCAAGCTGATCCGCAAGCTGAAGGCACCTCGCCCAAGCTGGACGCGGACGCACCACCACCTGGTCATCAATCGAGAGCAAATCCTCAGTGACAAGAAATATATCGAGGACATCGCCAAGTTACTCTCGTACAAGTGGCTAAATATCCTGGGTTATCACAACGAAGTGGAGCTAGCCATTGTCCGGGAATTCATGGACGTGGACGCGCTTGTTCATTTCCTGGACCACTTTCGACTGCAAGAGACTTCGCCATCAGGGATAAACAAATTTCTTCTGCGTCGCCAGATCAACCGTTCGTACGACGAAAACGAAAAGATCAAAGCGCTCACAACGCAATTCCAGGCCCGCATTAACCAGGCTGGCGAGAGCGCACGCCAAGAGCTTTCGAGCATTATCAGCGATATCATTGCTCGCAAGATAACCCTTGACGATATACTCGCCGGGGTGAGCGAAAGCAGCAAATTTGTCGAGCAGACAATTAGCTGGTCGAACAGTCAGAAAGAGCAGATCATCGCAAAGCTGCACCAAATCGAGCAGCTCCGCCTCACCGATGAGAATTTTCGCAATGCTGTTGCAGAGAATCTTGCCGGCAAGAAAATCGCCAAACGTCTTGCTCGCGAGCAGAGACCGCTAGCGCAACGCATCGCTTACTCCGTAGTGTCGAATGCGGCAATCCTGGCACTCATTCTTGCAATCGCCTTCTACGTCGAATTCGGCCTCAGCCACATTACGATTGTCGATCTAATCGTCAACTCGCTGACCTGAGATCCGCCGCACCATTGCCAGGCGCGTTGCGTCTGGCAATGGTTTGCGATATCTGCCGATAAGGCGGCACAGAGAAAGATACGGCTCTGCCCAATTTTTCTTGTCGCTTATATACTACTTCTCCTAGTAATTCGTCGGTACAAAAAGACAAACGGCTAATTGCCCTCCTTGTCTGGCATTGCCAAAACATCTTTCCGCTGCTGGAAGACCGGGCGAGGTCGACTCATCACTGATCATTCCTTCGCCCGGTCTCAGCAAACCAGCTAATTAGAACTGATAGCTGTGAGTGGAATAAACGGCCGGTTGCTTACCACAAGAGCCAAACGAGCGCACCGCCGATAATGGCATAGGTCTTATAGCGGCTCAGACGTTTTTCAGTCTTTAGATTCCTGTCGGCTTCGTCCAGCACCAGCTCTGTTTTTTCCATCGTTTCTTTGAACTCGGCGGAGAGATTGTCGCTGGAAGCAATGTACTTCTCCAGCTCCTTGATGCGGTCCGAATGCAGTAGGATAAGGCGCTTCTGGTCGGCATCAAGCCTCTTATACAGCGTGATCTGCCGATCTGCACTAGATAGATTCTCCTTTATGACTTTCACGTTGGCCAGCAAGTTCACGAATTCATTGCGCTCAATTGCTATTTCCGCGGCCAGACCCTCGTTCCATGTCATCAGTATGAGTATCGCCGAAATAACCAGCCCGAGAGTTTGTTTTAGACAACCAGGCATCTTGTATCCAATTTGCATGATGGTCTCCTTTCATTCTGCTGAATAGATGGAGCCGAGTTCACCGATCTTTCTTCGAGTCGAGGATGCGAACTCTTTTCACTCCGAGATCTCGAAGTAAGTTGTCCGATTCCTTCATCAGCCCCTCATCCGTTCGGCTGGCAAGCTCGACGCCTTGCCGGATCGCAGCGGAGCTGGCTGTATTGGCTCGAACCGAAGCCAACTCCGCATCGTGCTCTCCGATTGCACGGATGAGTCGCGCTACCTGAGCATTGAGCTCACTCACCCGGGCTTCCAGCGCCGCCCTTTCGTCAACGGATTTCTGATAAAGATGACGCCAATCTTCACGCAGAGTCTTGGCTAATTCGGCCGCTTCGCTTGCGTCACCGGCAGAGTGCGGAGCATATCGATTCAGGGTCAGATAGGCAGAAATCAATCCGCTCACCGCGCTGACCAAAACACAGACTAAGACACTCTTCCAGGTCAGCTTGAGATTTATGCGCGGATGCTCCTGTTTTGCTACAGGAATTGGCAATGTTTTCTCTTGGGTTGTTGAAACCGCGTCGTTTTCCATCGCTGCCTCCTTAATCGCAAGTGTGAATGTAAGATCGATCGTTTGAAAACGGCTTGCCTGTCACTCACACGTTCAAGCTACTTCTCGGCGCCAGTGCTGTACCACGACAGGCACATCCTCAAAGGTTTTTCCCGTATATATGAGCGCGCGGGTTTCTCTGGTGATCTTAAGAGAGCCACCTTGTCCTACTGTCTTCTTCCAGCCAATCAAAACCTCGTCACCGACATTGAGATGAACTAGAAGAGTTTGACAATGCGTGAGCCCCTCGGCGCCAAAATGCTTTCGACCCGAAAGTATCAAGTTCTTGGGATTGACATGATAGTAAATTTCGGTGATGCCGCTATTCACTTTGTTCTGACTGTGCCACCAACAGCGCGGATCGAGGAGCACCAGAGCGTGTTCAGTTTTTGGTTCGGGTTCGATTATCTTCCTAATTTCAGGCTGCAACTCGAAATTTCCCCCGGACAGCTTGAGGGCTGCACGGAAAACGCAGAGCGGAGGTTGCTCCACCGCAGACTTGTATTGAGCCAGGAGTGATTGGGTCACCACCACTGGAATCGGGCAATCCCCGATATCAATTGCCGGGGCACCTCGTCCACCGTCGACACAAATGCCCTCCTTCACGTGCCCGTCTGCAAATATAGTGAATAGTCGAGCCATGATTTCGTCCTTTCTCAATGACTTAGGATTGATGTTAGTCGTGTTATTACATCAAGAAAATGATGATGAATAAGGCTAATCCGAGCCAAATTATGAGGAAGATCTCCATACTAAACCTCTCTTGCATCAAAACAAAAGTTCGATAGCGAGAACAAAAAGACCACCAATCAAAACAACTGAGAGTGAAGCCCAGCCGCTCGTAAGACCAGTCATAATAGAACTCCTTTCAAATTGGAGTGATCGTCATGTGTATGCTCCGGCGCGTGAGACAAACTCAGGTGAAATTCGAGTGTGCTCTGTAGCGCTCAGCCTTTCTAGGAATCCGCAAACACTCGAATATCGGCTTCGATAACAGAGTCGATATGTCGATATGGTCGGCGCCGGTTCCACCTCGCTCGGAAAGAAGAATGTCTTCGTTGTAGTTTTTGACTATGGCAACGGACCCATCCGGGCGCAGCAGCTTGACTGTGCGCGTGCGTAAATTTTGTTGTTCGCCACCCAAGGATGAGGACGAGTAAACGACCGTAACTTTCTCCACCCACTGTGCAGCGGTGCCCTCTTCGTTCATCTCAATGGTCAACCTAGTGTAGGTGCGTTGATCTGACGATTGCCAGGCTCCTTCCACCTTGAAGAGTTTGTAGGCGGCTGTGCACTCTTCGCCCTTATTTCCCAATCGGCTCCAAACCTGTTTGTGAAGCGGCTTGCCGCCGGCGTATGAAGTCACTTCCATGGAATCCTTGAAGTATTCAACTTCAAGTACAAGCTCGCTTTTATCGAAATATTGCGAGTTGAGCTTCCAGCCCGAGTCCATAAATCTAATGCGAACCGAACCATCTTCGTTGTAGAACACTCCAGACAGAACGTTCAGCCTGCTTTCGGAGAACTCGTGAGTGAGTGTGCCGCTCTGGGAGTAGTATTTGGAGACGAGTTCGCTGGAACCTACTCGGCGGGACTGAGATTCAACGGAGCCGTCCTTTCTGTACTCGTCTTTGCTCAAGAGCCTCCGCTCGGAGTCATAAAACAACAATTTGTTGAGCGTAGCGCCATCTTCGAAAAACCACCTGGTCTGATACCGACCCTCGCCAATCCTTTCACCCTGCGCTTCTAGAGAACCATCTTGCCTGTAGGTCGTCCGGCTCAAGAAGTCCTTGCCATCAGAATTCAAGCTGGCATGCAATTTGAGCTGCCTCTGTGTTTCGCCTCTGGCAGGCGGATAAAACTCCTTTATCTCCTTGATCGTTCCGTCGGAACGATGAAAGGAATAAGAAGTGACACCATTCTTGTACTCGATTTGAGTCATTGTTTTAGTGATGCCGTCCTCTGCCATGTAAACATAGCGGATATCTTCTCCGGACGAGTTCGGGCTAAGCACTATGCGAGTGGAGACCTTTTTAGCAAAGGGATTGGCGATGTCCGAAGAAGGAGTATCGCAGGAGGAGAAAAAGAGTGGACAGCAAGCCAGTGCGACGCCGCAAAGAATGCGTTTCAAATTCAATACTGAAGCCATAATTAGCCCTCGCTTTCACGTTTGGAATGGTCGGCTGGCCAGACTCAGAGCCTTTGCTCTAGAACCTGATGCCATCAAGCAGAATTTTCCTGCCGAGCATAAGCACACCGACAATAAAAGCGATGATAGCGAAGAGCGGATAACCTGCGCTCCAGATCAGCAAAGCGGATAGCCCATATGCAGCCGTAAGCGCGCAAGCCCGAAAAATCGTATCCCATGCGCCTTTCAGGTAAAACAACGAAGGAGTAGTCAGGATCAGTGTTGCCACAATAAAGATGGACACGGACAATGCAATTTCAAGTAACATGCTGATTCCCTTTCTTTTGTTAGAAGAACCACTTACTCAAACAGTGCGATTGTGCTCATCTGCGCCCAACTCGGGAGCCAAGCGTGCATTTGGATGATGCAGCAATTCGCCATTATTGCGAAGGTCAGAACGCTATCAAAAGAGTCGGCAGCGATTTGTCGAGGTCGCACCTTCAAGCAATCAGAACGGTGAAAAGAAAGAATTTGCTTATCACACTAGAGAAGTCCTGCTCTCAAAGCAATAGTTGATAATCCAAAATTGAATATCGCAATTGCCGATGGCTCGCCGGACGGCAGCGGTCCACCGGGTGGACCGGCAGCAGAATCATGCCACCGCAAGCGATGTAAAACTCAGAAGGAGGAAGAAAAGAAGGGGTTAATCAGATCGAACCTAATGGTGCTAGAGACCAGAAAAAATGTCCTAAAATAAAACCATGTATCTAGGTTTTCGAGCAAAAACAACCGGGTTACTTTTTGCAATTCTACTGGCGGCAATACTGACTGCCTGTTCCCAGCCGAAAAAAGTTAGCGAGTTCGCTGTTACCAAAGATAGCGTGTCCAATCGAACTACCGAAACTGTTTTGGACAGCTTCGAGAGGCTGCCAGGTGGTGCTAGCGGCACGACTAGAGAAACGGTACTTGCAAAGTATTTTCCTGGCGCAAATCATGATGATTTGAAAACGAGAGACTTTTTGCAAGCAAGCCAGAGAGCGATTGAACAGCTTGACTACGATAGCGCCGTAATACTCTGCACAGAGGCGATCAAGCTATCGCCGGAAGATCCGGCGGCATACTTTATGAGAGGGCGTGCTCGGTTGGATGCGAACAGCTCCGATTCGGCGAAAACGATTGACGACCTTGAAAAAGCAGTTGCCCTCAACTATGACGATTCAAAAGCTTACGAACTCCTGGCGAGAGTATACGAAATTCAGTCTCAAACTAAAAAAGCAATCGACTGTACCAACAGAGCGATTGAAATCTATCCAAAGGAAAGCGGACTATACAAGCTTAAAGCGGCTCTTCATGCCGCTCACGGCGACCAGCCGGGCGCCAGAAAGGCCTACGAGTCCTGGATTCGCATCATGCCCAATCATCCTCTGCCGTACACTCTGCGCGGACAACTTTTGGAATCAATGAGAGACTACGATGCGGCGCTTAAGGACTATCAAAAAGTCTGCACCTTACCTGAGGCCGCCAATTCGGTCTCTAATCGAGACATGGTATTCAGACTTCGGGCCGGTCTTTTGTCCAAGCTCGGCAGGCATAGTGAATCGATTTCCGTCTTAAGCGAAGCACTAAAACAAGATGATGACGAGGATGAATTGTATCGCTTGCGCGGAGACGAATATATGCTGACGAAAAACTATCAGCGGGCAATTGCCGACTACACCCAATCCATCACCAAAGCACCTGAATTTGCCACGAAAGCATTGGAAGCGCGCAGCAGAGCTTATGCACGCATAGGCGACAGAACCAACTCTGCAAAGGATTTCATAAAAGCGAAAGAGTTACGCGATAAGCCGGCCGAACGCCCCGTATATTGAGTCTATTTTCCTACACCCGAATAGAACTGACTGGCGGCCTCATGCTCAGGTGCCAGCGAACAGCTTGCCTGCATTCTGCAGCTACGACGGTGTTTCGATTAGTTTCAATTGATTGGCTATGTTCGCCAGGTGCCCTCTGGCAAAATCCCGCTGTGCTGTATCTTTTGGCTTGAAACGCAAACCACAGTCTCTTGCTTTTACCAGGTTCTCAATCGCTTTTGCTTTGTTCCCGAGCTTGCTCTCAACTACGCCGAGCTCGAGGTACAAACAGCTCATGGAGATAAGCTTAGCTCCGTCGAGATCGTCAGCCTTAATCCAGTAACTCTCACTGCGCCTAAAATTTACTCTGGCTCTCTCCAATTGGTTGTCGTGAGAGAGCGCCGCCCCAAGAACCAGGTAGGCATTTCCGCGAAAAAAATCATTGCCGTCTCGCTCGAGTAATTGAACCGATTTAGTACCAATTTCGATGGCTTGCGCATTTTTGTTCAATGCTTGATAGCTTATCTGAGATGCACAACGCAAAAAATTACCGGCATTTTGGCGGCAATCGGAAGCAATTGCGCTCTCACATTGGGGCGAAGCGGCCACTTTCAAAAGATAATCCGCGCCTTTCATATACAAGCGAAAGGACTCCTCGGCTAGGCGCTTTGCTGCCGCTTCTTCTGCTAATTTTGAAAACCAGATTGCAATCTCTCGCTTCTCCTTAGCATTTGTTGCCTTCGCAAACGTCTTGTCAAAAATCGCTTCGGATTTATGCAAGTCGCCAAGTCTCAAATAGCATAGAGCAATTTTCATATCCAATACCGGCACAAAATATAGCAAGTGTTGATTTGCAAGGGCTCTACTGCGCAAGTCATTCAGCTTCGCCAATGCCTTTCGAAAGACAGCTTTCTGTGACGGCGGTGTTAGATCAACGAGTCCACCGGGTTGATAGAATTCAGATTCAAACGCTTGGCGTTCTTTACGTAGTTCTTCTTTCTCCAGCGTCTTTTCCACATCATCACGGACTTCCGGCGCCAAAGCCACAGAGTTGGCGAACACAGTTTTCTCTTGCTCCACAATTTTTTCGCGCGGGACTGCAGGGGCTGAAGCATCGGATTTCTCGGAGTTCGGACTTTTCTCCTTTTGGCAAAAAGTTCCTCCCAGATAAAAACCGAGAAGTCCAGCAGCCAGAGCTGGTACAAGCGCGCTGGTTACTAGCAAGATCTGAAACTTCCTGCGCGAAATCGTAATTGGTGCAGCTGTATTTTCACGCTTCTTTTGAGCGGCGGAAATTCCTAATACCGGAGCGCCTTTGTATATCTGCGCCAGATCGTTTGCAACTACTCCTAAATTCTGATAGCGGTCGGCAGGCGCCTTGGCAATCATTTTTCGAACCAGCACTTCCAACTCTGCAGGAAACTCTTTGCCGAGAGAAACTTCCTTGAGCGTCGGAATTCTTTCCGACTGATGCATCATCATTGTCGTAAGCGCATTCTGCCCGACAAAGGGAGTGGTGCCGGTGAGAACTTCGAATAAAACGCAGCCGAGCGAATAGATATCGGCGCGATGATCGACCGCCGTGCCTGCGCATTGCTCCGGGCTCATATAGAGCGGACTTCCAAAAATCTCCCCGGTCGTAGTCAAAGCTTGGAAGTTGCCATCTTCGGCATAAGCAAGCTTGGCAATGCCGAAGTCTACGACCTTAACAAAGCCCTCTTCGCCGAACGGAATCGTCCGTGAAATCATGATATTGCTGGGCTTGATGTCTCGATGAACAATGCCCTGATCGTGAGCATATGATAGACCCAGGCAGACTTGTGCAAAACAAGCGACGACCTGTTCCAAATTCATGACGCCATTTTTTTTCAAATGCTCGCTCAGCGTAATGCCGTCTACGAAGTCCATTACCAGATAAGGTTGTTCGCCCTCCAGCAGACCGAAATCGTTGACCTTGACCAGATTGGGATGATTGAGCGACGAGGCTGTTCGTGCCTCGTTTTGGAAACGCCTGATCATCTGGTCTGAGGCTTTCTGGCTATTCAATGTTTTCAGGGCAAAAAATTGATGCAAGAAAATCTGCTCAACCTTATAGACGTGCCCGATACCGCCCGAGCCTAGCAGCGAAACGACTTTGTATTTACCACCGACAACCTGACCCGATACGAAACCGTCAGCCGTCGGCAAAGGTGCGTCCGTAAAGTGAGTTTTCTCGATATCCTCGGGATGTTCTGCCATGCCAACATTTAACCAAAATACGAATGAAATGAAACGAGGACGAAGCAATTGATTTTGCAACCCCAGCAGGCGGCAACCAGCGACCCAGCGAGCAGAAAGTGTCAGACATCATTTCTCATCCGCGCAATTGCTACATGAGGTAGTACAACAATGTCGAAAAGCAAACGAGGTGGATTTTATAGGCCCACCCCGTTTGCAACTTTCGCGCCACCGCTTATCCGACAGCAATCGGCACTGATACGTCTCTATTGCCACTCCGGCGGCACCACTCCCCACTCATCGTGCGGGCGACCTTCCGTTTCTGCCCAGAGGAGCGTGAAACCAATGGTGCGCGCTTCACTTTCGTGACCCGGCCACTTTGAGATGATTGCCTTTGCCGCCCGCAAGTTTTTCCGTGCGCTCTCAAAGTCTCCCATATTCAACTGGCTGAATCCGACACGGTTGAGCGCATAGGCGAGTGCATGATGATCGGCGCCGAGTCTCTTGCGGCAGACCTCAGCGGCTTTGGTGGCGGAAGCCTCGGCATGCTCGTGGACATTCTTACTGAGAAACGCATCGGCCTCCGCAATGAGCGCCCATACGGGGCACTCCGCAAGCACCTCCTTGAAGTGCTCGAGGTTGCGATCTAGGATGCGCGCCAATTTGTCCGCAGTTTCGTTGTGGCGCTCGTGAGGTTCTACCAGCGCGGCAGCACGCTTGAGCAGGCTGACCGCAGTGATGAGGTTTTCCTCGCGCTTGTCTTTCGTGCGCTCCTTGCCGTAGGTCCAGGCGAGCTGATTGAGCAATTCAGCCTCCAGAAGAGGATCCTTGGCGCCGTGCTCGGCGAAAGGCAGCGCTTCCTGCAGGATGTTCCTGGCTGCGTGCACAGCACCTTCGAGAAGCAAATGAGTGGCTTCCTTGAGCATCTTGTTTACGGCGTCGGCGTGAATGCCTCGCTGAGCCTCCTGCATGTTGTGGCGGCTGAAGAAGAGCAAGTCAGGCTCCTTCGGACCGGGCTCATAGATGCGCTCCAGTATCGCCACCGCCGACGCATAATGCGCTTTGGCGGAAAGCTTGTCGCCAAGCTTGGAGAGCGTGCAGCCGACACTGTTGTGCAGCTCCGCTTCCAATTCGGATTCGCCGGCAGCCTGAGCCTTGGCGAGTGCGTTTTGGAAAAACACGAGAGCTGTATTGTAGTCGCCCGCGAGCATGTGCCGCTTGGCGTCGTTTTGCCACTGTTTGGCTTCTGAGATCAACTGCCGCAGCAGCGACGTGACTGTTCTTTCGCCGGGGTCCTCGTGGGAGGCTCCAGCGCTATTTTGTGATTTCATATTTTTATATAGCTGGAATTCAAATGCCTCCTTGCGAGTAGCAGCAAAGCTGCTTCGCACAAGCGGTCGAGGCCTACAAACCGCTGTGCGATATCCGTCGATTCGTGCGACGTCCGTCGATTGGTGCGAGATCCGTCGATTCGCTCGTTACTTGTTGCTGCGCTTGCCGTAGAAGTGATATGCCTCATCGTTGAAAACGAAAGTGGCAAGATACTCGTGACGGCAGCGAACTGTCTCGCCGTTCTTGAACAAGAAGAACGACTCGTTGGCGGCAGTTCCCGTGTCCTCTTCTTCGAAGGACGCGGTGATGATGCCATTGATAACGGTGACAGCCAAGAAACGGAACCCGTGTGTGCTCAGCTTGAGTCGCAGCTCGGTGTGTCCGTTGTTTTCGTCGACCGTCAATTGATGCGGGTTGATTACGCGATTCATAGTTTTGATAGTTGATTGTTTCGAACATCTCCGCTGAATCAAACCAGACACGGGGCAGTTTCCAGCGCAGACGATGTTCGGCCGCAGTAGCGGCTGATTCATCGGCTGGTCATTCGTGCAAGGGCTCGAAGGTGCGCTTATGTTTGCTGTCTTGTGAGAGGATCAACTGGAGTGTTTTCAACCTGCCATTTCCTCGACGCGAGCGCAAGCAGTCAGAGAACAGTCCGTACACAGGCAGTTACGCTGAAAAGCTGCACTGTGGCGGTTGTCTGATTACCGAAGCCTTTGAATCAAAGAACCAGAATGAAACATTCAATCGCGCGGCTCATCCCGGGCAAAGATTAGAGACTTGCTCAACTAGCGTCAATCGTTACTCAAAACCATATCGGTTAGGCTTTTCGAGCCATCTCGTGGGGGTGAGCATGACAAAAATGAACCATTCCCATCTGTACGAAAAAAAAGCACTTTTCGGACTGAAGGCACACCACTTTTTTAGGCGCCCGTGAGGCTTTCACATTTGAGGCCGGCAAACGAAATTGATGACCAAAAGTGAAAT
>JAIETE010000248.1 GCA_019745505.1 Candidatus Obscuribacterales bacterium | reverse complement strand
GGCTCTTCGCCGATGATGTGCATGTCGTAGCCGAACTCACCCAGAAACTGGCGGCAGTTGCAGCAAGGCCACGGGTCGGAACCCTTGGGCGCATAGACTGCGACCGCCTTGATGGCGTGGAACTGATCGACGCCCTGAGCGGCTGCTCGACGGAGCAAACCGCTGCCGAGAGCACGCGTGAGCGCTGATTCCTCGGCATGAATGGTCTGCGAGTAACCGCAGTTCTCCACATTGAAGCCCGAGTGAATCTCACCGTCAAACGTCAGCACCGCGGCGCCGACGTTGTACTGGGAGTAAGGACAGTAGGCATCTTCGCTCGCCCGCTTGGCGGCTTCGATGACCTGACGATACAGAGCCTCGTCGGCTTTGGCGACCTTGATCATCTTCGGCAGCGTGACCTTCGGTCGCGGGGTGCTGAGAACAATGGGGCCAGTCGTGTTGCCGGCGCCGTGACAAGAACAAGTCTTTTTCTCGTGACTCATATCAGAATTTTTCCTTTGCGGAACGCGTATGACGCGCTCCGGCATCTCGTGGGCAGCTGCGCCGCCCACGGGGTTCGTGTGAAGGACCTGCGTTAGCGCTTACTTCCCCGCCTGATGAACGCCTTAAACACGGCTTTCAGAAGGGAGAGCGCCAACGCCCATGGAATCATGCAGATGAACCAATCGACGATAGCCTGGAGCAACCAGCGCCTGTCGTCGAAAAGCCAATCCGGCAGCCACGAAACGACCACACCGGCCCAGCCCCAGGCGAACCAGAGCATGCCGGCGAGCAGAGCGAAGGCGAGCACGCTGTAGAGCGTGAACAGCCAATCGCGGGCGGTCATTGCGCGAACCTTGACCGGAATTCCGGACAGGACGCGCCAGAACGATACGGTCCGTTGACGCACTCTCGACGTGGCGCGAGAAGCGTTTTCGCGAAACCGCTGCCAGGCAGCCGGTGTGCTTCGGACGGCATCGTTGACAGCTCGCACACCCGACACCACATCCGGTATCACTACCGAAGTGAACAAACAGACCAGGAAGAAGAGCATTCCTCCGAGCAGCCCGTAGGCGAGTGCGAGTGCGAAGAACCCGACCAGCGCGCGCAATGCGGCATCGCCGAAAGTCGCACCTTGGGCGATGGCGGTGTCATACAGGCTGGCTGTGTCGAGAATGATGAACGGCAGGGACAGGGCAACGATTATTACCCAGAACCACTTGGTCACTCGTCCGGATGGAAGAGCAAGGCGCTCCCCACCAGGCAAGAGTTTTCTCCACCATTTGTTCATACGAGTTTCCTCTACTGGTGGGCTGTGATCACTTCTGACCGGCGATAATCGCGCGCTTGATGTGCAGCGCCACGAAGAGAACGGCCACGACTCCAACTGAGATGAGCAGAGACGAGGCTAACGTCACCGACAAAAGCGCCGGAAAGAGAGCAGAACCGGCGAGCAGGAAGCCAGTGAAGAGCACGGTCAGCAGAGATGCCGACAACGCTTCCGACTTCTTGCGTTGAAGCAAGGGATTGATGCCGAGCGCGTCGCCGACTATGCGGCCAAGAACACCTCCGGCGACAACCACGACTTCCGACAGCAAGGTCATCACTGCAACGGCAAGCATGCCGCCGCCGAAATCGACCGTGCCGGTTAGCACGTTCAAACCTGGCATCACCAGCCCGAAGAGCGCGGCGAAGAAGACCAGGTGGAAAAGAATGATCTTGTACATGAAAATCTCCCTTCGGCTGAGACCGCCGGATTACGAGCCCTTCCCATCGGTAGAGCGCGTTCTCCGGCGGTTTGCAGCCTGGTAGCGTTGTTCACAACGTGATTCGTTGCGCCAAGCGCAGGGGTTGAGGTTGCGGGTAACTGCTTACAGCTCGAAGCATTGCCGGCGCTGAGGCACGACAACCGACCAGCCGAGAGCCTTCTCGATGTGCCCTTTGAACTCCTCGAGCGCACCGCCGTCCCCGTGAACCAGGAACGTTTTACGCGGCTTGCCTTCGAAGTGGCGCATCCAGGCGATGATCTCTTCGTAGTCGGCATGTCCGGAGTAGTCGGACATGTACTCGATGGTAGCCCGCACAGGAAGGACATTCCCGTGCACGCGCACCTGCTTCGGCTTCTTGTTGACCAGGTCGTAGCCGAGGGCTCCTGTGCCCTGGTAGCCGACGAACACGACGGTGCTGTTCTTCTGCGGCAGACGCTTTTCCAGGTGCTTCAGGATCTTGCCGCCGGCAGCCATGCCGGAAGAACCGACGATGATCACCGGTTCGCTGGCGTTCTCGTAGAGCCTGTTGGTCTGGTCGGAAGTCTTGCACTCGAGATAACGAGGCGGGCTGAAAGCGTCCTGACCTTGTTCGAAGATCTGACGCGCCTCGTCGTTCATCAGCGACGCCCACTTCCGGTGAACATCCGTGGCAGCGATTGCCATGCGGCTGTCCAGGAAGGTGGCGATGTTGGGAATACGACCGGCGAGCATGAGAGTGCGCAGGTCGTACAGAACAGTCTGCACACGGCCGACGGCGAAGGCGGGAATGACGATGACACCGCAACCGGTGCCACGCTCCTTCTGCTTGGCGCGCGCATATGCCTTGTTGACCACGTCAGCGAGAACCGCGAGGCGGTCGCGCTTCTGGTGCAACTTGTTGCCGTACGTCGACTCCGTTATCACGTAGTCGGCGTGCTTCACCGGCGTCAGCTCCTTGAGAAGCGGTGTGTTGGGACGACCGACGTTGCCGGTGAAGCAAACCGTCTTCGCCTCATCGCCCTTACCAAGAGTGATGGTCACGACCGCAGCGCCGAGGATGTGGCTGGCTTCCGTGAAGCGCAACTGTATGCCGTCGGCGATGTTGTAGAGCTGGTTGTAGTTGATGGACTTGAAGAGCGGGAAGCACAGCGGAACATCTTCCGGGGTGTACAACGGCACGCTCAACGGAATTCGCCGACTCTTCTTGCCCTGAGACTGCGCCTTCTTCTGCCGGCGGGCAATGAAGCGGTTGACGCGGTCAGCCGCGCCCTCCTGCAAGCGACCGGAGTCGAGCAGCAGGAAGTCCAGGAGGTCCTTCGTGGCTGGATGCGTGTACACCGCTCCACGGAAACCTTCCTTCACCAGCGCAGGCAGCCAACCGGAGTGGTCGATGTGCGCATGGCTGATGATGACGAAATTGATGTCCTTCGCCTCGACGCCCTTGGGCAGTCGCTTCTGGCGATTGATTTCCTCGTGCTCCTGATGCAAACCGCACTCCAGAAGGAAGCGGATTACTTTGCCTTCAGGCGGCGAGTACTCGAAGTAGAACAACGAGCCGGAGACATCTCCAGCCGACCCCAGAATATGCATTTTGATACGCTGGCTGGGGCTAGCCAAACGCTTTTGCCTTTCTCGTTTCATTTTAGAAACTCCTTTGAGCCTGCATTTGTCCGGTGCGAGTTGGCGCCGGGTGTGAGGCAGGCTTGTTATTTGAGAAAGGGAAGAAAGCGGGAGTGAACGATGAGCCTGGTTTCAGCTTTACCGAGCGACGAACTTTCCCATAGACGTTTCCCTACGTCTTGCTAAGGTCCCTTTGTGGCGCAAAGACAGACGGCTTCAGGCTGCACGCAGTATGCGAGCATTTGATCAACCTGAAACTGTCTGAGGACTACACTTTGTGTTGTTTTGGGTGTTACTTGCGCCTTGATGTGAGAATTGAAGATTTAACCCACGGTAACAAAGAGGACCAATGAATCCAAAGTTCAAGAACACAGGCCCAATAAAAACTTCCAGCTCTTTGCAAGGGTTTTGGAAACTATTGACATCATTTCATGTTGTCATGAGCTACAATTCACCCGTTTAGCCGACAAAACCTAGCGCGGCTAACGAAAGTATGGGCAAAAACAGCTGCTAGCGCGGACGAAATCAGCTCGCGCAGAGACAGAATAAAGCTGCTTTCAGACGCGGTTAGCGCGAGAATTCTTTGAATTCAGCGCGATTTGGAACCTCCCATCATCATCTCGATGGCATCAGTGGAGGATTCGTCTTGAATGACAGTTCTGGGATCTTTCACCGGATTAAGCCCCGCCGGACATTTGAAATCGGATGCAGTCAAACGCGTAGACACCATACTGAAAGTCTTGACCAGAGAGTGCACATCGTTATCCACATCCCAAAAAGTCACATCAAACGGCACGGCTCCGATTCTGGGAATGCAATAAAGCCTTGCAAGCCAATCGACCAGGCGCTTGTCCATGGGAAGAAGAAAGCCCGTGAAATTACCGTAGGCTGGCTCAGAACTCGACACTTCGCCCTTTCTAAACAAAGCGATGCGCTCTTTCTTGTAGTCGTCGGGGATCTTGAAGTCGATCCAGGTCAGACCACCCTTTTGATACTCGCGCTTCTTTATTACTTTTACTTGACTGTGGGCCACACCGCTGAACATTGCCACAGCCCTGGCATACGGATTTTCGGAACGCTCAAAAGTCTGTCTGCATACTTTACGGGTCTTGGTGCTGTAGGTAACTACTTCGGTAAACGGCTCCACACAAAGTATCGTCAATCCGTCCTTTCGATTTACTGCCTTTACACCAATAGGGCAAACATACAAAGTTTGATCACCCAAAACACGAGACCGCTGTTCAAGCTTCCATGAATTTTTAATCGGCATTTCCGCTACGCTTTTAAGTGACGGTTTCGACTGAGCCGATTTTTGCGACGGCGCCGACGACTTGGCTGTCATAGAAGAATTCTTTGCAGATGATGAAGTGATATTTTGGTCCGGCAGAACGGGCGATCCATTTCCGGCAGTCGCCGACTGAACACAGGTTACTAACGCGGTAAAACAAATTCCGACTACAGCACTAAAAGCATTGCGCCACAAAGGTTTCACTTATTTTCGCGTTTCACTCCGGCAAAGTATTTTTCAAGCTTGTCATCTATGTGATTATAGACAACGCTAGCTCTTCAAACAGAGAAATTCCGGTCTGAGTTGGGAATGATAGATGCAGAAAGTTAAACTACCGCGGTATAACTGTCGGAAGCAATTAGGCAACCCGATCTACGTGCAAGATTGAGGTCGTCCGGGAAACCAGTGGGCTTACGGTGACAAATGCCACAAGGGCATGAAGACATTCGATTAGGCACGTTGTTGACTCAGGCGGGTATCGTCACCGAGCACGACGTCACAAAGGGCAAAGCAGTCTCCGACAACTGCCGGATTCCGCTCGGCAAAGCTCTGGTCATCCAGGAGAAGATGTCCGACTCGTTAGTATTGGCGGCAGTCCACGCACAGTGGATGCTGAAAGACGGTTTTATATCAAAAGACGACGCGCTGGAAGCTCTAAGAACCTGTAGGCGCAATCGATGGAATCTACCGGACGCACTCATTCTCATGGAGATCGATGCGTACGCCAGCAAAGGCTTTCGCCTCGGTGAGTTACTAACCAAGACGAACATAATTGGCGAAGACGAACTGCGCGGACTCTTAAGCGCTGCGCAAGCCTCCGGCCTACCGCTGGGCCGTGTGTTGACGACACTCGACCTTATTTCGGAACAATTGCTCAATGAGTTTCTAACCACCCAGGAACGCATTCGCAAAGGCGAAGTCAGCCTGGAGAAGGGAGTAGAACATCTCAGCGCAGCCGCGGACAAAATTGCCGCCAAAGAGAATCAGGGATTGTTGCTCGGCGAACTGCTCACAAAATCCGGTCTGATTACCGAAGGTGAGCTGGAAGAGGCTCTCAAAGAAGCGCGGCAGCGCAAACGCCTTCTTGGAGTTGTTCTTGCCGAAAAAGGGCCAATCAGACCCGAACACCTCTCACTTTCTCTCAGAATGCAGCGCGACGTTCGCCATGGAATGATGCGCCCGGAAGCAGCCATTGACCTGCTAAAAGCAATTGCTTTGACACCCTCGCAAACCGAGCAGCTGCTCGAAGCTGCAGGGCTGGTGCCAACTGTTCTTGAAAAAAACATGAGCCTCTATCAGTTTTTCAAAGTGGCCGGATTTTTCCGCCTGGTCGAACTAAAGCAACTTTGCACAAAACTGGCTCAAGAACCGCATTTCGTCAAAAAGATTTTGGCCGACTACGAGGACTTTCAAAATCTGTCGAACGAAAACTTCAAGGAAGCAATCGAATTTTCGGTTGAAAGTTCAAAACCGCTCGAGCTGGCGCTTATGCGATATTATCCCGACCAGCGCGACCTGGTTCAATTCGCTGTTTCACTCAGACAGAGCATTCGCACCGGCGCTCTGGATTTGAGCCAGGCGATTATTCAATTTGCCATTCGCAGCTCGCAGGGCTAGAAAAGCCCTGACACGAATTTAGGTCAGAAAAAAGAATCAGTTGGAGGTAGATCCAACTTTCAATTTTTCCATCACCTTGTCGATAGTGAAACTGGCAGCCGGCTGTCTAGGCGGAAATTCCTTGAAAGTAGAGAGGAATTTGCCGACATACGACTGTGCGGGAAGCATCAAGAATGCATGGTTGAGATACCAGTCCCAGTATGTATTGGACGTGATGTCGGCTCGTTCGTAAGGGTCGGTTCTCAGGTTGAACAGTTTGGGAATTCTTGTATGCACGAACGGCTCAGCCCATACATCAAGCGTCCCGGGGCTGCGCTGCTCGGCAAATACCAGTTTCCAGTTATCGTAACGCAAGCCCGTCAGATCACCGTCATCAGAGAAATAGAAAAATTCTTCGCGTGGAGATTTGTCAGATTTGCCGGTCAAATAATCGATCATGTTGTAGCCATCGAGATGGACTTTGAACGTCTTTCGACCAGCTGTATAACCCTTCAAGAGCTTGTCTTTAATATCAGGATCTCCACAGGCAGCAAGAATGGTGGGCATCCAATCCAGATGAGAGAAGAGCTGATTGCTGACTCTACCTGGTTCCACTTTGCCGGGCCATCTAACCACTGCCGGGGTTCTGTAGGCGCCTTCCCAGTTGCTGTTTTTCTCATTCCTGAATGGTGTCATGCCTCCATCAGGCCAGGTGTTCATGTGCGGACCATTGTCTGTCCCGTACATAACCAGAGTGTTGTTACTCAATCCTAATTTGTCCAGCTGATCGAGCACGCTGCCGACATTTTTGTCGTGGTCGATCATGGCGTCATGATATGGGCTCTGGTATTTACCGGACTGCCCCAGACTCTCAGGCTTTGTGTGAGTTCGAAAGTGCATATGGGTGAAATTCACCCAGACAAAGAAGGGCTGTTTGGCCTTTGCTTGCTTTGCGATCCAATCCGAGGCCCGTTGCGCGATATCGTCGTCGATAGTCTCCATTCTCTTTTTGGTGAGAGCTCCGGTGTCTTCGATTTCTTGGGTGCCGTCGGCTTTTGCAAAACTGTGAATAACGCCCCTAGGACCGTATTTCTTGCGAAACTCGGGATTGGTCGGATAATCGGGAAGTTCGGGCTCCTCTTCGGCATTAAGGTGATAGAGATTGCCATAGAATTCATCGAAGCCGTGATTGGTAGGCAACATATCATCACGATCACCAAGGTGATTCTTGCCGAATTGAGCAGTCGCATAACCAAGAGGCTTGAGCATTTCTGCAATAGTCGGATCTTCTGGTCTTATGCCGAGAGTAGAGCCGGGCATGCCTACTTTGCTGAGACCGGTTCTAAAAACATTCTGGCCGGTGATAAAAGCAGCACGTCCTGCCGTGCAGCTTTGCTCTGCATAGTAATCGGTGAAGATCATCCCTTCGCGAGCCAACCGGTCGATATTCGGAGTTCTATAACCCATCAGTCCCATAGTGTAGGCACTGACATTGCTCTGTCCGATGTCATCGCCCCAGATGATAACGATATTGGGTCTTGGGCTTGCAGCCGTCTGGCTGCTCGCATCGCTCTCTTTCGATTGGACGGCTGTTTTGCTCTTTGCTTTTTTATCAGAGCCCTTAGACTGCTCGCCGCTCGCTTTCTGTTTTGATTGCTTGGCAGCTAATGCCGACTGGTTGAAAACCAAACCCGGCGTGACGGAAAGCATTACAGACAGAAAAACCGAACAAGCTTTATTCATCGGACAACTCCAAACATTGATGCAGCCACCGATAATACCATCGCAGCCATTCTTCCATAAGCCTCAGGGCTCGACATTCCTCACACATCGAAAACCAGTGTGATTCATCGATGTATCTTCCGGCAAGCTCATACGTGCGCTCGGTCTGTAGCTCGAGCAATAACTGTTGTGACAAAGAAAGGAGCCACCACGCACAGAATGCAAGACCGCATCGAAAGGATAGCGTCGGTCATAACTACTGGCAGGACCAAGAGGATTTATGCAAGACGAATTGCTCCCGGACTTCACAACCTGCTGCAAATAAGTGCTCGGCTGATATTTGTCAGTGCACAATTCCCAAACATTCCCGGCCATATCGAATAAACCATATCCGTTTGCAGGAAAGCTCTTCACCGGAGCCGTCGTCTCGAAGCCGTCTTCCCTGGTGTTTTCAAAAGGAAAATGCCCCTGCCAGACATTGGCGTGAGTGGCTGTGATCTCATTGCTACCCCACACGAAGGGCTGTTCAGAAAGTCCTCCTCGAGCCGCATACTCCCATTCCGCTTCGGTTGGCAACCTCTTTCCTGCCCAGCGCGCATAAGCAAGCGCGTCCTCATAGGAAATATGCACTACCGGATGATCATCTTTTCCTTCTATAGAATCCTGAAGTCCTTCAGGATGCCGCCAGTCTGCGCCCGGCACCCATTTCCACCACTGGCTGTAATGCTTCAAAACAGCGTCTTTGGCTGGTTTTGCAAAAACAAGAGAGCCCGGCTGCAGTGTCTCCGGAGAAGGCAGTGAAACACCCGCTGGTAATTCTCGCTTTAGAGAACCCAGCTCCGGCACTTTTTGCGCTGTCGTGACATAGCCTGTCGCCTCGACAAATTCCTGAAATTGCCGATTGGTCACTTCAGTCTCGTCCATCCAGAAGCTGTCTACATAAACTTTATGCCTGGGCAACTCATCGCCGCGAGCTTCCGGCCCGACGCCCCCCATGACAAATTCTCCTGCAGGAATGAGGATCATTCCTTGTGTTCTGCCGGAGCCATGAGTGGCAGAATTTGCTCCTTTTTTGGAAACCAAACCGGAGGCAATACAGGCTTCACCTGCTACAGCCAGGCATAGAAACAGTTGCAATACAGTCAGCCAAGCCAATTTTACATTCGACTTGCCCGGCGGTGCCATCAATTCCGATACCTGAGATTTTGCCCGATCGATAAACGGGTTGAATTATCTCACAGCGACAAGCTCTCAAGGAGCGCCAGTCCAGGCTCGCACGGTTGTCTCGATTTCTGCTAGATGATGCAGACGCCGCTTCAACTCTTGCGAAGGATGCCTGCCTTCTCGGCGCAGTTTCCGGTTTTTCATGAAATTCAAAACTTGAGTAGTGGGAGTATTCACCAGCGAATAGCCGAGACCGGCAATTTGTGGGATGCGACCAGCAAACTTGATTTTGTTGCTGACATCCGGATTATCACTATAGCCGTAGGACGCCACAGTATTTAGTATCTGCTGAGTAAGACTGAGCATTCCGATAGCCGGACCGGAAATTGCCTGCTGGGTTGCGACTCGTTGAAGCTTCTCCAGTTGCAGGCGCTCACTGTCCAGCGCTCTATCAAGCTTTAGAGAACCGGACGTGAGTATCTCCAATTGCTCAATCTGCCTATCCGTACCTCCGTGACGGGCAGCAGCATCAAGTATCGCCTCTTCATCGCCCCAGGGCTCGAGTAGCTTCTCCGCGCGTGCCACTTTGCGTTCTGCCAGCTGCCCCGACAATCGGTAGATCTGGCGCTTGCGAACAAAGTTACCGGCGACCGTGCGAATAATCGGATTGGCAGTCGATATGCTTTTGCTGACCAGACCACAAACCGCAGACGGTCCGCTGTAGACGGAATTATTGATTGATCTCGATGACAGTGCGCTGCTTGCGGCGCTCAAGATTTGCTGAGCAACATCGAGAGTATAAAAGGTGTTTTCTCTCCACATTCTGGCTCGCGAATCTGCGCTCCAGAGGGTAAACTCGCGCAGCAGCTGATTGCGTGTACGCATGAGAATAAGAGACTCTAGTTTACGCAGCTCCTTCACCTTGCCATCAGGAAGCTCGTCTATTAGCGAGCGCCTCAGAGCGAGCGTACTGTCCAGGCGAGCGCGTTTCTCCTTAACGAAAGCAAGAGATCTGGCTGGAGATAAGCCTCTTTTGGACTTGAGCCAACAAACAAGACCATTTTGCGTCAGTTCAGCAGCCGAGCTGGCCGCCCCGATGCAACTTCCCGTAACTGCAGCTGCCAGGCCCTGCTGCCTGGCACCGGACGAAATCAGATCGAGGTTATGCAGACCTTCCGCTCTCTCTTTAAGATCTATGATGGCATTGCTCAAAGTACAAGCGGTTGCTGCTTCTTGCGCGGCAGGATAGAGAACACTTCTCCATACCCATCTGACATTTGCTTCTTCGCGAAGTGCGATGTTGAAGCGAGATAACTCAATTATCGTGAGCATTAGACTGACATCCAGCTCTCGAAATTTTTTGCGCAATTCCAGCGACATACCAAGATCGCTCGACACATCGTTATCTGCTCGCTCTTCACCGGGTGGCAACTGGGCAAGGACCGGCAAGTTGCAAGTACAAACCATCAGCAAGAGAAAGAGAGCGGACAAAATGGCGCGTTCGACGCGGTCTTGGGGAATGCTGCCTGGATGGTGGCATCTTTCTTGAGTTGCAGGTTCGATCCGATTCGCATCAGTCATTTAACGACAAGACAAGCTGCGGAGTCGGGATGTGGTGATCGGCGCGGATCGGCACGATTGCTGTGCCGACCACGAAAAACTCAATCACGTGAGTGCTCCATCCGTAATTGCCTTCGTGAATATCAACGCCGACGATTCCTTCAGCTTGCAGTTGTTCCGCTTCGGATTGCATTCGCTCCATAGCCAGCTCGCGCGCATCGTACAAGCCCTGGGTGAAATTGGTCATCTCGACGTTTTGCCCGACCGATTTGAACCACTGCCCAAAAGTCTGGTGCGCAATGTGATAAACGCAATTGCCCATCACCATTCCAACTGGGCGATAGCCGGCATGCAACAATGTCCAGAAATCTTGACCGGACAGATCACTGGTGAACGGTCTGCCATTCAAAGCTTTGTACTTGCCGTCATTGTCGACGTGGCGAACGGCTGTTCCAATCGCGACAAACTCGGCGATATCGGAATTCCAAGACATATGTTTCACAGTCAGTCGAACTGCAACAACGCCGTCAGCGCCCAGCTCATGCGCTTCCTCTTCCATCCGCGTCATCGCCAGCTCGCGTGCGTGATACATCGCTTGAGTAAGAACTTCCATCTCCATATTCTGAGTCCACTTCGCCTGCTGGAATCCAATATGGTAAATGGACGTGCCGACGACCATTCCAAGCGGCTCGAAGCCACACTCTTTGACCAATAAGAACTCGTTGACGGTCAAATCGCTGGTGAATAACTTACGATGCCCGCCTTCGCCCATCATCTGATGAAGGCGTTCTTTGGCGTGTTGAGGAAGGTCTCCCGATCCCGATGAGCTGGTCATTTTTCTGTCCCTTTGAATTTCTGCCTCAAAATCTGTCTGTAGCGAACTTTGTCCAATCCTGCTGTTAACACGTTTTTCAAACGTCAATCGTAGTCATTAGCAAAACCTTCGTCGTCGATATTGCCTCTCAACTCATCAGTTCTCGACCCGATCGTGACCAGTCTCTTGGTCGACAAATTCAGCACCGTGAGAGGTTTTCTCTCGATCTTTTTGTGCGGTCGTTTCAGCTTCTTGATCGATGAGCCAAGCGCAGTAATAGTGATGAGAAGGTCCACGTACCTCGTATCATTGACCTCGTATTCGACATCTTCGATATCGCAATCGATCGTCATACCCACACAACCGTCCGCTCCGTGCTCTTCTATGTCCCGCTGCATACCGAGCATGGCGCGCTCACGTGCTTCATAGAAACCTTGAGTCCACTGGTGAATTTCTTGATTGCCTTGATTGAACCAAACACTGCGCATTGTCAAACTGCGCGTAGGCTGGTTTGTATTGACGTAATAAGCACAGATTCCAAAGACGATGTTGACAGGACGATATCCGGCATGAATCAATTGCCAAAACTCCTGCCCGTTCATTTCGCTGGTAAATGGCTCGAAATCCAGATCGTCCTTATCCCAACCGTGAACTTTTACGGCTGTGCCGATAGCAGTGAATTCAACCAGATCAGAGCTATAGTCTGGACGGCTGGACTTGATGCGCACGCTGACGATACCATCGGCACCATACAATGCCGCTTCTTTCTTCATGCGATTAACGGCGCGCTGGCGGGCTTCTCGATGAGAGTCGGCAATTCCATGCACTTCGCCGGTATAGCGATTGCTTAGGTTGGTGCTCCAAAATCCGATTCTGAAGAAGCACGAACCCATCACTTGCCCGAGCGGCTCGATACCGCACTCTTCTATGAGAATGTGCTCTTTGGCGGTCATGTCTGTCGAAAAAACTTTAGCGCCGCTCGCCAAATGATGCTCAATTCGCTCTTTGGCGCGGGGTAATATTTCTCCTCTTTGGAGCGCTTCAATCGCAGCTTCATCTCTGCGCTTCCGCTCAATTTCCTCAGGAGAATCGGGTTTGAATTTGAACCACATACAGTGTCAATCTATTACCTTTATCCCAGCACAAACTTGTTTAGTGCCATTCGCGCAGCAGCGTTGTTTTCCGCCATCTTAGCGAGATTCTGGACAACTTCGTTGAAACATTTGTCGAAAGGCATTTCTGTGGTTTTTAACGCCACGCCTCGCACGATTTTCAGATGCTTTGCGGTATAGCGTCCGCTGCTCACTTTGACAATTTGATAGTGCGCGTCATCGAACTTAATCGTCATCTGCTCGACCGGCTTCTCTTTGGAAAAAATATTGCCGCCGCGCTTGATTTCCACGCTGTCAGGCAAGCAGCTGCTAAGCATACGCGCCAGCTGCTCGACCATGTCGGCCGCTGCCTTCTGGTCCATTTTCAGGGACGCGGCCAGTGTCTCAAATGCCAGCGCCTGTTCAAAATCATCCGTCACAGCCATATCCTCCCCGGGTGAAAAGTCTAGACCAAATGACAGCTTAAGGCCCCGCGCTGGCGTGCGATTTAACCTCCGCGTCCCCGGGCGGGCAGGATACATCCAGCCCCGCGGTCACTGAGTTGCACTCGTCATCCCTCAAGTCACTTCGCTATGCGTTGATAGTCAAACTCTTCGTCAAACCAATCGGTCAGTTCTTTCTCCAGTTGCTGCACTTCATCAGGGTCCACCAGACCGCGTCTCAAC
Source organism: Candidatus Obscuribacterales bacterium (assembly GCA_019745505.1). Lineage (GTDB taxonomy): Bacteria > Cyanobacteriota > Vampirovibrionia > Obscuribacterales > Obscuribacteraceae > QKMZ01. The sequence goes on along the minus strand of JAIETE010000248.1, from coordinate 2,711 downwards.
GCTTCGAAAACCACTCGGGTGCGAGGATTGAAGATCTCCATACCGGCGCTCTCCCTGAGATGGGCGTCCTCGCCTTTAACGAGCTTGTCCAGCAGCATCGACAGGCGATTCTGCACGCCCCTTACGCTGATATGCCTGCGGGCGGCAATCGCTTTGTCCGTCAACCCCGTGGCTATATCTACCAATGTTTCAAATTCGACATCCGTCAGCGAATTGTCTTTGCACTTCAAGCGCGCCTGCACTCCCCGCACAATCGGATCGATGTAGGGGTTATCCTCATTGCAAACCGCATTGATGGCTTCCTCAAGCTTATCGTCACCTTCCGACTTCAACAAATAGCCATGAATTGCCTCATCCGGCACGATTTTGCCCAGTTCACGTACATAAGCCTCGCGATGATATTGAGACCAGAAGAGGATCTTGCGCTGGGGAGAATTTTGCCAAATCTTCTGAGCGGCTTTGATGCCACTCATTTCAGGCATCGAAACATCCATGATAATGAAATCGGGTGCGATATTCTGCGCGAGCTCAAGCCCCTCCGCACCGTTGGTCGCCTCATTGACCTCCGCCTTCGGCAAAAGCCTTTTAACGACCTCGACGGCGTGCGCCCTGAGCGCCGGAACATCCTCAACCACCAGTACTTTCAACTGCTGTCCTCCCTGCCAGGTCTACCCGTATCTCGACCACTGTTCCTGGATTGCCGACTCCGTCGCCCTTTTTAAATGAGACCGACGCCCCAATCAGATCTGCCCTCTGGCGCATGTAGCGTAAACCTCTAGACTCCTCATTCAATTTGCCCTCGGGTATTCCTTTGCCGTCGTCTGCAATGGTAACCACCAGGCAGTCTGCATTCTTGTCTGTAGTGACGCGAACCGTTTTCGCCTCAGCATGTTTTACTACATTGGTAAGCGCTTCCTGGACCAGACGGTAAAGCAGAGATTGCTCGACCAAAGACAGTCTTTCCACATCGCAATCATCTGCCTTGCTTTTGCAGCGCGCCTTGAAACCGCCCTTCTCACCGGCTTTTCGCGCGCAATCTTCGAGCGCCGCAGTCAAACCCAGGTGCTCTAGAGCAGACGGGCAAAGACTGTCCATCACCTCACGAATTTCCACCATGGTAGCGGCCAGAATTTGATCGATTTCCGCTTTTTGCTCATCAGTTCTCTCTTTTGAATAAGATTCAAACTTCTTGCGAAGCCGTTTCATGTCGTTCAAGACCTGATCGTGCAGATCTGCAGCCATCATTCTGCGCTCGACTTCGTCCTGCCTGACCATTTGCAATCGTACATCGCGCAGCTCATTATTCCTCACCTTCAACTGGTAGAACTGAGACTGCATCCGGATATCATCGTCGTCCCAGCGGCGAATGGCCAAGCCACCGGCAAAACCGAGCAAGATCGAAACAACAAAAGTCACAGGCGTAAGGCTGATGTGCAGGGCTTTCCATGCCGCCCAGTCAATCAGCAGCGAAACACCGAGCATCTGGATGAAAACCGCCAGAAAGGCAAAATCCCTCTGATTCTCCACCACTTTCAACTTCCATCCGGCCATCGTTGCCACATAGGACAAAAGAACGGAAACAGCAATACTGCAGAGAATACGCAGACTTTCATGGGCAGAAGCAGCTTTCAGGGCCTGCTCCGTTTCGCCGGAAGCGATCATGAGACGCTCGAACACCTCGGTCTCGAACCCCGCAAAGTTGCGCATCCCTACTACTGCAATTGCCGCCGCAACTGCCGCGAGCAAAACGGAAAACAGTATTCGCTTGTCGCTAGCGTTCGTCATTAAGTTCGAACATCATTCAAAAACACAAAAAACCGGGCTGTCCTTTGGCTTCTTCGCCTCTGTATCCCAAACCACGTTCGAATCCATCGTTGCCGGAGTATCTACGACGCCCGCCATGCCGGTCATGGTCCAGCCTTTCTCGTGGAAATCTTCGAGGTCTTCTTTCAGCCCGCGAATAGCTGCTTGATACCCGAATTCTTCGTTGTCCACCTCGAAGCCGACAAAAGCATGAAAAAGGCGAAGAAACGCAGCGATAATCTCGTCGATCTCCTTGGGATCAAGATCTAGCTCAGGCGCAAAGTTTTCCAACTCTTCAATCATTTCGTCGGTAAACGGCAGTTCGATTCGATAGCACCCTTCCTCGCCCTCAGCTTCGTATTTCTGCTGCTTCAGAGGATTGTCAATCAGAAAATCACTGACCTGCTTATATGGTTTGGTCGACGTATCAAGCGCGACAAGCGACAGTCCAGCCTGTTTAAGAGAGATTAGCAATCGCCCTTGCAATATCGAGCGCTCGACGAGCCCCAGCAGTTCCTCGAAGAAAACCTCCGGGTCCATCTCGGTGGAGTCGCCGACCAGCTCCAGGACGACATTGTCCGGCATCGCGATGTCCCTGCCCATGTTGCCTTGCCACCTCTCGAAACGAAACATATATACAACGGGAAACAGCAGAAGTACAAAGTACTCTGTCCTGAAATGCTAGTACATAAGCGTTAAATTTACTTCGTTAGATGTCAATTTTGGACGGATTAGCCATTAAATGGCGAAATACAATCGGTTCGCAAGATATAAATAACTTCCAACTATCGGCATGGGCTGCGGATGCGGACGCACACGAAGCCCTCTGTTAGAATCTGCCCATGCCTAAAGTACAAGTTCTCCCTGACTACATAGCCAGCCAAATCGCCGCCGGAGAAGTGGTGGAA
>JAIETE010000070.1 GCA_019745505.1 Candidatus Obscuribacterales bacterium | reverse complement strand
AAGATCGGGCCGTTTTGTCCGGAAGCGCATGTATTGCCGACCACATCAAAATAGGCAAAGACGCAATTGTCGAAGGTATGTCCGGCGTGATCAATAATATTCCCGCCGCTGAAGTTCAGGCCGGTGCACCGGCAGTGGAAAGACGTCAGCACATTGAAAGTTTGATTCGACTTAAACGTCTTAAAAACACCAATATGGACGTCAAAGATTTGAAGGAAAGAGTGGCAAAGCTCGAAGCTATGCTCGCTGAGAAAACTCTGGAAAAGGTATAAGGCAAAGGACACGAGGTCGATGACATCTCCTTCTGTGAGCGTAAAAGAAAAGTTTCGCGTCGAATACAAAGGGCGCGGAGCTACTTCGAAGAAGGAAATTACCGTCGTAATCGAGAACGGTTTGCCTGGCTCAGGAATCAATTTTTCGGTTCTGGATGCGCGTGCTGAGGCAAACGGCGCTTATGTGGCAATTCCTGCCAGGGCTGCAAGTGTCGTGAATACGCTTCGCAACGTAGTGCTCGGCAAAGATTCGGTTCGTCTCTGCATCGTTGAGCATGTACTCTGCGCTGTTGCTATTTGGGGACTGGAAGACGTCCTGATTACCGTCGATGGGCCTGAGCTTCCGTTGGGCGATGGCAGCGCCAATTTCTTTATCGAGCTTTTTAAATCGGCTGGCATAGAAAGATGCGTGCCTGTCGCGGATATCGAATTGACAGAAACAATTACCGTTGGAACCGGCGACCGCATGATATTGGCGGTTCCCGATAACAAATTTTCACTCACCTATTTGATGGATTGGGATCACCCGAAGATTGGCCGCAAGTGGCAAACATTTGATGCATCCAAGGCTCCTGAAGAGATTGCCACCGCCCGAACTTTTGCTTCCCTCAAGGAACATCAAATGCTAGGACTAGCAGATGACAGTGTCAGCTTGACTGAGGATGGTTTCACCAAACCCCTTCACTTTGAAGATGAGCCTGTGCGTCATAAGCTCCTGGATCTGCTTGGCGACCTGACGCTGATTGGTGTTAATCCTATGCGCGTGAAAGCCAAGTTCATAAGTATTAAGGGTGGTCATGAGCTCGATGTGCAATTGGCCCGCAAAATAGAGCCGCTCGTTAAAGTCGGCAAATAGCTCTTGTCAACCGGGCTCTTAATTCGAGACTTTCATTGGCATGGAAAAAAGTCCGTTAACGGACTTTTTTCCAAAAAACAAGATCCGGGTTTTCCATGTGGCTGGCGGGCTGCGGGTTGGCTTAATATGGGACGTTTGAGGACATGCAATAAAGGTATGATCTCGAAGACGAGTAGCAGGGCTGGCGGTTTTCAAGATGAAGCTGCTTACTAGAGGTGTCGACGTGAAAAAGACGAGCGTAAGCGTGGCGGTATCGCTATTGGTTTTGGCTGCGACTCAGCCGGCATTTGCCTATGATGAAAAGAAGATCTCTGAGTCATCATCGGTCAGTCTTACAATCTATAACCAGAATTTCGGCCTTGTAAGAGACACTCGCTCAGTAGAGTTGGGTAACGGCATCAATCATGTTCGTTTCGAAGATGTGGCTGCCAAAATCGACCCTACGTCTGTGAGTTTTACGTCTTTGACTGCGCCCAATAGTGTTGTCGTGCGCGAGCAGAACTATCAATACGACTTGATCGAGCCGACGACAATTCTTTCGAAGTCTGTCGGCAAGGATGTGCGTATCAAAAATTATTTGGCTGGGGGCGGCGTTTCCGAGATAAGTGGAACGCTGATCAATTCTCCCAGGACCTATGTATCCGATGCCGAAGGACGTGTCTCATCCACTTATTCGGGATTGGTAGTGAAGACCGGCAGCGGAGTGATACTGAATCCTCAAGGACAAGTTGAACTGTCTGAACTTCCGCCTGGACTGGTTCCAAAACCATCGCTTTTGTGGAAATTGGAAACGGACAAAGCCGGTTCGCATAAAACCGAAATTGCTTATCAAACTGCAGGTTTGAATTGGAAATGCGATTATGTCGCCGTTATCAATAACGATGACACTAAAACCGATTTGACCAGTTGGGTTACTCTCGATAATCAGTCCGGCGCCAGTTATCGTGACGCCGCGCTGAAGCTGCTTGCCGGCGATGTCCATCGAGTAACCGCTCCTCAACCGTACCTGGCAAAAGGCATGATGTTTCGTGGAGGAGCACCGGCGGAAAGTCAATTCACAGAGCAGTCATTTGCCGAGTACCATCTCTATACGATGGCTGGCAAGACCGATGTGAAAGACCGCGAAACGAAGCAATTGAGTCTTTTTAACGCTGCTCAAGTGCCGACCAAAAAGCAATTCGTATTCGATGCCAGCGGTCAATTCTATCCGGGCGGATGGTCGCCTCAGGGACAAAGCAAGAAAATCAATGTCAAACTGGAGATGGATAATTCAGAGAAGAACAATCTCGGAATGCCCATGCCTAAAGGCAAAGTTCGTGTCTACAAAAAAGATAAGGACGGCGCCTTGCAGTTTATCGGCGAGGACCAGATCGACCATACTCCACGCGACGAGAAAGTTCGCCTTTATATAGGTGATGCTTTCGATGTAGTCGGCGAACGCAAACAAATGAATGTGCAGCGTGTTTCCGATCGTGTAACTCGAGTGCAAATGGAGATCAGCCTGAGAAACCATAAGAAAGAACCGATCACCGTGACCAGTATCGAACATGCTTATGGACAGTGGAAAATCATCAATTCATCGCAAGAGTACAAAAAGAAGGACAGCACTACATTCGAATTCGACGTCAAGGTAGCACCCGACAGCGAAACAAAAGTGACTTACGAAATTGAGATGCGCTATTAATTAGCCGGCAACCAGGTTGTCCAGCGCGATTTGAGCTGCTCCGATAATGCCGGCATCATCGCCCAGCGAAGAGCGATGTATGTCCAGTCGTTCGCCGACTCTGGGCAAGCATTTGTCGATCACCAGCTCTTTCAAAAAGTCGTAGTCGACGAATTTGGCCATTCCACCGGAAATGATGAAGCAGTCAGGGTCGAGTGTATGGGCTAATGTGACTATGCCTGCGCAGACATGCTCATGCCACGCATCGACGATGCGTTTGGCGATTATGTCGCCTTCCTGCGCGGCAGCACAGACTTTGTCGACAGGTGGATCCGGCAACAGAGCCGCAAGAGGAGTTTGATCTACGGTTACATTGGTCAGCAATTCTTTTGCCGTGGCGCGAAAGCCGCGTCCGGAGCCGTAAGACTCCCAGCAATCAAATAGACCGCAAGTGCAAAGGCGGTGATTGTTCAAATTCGATCGCATATGACCGATTTCACCGGCCGCGTAATGCGCGCCGCGAAAAAGCTGCCCTTTCATGATGATGCCGCCACCAATTCCGGTGCCCAATGTAACGGCGACTACGCAAGTCTTGTCACTGAGCCCAAGCGCCTTTACTTCGCCATATGCAGCTGCATTGGCGTCATTGTCGACGTGGACAGGCAAACCGGTTCGGGTTTCGATTTCCTTTTTGATATGAGTGCCTGCCCAGCCCGGCAAGTTGCCGGTTGAGCCGATTACTTCGCCGGTTTCAGTATCGACGATACCGGCTGTGGCAATGCCGACGCCGCGCAAAATGTGTTTTTTTCTCGCCTCCTCAATAAGACCTACCAAGGTGTTGATGATGTTTTCCGCTCCTTTGGGAGTCGGAACCTTACTCGGCTCTCCGATTACTTTGAAGTCGGCGACCGGAGCGCAACCGATTTTGGTTCCGCCCAAATCAATGCCGAGAGCCGGCATCTTATCTTTCAACATTTGGTCTATGTCACGATTTTGACTGTCAGCGCTTTTAGCGGATGTCATCAAATTCCACCTAATTGACCATGGTCCGGACTGCCCTTCAAGACCAGGCGGTTGAAGGGAATCTGTTGGCCGTAAATCAGGTCGAAGCCCATACGCTGGTTACCGGTCAGGAAGTCACGCGACAGAAGCAGCTTGAAATCCTGCGGTCCGATGGCAGCAGTCATGGACTTGGAATACGCCAACTTATCGATGAAGTTGTATCCGACTGAGCCTCCCAGAGTCAAGTATTTGCTCACTCTGAAGCCCCCTGCTACGTACGCAGAGCGCGCGCCTTGAATGAATTGGTCAAAGACGAAGGGCGATTCGCCTCGAACTGCCGACTGCGTGTAACCGACCCTGAATTTGAAGCGATCGGCGACAGCCTCGAAATTGGGACCGATTTGCGCCAATGCCATGGCGTCGCCGGTCGAGTAATAACGAAGAGCCAATCCGCCGGTAATGTTGGAGGACAGACCGTATTTCTCGTTACCGATTTTGAAGAGCGGATGAGACGAGGCGCTGATGCTTTCCGAAAAACGATAAGCCGATACCGTTTTGGTGGAAGTCGTTTGGTTGAACAGTTTTGCGTATTCAGGTGTCAAGTTGATCAGCTGGGGATTGTCTTGAGCCCAGCCGGCTGCCGTTCTGAAACTCAAACTGGCCAGAAACGGTATTTTATTGGTGGAGCGTTGATCGACGAATTCGCTCAAAATTCGGGCTCGCCTGAATCCGAAAAGACCGTCCTCCATAAAGCGGTTAATACCGCCCTGATACCTGGCAGTCCTGCTGATCTTATACTTGAGATCGCCTATCAGAAGGTCGGAGTTCGAACCGTAAGCCAGGTGAGCCTGCAAGCGCTTGTTCTGGAAACCAATTTGCGCTCCCACACCAGGCAGGTTCTTTGTTTCGGTAGTGGTTCCGGTGAGCTGCCTGCCGCCGAACTGAATCAATGGAGCATAAGAAAGGGTGCCCATCTTGCCCAGTGATCTGTGGAAATTCGGACCGAGGTTGAGACCTCCGGACATCAGGTTGTTGCCGATGTAAGGGGTGACCGGGAAAACAACATTATTTTCCTGACCGACAGTGGCCGTGAATTTCGGCAGTTTGACGCCCAGCTTGCCGAACATCATCCTGCCACCAAATACGGTGAGGTTGTCGTGGTCTTTATAGCGCTCGTAAACCATCTTCCTGGCGCTGAATTTGAAACTCGAGTTCTCCGGTATATACGCGTCCGGGTGCAGTCTTTTATCGAAGAGTTCGTCCTGATAGCTGAGAGGGGCATAACCGATATTGCTGGACAGAACAATTGGCTTCGGCATGCTCATGGAGCCGTTTTTGAAATTCAAGCCCTCGTCGGTGCCATAGGCCTTGCGCGCCACAATAGAAGTGCCCTGCACTTCGGTGTCGGGATTGGTGATCAAGTATTCGTCGGAATTGACCTTGAACTTGAACGCGCTTCCCGTCGTCACCTGACCGTCGCGATAGATGCGCACATTGCCGCGTGCATCCATGAGCTCGCTGTTTTGATCGTAGAGAATCATGTCGGCTTCCAACTTGGAATTTTGGCCGGCTATGATTGCAACGGCGTTCCCGGTGCCCAGGAAGGTATTTTTTTGCTGGTCGTATTCAGTGTCGTCGGCAACGATTTGAATCGTGCCCTTGAGAGTCGTGTCCTCATTGATGGTTAACGAGCTCTCATCAACTTTGCCAAGCTCCGGAGAGATATTCTCGGGGGCCGGTTTGAGGTTGTCCGCTTTGGCCTTCTCGGGCGCGCCCATTTGCGGCGAACCAGTGCCAGAGGATTCCTGCGCTCTGCCAGCCGGAGACTTTATGTTGATGTCATATTCGAGAGATTCATGAATGGGTGTGGCAAATTGGTTCTTCTTGTCCGCGACTTGAGGTGTCTCGACAGCCGTGGTCTCGTCCAATTTAGGTATGAGCGGGTGCAGCAGGGTGCCCGCTGGTGCCGATTTTTGCGAACTCTGTGATGAAGATTTTGCCTCGGACGGCAGTGCTTGACAAATGCTCAGGTTGCCGGTGGCGAATAGAAGGCACAGCGTGGTTGCAAAGAGATTGCGTTTGACACTCTTGCGACTTGTCGAGCCGCTCGGTGAAATAATCTTTGCAAGTTGCGACAATCCGCGTTGAGCAAGATTGTTTTTGATATAACGAGCCGACAAGGGCTTCAAAATCATTGTTTGTCCTTCTGGTTTCTTTTGACTTTCCGCCGGATCCGACTCATCTTATGAATTCCAGGTGTTTTGCGCCAAGAGTTGCAGCCTGAAATCAAAGCGGACACTCGGATGTCAACATAGGGTGACAATACTATAAAGAAATGGCACTCAGGTCAAGGAACTTCAACCAATCTAGAATGAGTACTAATGGTTTCACGGTAGCCGACACTGAAATCGACGCGCACAGCGTGCCAAGTGTTTCCATGAGAATTTATTAGCAACACTTATTTCTTCGCAAACGATATACACCGCCGCTCAAGACCTAACTATGAATCCATTTGTCTTTCATGTGCCTACAAAAATCGCTTTCGGAGAAGGTCTGGCTGGCGGTACCGCCGACATTGTCAAGGAGTTGGCCGGCAGCAGGGCTCTAATCCTCACGGACAAGCCTTTGATGAAAACGGGAATCGTCGCGCAAATCCTTGAGGGATTCGCGGATATGAAGTATGTCGTCTTTGACGATGTGCCTCCCGATTCGGATGTCGATTGTGTCAATAAGGTGGCCGAGCTTGCCCGGGCCGAAGAATGCGATTGCATTGTCGCTATAGGCGGCGGATCCGTTATGGATACAGCCAAAGTAGTGAACATCTGTCTTACGCTCGGCGGAGAAATTCTCGAGTATCAAGGCCTCAACAATATCGCAGAACAGTTGCTGCCACTGGTGGCGGTGCCAACAACCGCCGGCACCGGTTCGGAAGTATCGATGGTGGCAATGGTGAAAGACAGAGCCGAAGGAAAGAAATTGCTCTTCGGCAGCAGATATCTGGCGCCTTCCGTGGCTGTCCTCGATCCGCTTCTGACTGTTTCGCTTCCGCCTGGATTGACTGCGGCAACCGGTCTTGATGCACTTACCCATGCGGTCGAATCGTATACTGCCGTGATCAGCAATTCGGTGTTTACCGATTCTTTGTGCATAGATTCAACCAAAATGATTTTTGAGAACCTTCGAGCTGCCACTAAGAATGGTGGCGATATCGAAGCGCGCTCGCAAATGCTCGTGGCCAGCACCATGGCTGGAGTAGCGTTTACTAATTCAGGAGTCGGCGTAGTTCATGCTCTTGCTCATTCGGTGGGAGCAAAATTCGGCACTCATCACGGCATTGCCAATTGCATTTTCTTGCCTCACGGAATGCAGTTCAATATGGATGCCGTTACGGAAAGATATGCCAAACTGGCGCGCCTGGTCGGCATGTCTGCGTCGAGCAAAGATGCGGTGGCGGCGGCTGAGCTGATCGAATCGATCGAAAAACTCTGTACGGATTGCGGCTTGCCCAGGCGCCTTAGAGATGCCGGCGTCCCTGAGCTGAAGAGTGACGACATTGAAGAATTAGCCTTTTTAACGGGCTCGGATCCTGCAATAATGTTCAATCCTAAAGAGTGTTCACCCGAAGATATCAAAGGGTTATACGAGAGGGCGTATTGATGCAGTTTTTCGCAAATACTGATGAGCTTCACCAAGTGATGAAAGAACTTTGGGCGCGCATCGGCAGAGACCCTGACATGTCCGAGAAGCTTTTGCAATCAAAATTAATCGTGCAGTTTCAATACCGCGAACCCGAGGGGCGCGTGACAGTCGACTGCTCGGACGGCAAGGAAATGAAAGTGACGGTCGGCAAGCAGCCAATCAAGCCTATGGTCGAGATGGCCATGAAAGCCGATGTTGCTCACGATTTCTGGCTGGGCAAAGTGAATGTCCCCTTCGCAATCGTCAGCGGCAAAATAATGGCTCGCGGACCGGTGGCCAAAGCATTGCAGTTGCTGCCAGTCATCAAGCCTGCATTCGATATCTATCCCAACGTGATCAGCCAGCATAAAAAAGTGCTGGCTTAGCGCCGGAGTCTTGATCAGCAATAGGACACAATAAAGATGTCGGTGGTGACAATCGGCGAAGTTGTAGTCGACTGGATTTCGACCGAAATCGGCACGGATTTCACCGATGCCAGAGATTTCGTCCGCTCGCTTGGCGGCAATGCCTCTAATGTGGCAATCGGACTGGCGCGGCTTGGTGTGCCGGTCAGCCTGATCGGCAAGCGCGGCGACGATCCGCATGGAAAATATCTCGATTCCGTACTTCAGAATGAAAAGGTAGATCTAAAAGATCTGATTGTAGACGGCGGCAGCCCCACTGCTCAATGCTATGTGTTTCGCCATGAGCGTGAAGAATACAGCTTCTTCAACTGGCCTCGTCCCAATGCCAGTCATCTGCTCACAGAAGACGAGGTGAAAGAAGAGTCGATTGCGGCGGCGGAATTCTTGCACGCCACCGGGATTTCACTGACGATAGCGCCAAGACGGCACGCAGTAATCAAAGCGTTCAAAATTGCCAAACGGCTTGGAGTGCCAATCTCATTCGATGCCGGATTTCCGACCGGAGAAGACAGGGAAGCTCGCGAGTTTGCATTGACGGCCCTCAAGACTGCAGACATCGTCAAAGTCAATCTAAGTGAATTGGAATTCTGGGCTGACGCCCTGGAACAAGAGAATCGCAGCGAAACGAAGTCGGGCAGCTCTCGTGGCGTCACGCCGAATAAGCCGCTTTCGGCAGCCATCGTCGATCCGCTGGACAGCAATTCCGGCAAGGCTAATGCCGAAGTTGTGCAACTGGGCAAAAAGCTCAGTGCTTTTCTGAACGCCGACGGAAACGGTCCGCACCTGATTGTCACACTGGGAGCTTTTGGCAGTTTGCTCATAAAGAGAGGCGGACCGGATGTCTTTGCGCCGGCTCTGCCTGCCGACTCGATTTCTGAATTGGGGGCAGGGGATGCCTTTATTGCCGGAATGATTGCCGAATTGCTCAATTTCAAACGGTCGAATATCGGCGATAAAGTCAGCGGCAATGGGGACGGGCACGCTTGCGCGTCATTTTTGCACGACCTGGATGACACCGACTGGCTTCGCGTGCTCACCGTGGCTAATGGCGTCGGTGCGCTTTCGACACGCTCGATGACGGCATGGCAGGGGCTGCCGACCCGAGAAGAGCTGTCTTTATTGGTGAAAACCGCAGTTTAGCGGTTCGTTTTCACATGAAATCACGGCTTGCCGGTCTATCTTTTGGCGGTTTCAAAGGTTAGACTATATCCTGCATATTGTTCTCTGCAGTCTATTTAATGCACGGGTGACCCCTATGGAAGCCATTGCCAATCTAGTCGGGATGTTTCATGCGGCATCCATCGCGGTCATAATCGGCCTAGTAGCATTTTCACTTCTGGCCATCTTTCTTGTATTGAAAGTCTGGCAGCCTGACTGGGACGGCAATTGATTTTCTCAGGGCGAAATTATTTTGTCCGCCGCGAACAAATATTCGCAGATCGCGTACATATTGGTGATTTGCTCGGGCTTTATCTTATCTTTGAGCCCGTAAAATTCCACACAAAGACCGCAAGCAAGAACCTCGACGCCTTCGTGCCTGAAGTCGTCCAAAACTTTTCTTACTGAAAAATCCGGATCCATAAGACGCACGCCGGTATTAGCAAGCAAAATCGCTTGTGGTCGGTGCCCAGCCTGCAGGATGGTTTGAAGAAAAACGTTCAGCAGGTTGACGCTGAAGTCTCTGTCTCCTTCTCCGAACGTGTCTTTGCTTATGAAAACAACGTTGGTGCCGGAGGTTTTGCTCTTGTCCGCTAAGCTGGTCTTGCCTGCCGTTTTTGCAGGAAACAAATGACTTGGCCCGGCAGCGGACTGACTATCGGCTTTTGGGGAGATGACGACTGCATAGCCGTCCTCATTGGACGACGACTGCAACGAAAGTCCAAGAGAATTAGCCAAGCGGGCCAGATTCATCACATTTATTTCGCTGTCGACCAGCACTTCCACAGCACCTTGAGGCTTCTGGTCGAGAATTTTTTTGGTTCGCAAAACCGGCTCAGGGCACATCAGTCCTCGCAAGTCCAGCTGATTTGCTTGATCTTGTTTTTTTTCGGTGCTCATTTTTTTACCTCGATCTGACCGGCGCTTCCTTCCACAAACCCGCCAATTATGCTTGCTGTCACTCCGTTTGCGGTCAGTTCCGCTAAAAGGCGCATGGCCGGCTCTTCTTTAAGGGCAAACATGAGCCCGCCCGAAGTCTGCGGATCGAACATCAAATCTTGAATGGCAACATCTATATGCTCGAGATTGATAACCGATGAGCTGAAAGTGTTTCTGTTGCCATATGCGCCGGCAGGCACGAAACCCTGAGAGGCCAGCGCGACAGCGCCTGTAAAGAACGGCAGCTCATCTATATATAAGTACGCTGCCAGTCCACTTGCTAAGGCCATCTCAGTGGTATGGCCTATCAATCCGAAACCGGTTATGTCGGTGGCCGCTGCCGGCTCATATTTCTTTGCAATCTCCAGTGCGCGTTTGTTCAAAAGCGTGAGGGAATCCAAAAGCTGTTTGCTCTCTGATTGCGAGAGCGTGCCTCCCTTCAAGCCGAGCAGCATCACGCCTGTGCCAAGAGGTTTTGTGAGAAGCAGCACGTCACCATCTCTTGCACCACCATTGGTGAGTATTGAATTTGGATTGACGATGCCCGTCACCGAAAGCCCGAAAATAGGCTCGGGACCCTGTATCGAATGACCACCGGCGACCGTGACTCCGGCTTCTGCGCAGGCGGATTGCCCACCCTTCAATATTTCTTCTACTACAGAGAGCGGGTAATCGCAGGTCGGGAAACACAGCACGTTAAGGGCAATGACCGGTTTGCCTCCCATTGCGTATACGTCGGATAGAGCATTAACAGCCGCAATACGCCCAAAGAGGAAAGGATCGTCTACTACAGGCGGGAAAAAGTCTACTGTTTCAATAATTGCAATATCTTCTGTAATTTTGTAAACAGCAGCATCTTCGAAATTTTCCAGACTGGTGAGCAATTCCGGGCAATGTGTTCTGGGAATGGAGCTTAGAACTTGCTTCAGCTCGAGAGAACTAATCTTTGCCGCACAGCCAGCGGCTTTTACGTTGGCTGTCAATTTTCTTGAAGTTTCGTTATTGCTTGTAGTCATTTTGCCTTTGTCGTGGTTGTCGCAAAGAACCCGCATGAACACTGGATATCTTCGAGTGGGTGTGGTGGACTATCTTGCAGTACAGTCGATCGTCCTGCCAGATGAACTTTTCTGTGTCTCATGTAAACCCGCATGATATGCAGTTCTTGATGAGCCTCGGTTTTAGCCATTCGGAGAAAGCTTTTAACTAAATTCAGTATGCACTTCTGAATTTGTGGCGTTTGAGGCATTCCAAAACCTGAGTGAGTGTAATACATTTATTGACGGAACCCACCTCGCAACAAGCATAGACGGTGGTCCTTGCGTAAGTCTACGCCCATTTCGCGTTCGTGGTTTCGTAACTTTTTCTACCCCACTCAGATATTCAAGAAGGATCTGGCATGCCAAAGAAAGTACTTGTGGCGCTTCCTCCCGGATTGCTGGAGCAAATCGACAGCGTTGCTCAAGTAGAGCACCGCACTCGCTCCGATTTAATAAGAGAGGCTCTTAGACGCTACATTGACGGATTCAAGCGCACTCAAGGACCGCGCATGTCAATTAGCTCAGTCGGTTCGCAGAAGATCGCTTTGCTTACCGAATCAGAGTAAGCATTCGCCCAATTATCCGGTTTGATTAATTTGCATAGTAGTTTCCCCACTGAGTCTGTTGACTTCAGGGCGGCTGCAACGCAGAATCTTAATGCCAAGCTCGGCGTATAAGGCCTTAGAGGGCTTCATTCGCAACGATAGGCTTAGAGCGTTGAAGGGTCCAGAGCGGCATAAACCATGCAGTGGGGCAATATACTGGTTTTTGAAGTCTTGTTCATAGCCACCGTGGCTATGGGGCTGGGCTTTGCACGGGCACCCCGCTGGCTGCTCCGTCGCAAGCTGCAGAAGGGCTTTCCCTGGGGCTACTATGCCGACCAGATCCCTCAGTCCGACCCGTATATGTTCAACGACAAGGACACCAACGACTTCCTGCACGATACAGGGCTGGAATTCGGCGGACTGGACGGGGCCGGAGATTTCGGCGAATTCAGCGGATTCGGAGAACTGGGCGAATACGGTCAGAGCTTCTTCGGTGGAGACGGCGGCGCCATGGGCGGCGAATAAGCTTTGCGGCGCCTGTGCGAGCACATTTTCTTTTGCCTAACTGCGCTAAACTGGTTGGGTATGAGGGAGCGGTGTCTTGGCGGATCCTAATTATCTCTGGCTGTACGGATTCGTATTGCTTGCAGCCGGCAGCATTTTTACTAAAGAGAAGATCAAGAAGACCATTACGGGTGTATTGCTCGTTTATGCCACGGTTTTTGTCTGCCAGGGGCTCTGGGCTTCCGTTCACAGCCCGGCCAAGACCGCTAAAGGTGGCCTCGGAAACTCGAACAATGCGGACGTGCTGCTGAAAATCGAATCAGCCGTCAACACTTTCCAGCGCAATGCCAGCAGTCTCTCTCCGGCGCAACCCATTGAAGCCGTAAACAAACGTCGCGCAGAATTGCTTGTTCAAGCAGAAGATCTGCTCAAGAAGAACGCCGCCGAGCAACCCTCAGACCCCATGGCGCTTGCTCGCGTGATCATCGTTTCTAGAGAATTGGGCCGCCCGACGAAGACCAATTTAGAACGCCTCGAAGCGATTGGTACTGACAAGTCCAAGCAATTGGCGCGCATTTTGAACACTCTTTATAACAATGCCCATTCGCTTGATGCAGAAAAGCGCAAGCAATTGGCCAATGAGATTGATGCTGAATTTTCGGGCTGGTATCGAGCAGTAACTTTGATGCGACTTTACAATGCCACGCATCAAACGGAAGCGCTCAAAAAGGTGACTGCCGAATTCGACGACGCCAATCTGCGTTTTGTGGCGCGCGCAATTTTTCTTCTTGGCTTAATCGTTTTCTCGATTCTGGGCGGATCGATCGTCATACTGGCTACGCTCTTCATAATGCCCCGTCGTATCACTCCTCCGGAGCATCGCGAGCAGGTAGCTGCGCCTCAGAAATACGGCGCTCTGACGATTTATTCGGTTTTTATCGCCTGGCTTGCCACTCAACAAGTGATTTCCGTTTTTCTGCAAGCGGCATTGAAAGATGCGCATCTTTCCAAGCAGGGCGCTCTGGTGGCAGGATCCGTGATGTTTTTCATGTATTTGATCGCCAATGGTCCGGGTATTCTCTGGGTCTATTTTTTGGCTCTCAAGCCTCGGGCAATCAAGCTTTTCGAGGGCGTTCGTTTGCGCTTCAAAGTCGATCGCAATGGACCTTTCCGGCTCGTGATGTACGGAATTCTCACCTGGCTGGCTGCTGTTCCTTGTGTGGTGCTCTCCTATCTGATTGCTGCAAAGTATTTCGGCTCGCAGGGCTCAAGCAATCCGGTCATTTCCTTTGTTATGCAAGCTGCTAAAACCAACAGTATTCCAGCCGCAGTAATTTTCTACCTGACACTGGGAGTGCTTGCTCCGATTTGCGAAGAGATACTTTTCAGGGGCTTCTTATATACAGCTCTGCGGCGCTATTGGGGCATATTGCCTTCAATGCTCCTGTCCGCGGGGCTTTTTGCCGGAGTTCACCTCGATGCAGGGGGCTTTCTGCCACTTATGACCCTCGGTATGCTCTTTGCCTTCACGCTGGAGAAGACTCGCAGCATATTGCCCTGTATGGTCGCTCACGGTCTCTGGAACAGCGGCACGTTCACGATGGTGCTTCTGGTCTTCTCTCCTTGAGCCGTAAAGGCTTCTCGACTATTTTGCCGGCCTTTATGGGCATATAGAAAAAAGTCCGTTAACGGTCTTTTTTCGAGCCGACAAGATGGTTACCGCTAAGCCACAAATAGCCATTAAACTGGTTTCTAAGCCATATTCCAAAAGGACGGCTTTGGGACCCCTGCTGGTCGGGATTGCGGTAGGCTGGATCTTTGCCGGTTTGTGGGCTGTG
This sequence comes from Candidatus Obscuribacterales bacterium, assembly GCA_019745505.1. GTDB lineage: Bacteria > Cyanobacteriota > Vampirovibrionia > Obscuribacterales > Obscuribacteraceae > QKMZ01. The sequence continues at coordinate 2,193 of JAIETE010000070.1, read as the reverse complement.
ACAGGGATTTGCGCCCTCTGGCACAATGTGGCTTGGGGCTTGATGCTGATTGCCTCTACATCGGGCTTTTCGCTCTTTCTAGGACTGATGACCTATTCGATGGTCAGGGATGCGAATCGGAGCTTCGTCTTCGAGCTGACCGATTCGGATGCCGTACTTTACGTTTACGATCGGCTTAAGAAGCGAAAATCGACCCAGATGGTCCTGCTCGATGATGTGAAATACGTGGAGTATTATCCTTATAGCGATTCATCCGCGATGATTTTGCACACAGCCTACGCTCAGATGGAAGTGCCGCTCTGGCCTCTTGGTGAGCAGGTTAAGGACGTAATCGATTTTCTGGACGGGCGCGGAGTGAAGATTTTCAACGTCCAGTTTGACGATGTAATTCCTGACTGACCAGCGACGGTTTTTTACCGTTTGCGATTTGCGGAAAAGTCACAGTAAAGCAAGTGCCGACTCCGTCCGCGCCTTCTTTCACTTCCACCTTGGCTCCATGCGAGTTGGCTATTTCTCTGACTATTGCCAGCCCCAGACCGCTGCCGGAGGCGCCATCCCTCAATATCCTGTAGAAACGCTCGAAGACGAGTTCTCTTTCATTCTCCGGAATGCCAGGACCGTTGTCTTCGACAGACAAAGTAGGCCCTTGCGAATTGGAAAGGCGGACTGTGACTTTGCCGCCTTCTCCGGTGTAGATGACGGCGTTTTCAATAATATTCGTGACCAGCTCACGCAAACCCACCGGATCACCGTCGATGAAAATCGTTTCGTTCGGTGATTCGAAGCCTAAATCCACTTTCTCATCGATGGAAAGCGGCACCAGGTCTTCGGTGACACTGGATACGATTTCGCTCAAATCGATAGTCTGCCGGGCTGTTTGCGAAGCGACTCCGGGCTCGGAGCGTGCCAGAGTCAAAAGGCGGACGATCAAGTTGGACATGCGATTGATGCCGGTGTGCAGCTGTGCCAGCACTGAATTTACTGACTCGTCCTCATTCATCTTGAGGGCCAGATCGGCATAAGTTTTCAATCCTGCCAGCGGTGTGCGCAATTGATGAGCTGCGTTGGCAACGAATCTTCGTTCTCTCTCTATTTCATCGTTGAGCATTTTCAACAAGTCGTTGATTGCTCCTACCAATGGACGGACCTCCACTGGTGCGGTACTTTCAGACACCGGGCTCAAATCGGTCGGCGAGCGCGAAGAAAGTGCGCGGCTCAACTGTTGGAGCGGATAGAGACCTTGTTTGATGCCAAACCATACAGCAATGCCACCACAGATGATCAGTATGAGCTGCGGCAAAAGCACCGAGATGACGATGTGAGTGACTATTTCTCTTCTGGCGTTGCGGGTTTCAGCCACTTCGAGTATGAGAAATTCCGGTTTGGGATTGTCATCGTCATCGTCATCCGGGGTTTCATCGGCAAAATGGCTGGCAACAGGAAAAAGCATAGTCAAGACTCGCACTTCTTTGCCGTTCAAAATGCGCGTTGAATAGTGCGGTTTGTTGAAGTCTACGGCGCCCGGATCAAAGGGCAAATTTCCATCGCCGGCAATGCGTTTTCCCTCCATCGTATAAATCTGATAGAAGAAAGTGTCTCTGTAATTGTGTTTGAGAATTGACTGCGCAGCCGGAGGCAGGTCCACAAGGACTTTGCCGCCCTTATGTCTGACGCGCGCAATGACCGAGTCGGCCGAATTGAGCAGACCCTTATCGTAAATTTCTCTGGCCAGCAAAATTGCTGCGTTGTATGCAATGAACGTACTGGAAGCAGCAATCGTAGACAGGGGGATCAAAAGCCATACGAGCAACTGCTTCCTTATGGAAGAGGTCATGCAGGTTTCTCAAGCATATATCCCAATCCGCGGACTGTACGCACGTTGATGCCTGTCTTTTCGAGCTTCTTTCTCAAGCGATGCATGATAATTTCCAGGGCGTTGTGCGACAACTCGGCATCCCAGGATGAGAGGTTCCGTATCAATTGTACTTTGTTGACGACTTTGCCGACGCTCTTGAGCAGCTGTTCCAGTACAGCCAGTTCACGAGCCGAAAGATCCAGATTGTCGCCGTTGATGGTCGCGCGCCTCTCGACAGTGTCGAATTCCAGACCCCCGACCACAATCTTGGTCATATTTCCCCATTGCTCTTTGCGCAAGAGGGCCCGTATACGAGCTTCCAGTTCCAGAAGCTCAAA